>JBJEYC010000415.1:0-29429 GCA_051886435.1 Lachnospiraceae bacterium
ACGCAAAAAACGTGTGGCAATCAACTGGATTTACGCAGTGACTGCCACACGTTCGGTAATGATTATAACCATCCCGGATTCAATTTTCAAACCGATAACAATATGGTCTTTTCGACGAATTTTTTCTGATTAACGCGTTACTGCCTCATCATTCTGCTATATTTCCTTTTCTTATCCGCTTCCTTTTGCCGTTGTTTGCGCGCCTTTCCCCATGTTACACTGTCCGGGATGGTCTTTGGACCTTATCTCAAACGGACAGAAAGGAACCTCCATGATTCGGGCCATTCTATTTGACAAGGACGACACCCTGCTTGATCTGACCGCCCTCTTTCGGGAGCCGGTGCGGCGCATGGCCCAGAGGGCAGCCAGGGAGCGGGGCTTTTCTGATGCCCCCGCCTGGGAAGAAGCCGTGTTTTTGGCCTGCGGCATCGAGGGGGATCACAGCCGGGACGGCTCTCCCATCGTCTCCGGCACCGATCTTGACGCTGCAAAGACGCTGAACCCACTCCTTGCTGAGCGGGGCCTTGCCCCGATCGACGCGGAAGATTATTCCAAAATTCTTGAACAGGCTTCCACCATCGGGCAGGTACTCCCCAAAAACGGGGAGGATCTCCCCCACTGGTTTTCCCACTGGAAAAAGAAGGGACTCCTTCTTGGCCTCATCTCCTCCGATACGGAGGATGCCTGCCGCACCTGTCTTTCGCGGCTGAAGATCCTTCCCTTTTTTGACGACATCCTCGCCGACGGCCAGGGCTTTCCTCCAAAGCCGGATCCCGCACTGGCGCAGGAATTTCTCCGCCGCCATGCCATATCTTCCCGGGAAGCGGTCTACGTCGGGGACAGTAAGAGCGACATGCTCTTTGCCAAAAACGCCGGCATCCCCGGCATTCTCTACCGGCGTCCCGCCCCAAAGGTCCTGCCGGAGGGCGCGGACGCCTGCATCACAGACTTTTCAAAACTCGATGCCATCTGCTTTGGCACAGGCAGCGTGTCCTGACTGCCTGATGGAAATGATCCCCTGCACAAAACAGCCCCGGAGCATACGCCCCGAGGCTGTTTCCTGTTATAGTATTACCGCTGTATTTCAGGCTTCAATTTCCACCTTCTCGAAGTCTGCTGCCCCGTGCTTGCAGATGGGACATACGAAGTCCGCCGGAAGATCAGGGCCATCATAAATGTAGCCGCAGATGCGGCAGCGCCAAACGGTCTTGGTCTTCTTTCCTGCTGCCGCCTGCTGGGGCTTTGGCTTGATGTGATCCTGGTAGTAGGTATAGGTTGCGGACGGCGTGTAGTCGATCCGATCCAGATCGGTGACCTGCGCGATGAACATCGTGTGGGTTCCAAGATCGATCGTCTTCTCCACCACGCCGGAGATGTAGGCGTTGGTGCCCGAAGTCACATACACCAGTCCGTTGGCACTTCGCTCATAGTTTTCCTCAAAGCCCGCAAGCTTGTCCTTTTCCCGGCCGGACTGGAAACCAAAGCGCTGAAACAGCGCAAACTCCGCATCCTCCGCGATGACCGAGATGTTGAACTTCCCATCCCGCATCACCAGGTCATGTGTGTAGTTGGACTTGTTCACGCAGATGGAAATACGGTTCGGATCCGAGGTGACCTGTCCCGCGGTGTTGATGATACAGCCGCTGTCCTCGTTGTGAATTCCGTCTCCCCTTGCCGTCAGCACGAACAGTCCGTACGTCAGTGAATACATTGCCTTCTGATCCATACGATCCCCTTTCTCCGCTCTCTCCCCAAAAGCGGTTCCACTGCTGTCTGCAGTCTACGACACAAGTTTACCGGAAGATGCAGAAATTATCCATATCCGTTTGAAGAATCTGACACAAACACAAGTTTTGTGTCACGCCTGCTCCCCGGTGCCGAGGAGCTGGAGTTCTGCCGCATGAGCCTGCATGCCCGAAATGCAGATCTGTGCGATCTCCTTTACGTCCTTTCCGAGCATCGCACAGCCGGAGGCGATGATGTCCCGGTTGCAGCCCGCGGCAAACTTCCTGTTCTTGTACTTCTTCATAAAACTGGAGATCGTCAGATCCGTGATCCCGTTAGGGCGCATTCTCGCGCAGGCCTGAATGATTCCGGAGAGCTCATCACAGGTGAACAGGCACTTCTCCATCTCGGTTTTGGGCTCCACGTCGTTCACGATCGTGTACCCGTGGCTTAAGATCGCCCGGATGTCCTCCTCGGGAACCCCCTTTTCCCGAAGGGGCTCCTCGGTGAACTGCAGGTGTTCCTCCGGGTGTTTCTCGTAGTCATAGTCGTGGAGGTATCCCACCGCCGCCCAGTGGTCCGGATCCTGCCCGTAGTACTTTGCGAGCGCCTCCATGCATGCCGCCACGTTTCCCGCGTGGAGCCGAAGGTGCTCCTCCGTCACGTTTTCGTCATTGATTTTCTTTGCCTGTTCCAGTGTAAGCATCATGCTGCCTCCTCTTCGAAATGCTCAATTCTTTTCCTGTTCTTCCCCACGGCGGATCTGTTTTACGAGATCCGCTGCAAGGCGCGCATCCTCCGGCTTTGCCTGCCCGTCATAGCGGGCGGCCAGGTAGATGGCACGGAGCTGTTCCTCTTTTGGCTGCTCTCCCCGAAGGCTCTCCTGTTCTTCCAGGATCTCAGCGCTGGTCCTGGAGGGATCAATCTTTGTACCCTGTTCCTTCAGATACCGCAGATATTTCCGATACTCTCCCCGGACCCGATCTGCCGCCTGTCTTCCCACAAGGCGCGGCCGAAGGTCCCGCCGACGCGTCTGCCCGGACGCGGAGAGCTTCTCCTCCCGCACAGGCTCCGGGGTAAGTCCCTCCCACTTTGCCCCGGCATTGGCCGAGAGAAACCGGTAGATCAGAACCGCCGCAAGGACAAGGAGCGCAAACGGCAGGATCTGCCGCAGGAGAATCAGAAACGGGGAGACCTCATGGGATGTCTGCTGCAGGCCTGTCTGCTCACCAAGAACGGTCAGCTGCTCCTGCAGCACCTCCTTGGGAGCAATCACCTTATCAGTATCCGGAAACAATCGGGACACCACCCAGACAATCCCGTAGCAGATCCCCCAGAGGATCCAGAGAAGACACATCAGCACCGGCACAATGATCCGGTTCCACAAAAAAGTAAGCGCCACCGCCATCGCATGGCGGGCCGCCGGGGTGGCAAGAACAAGCGCCGCCGCGGTGGGGATGCCAAGAAGCACGGCATTGATCCCCGCAAAACCGGTCTCTGCGGCCGCCTCATCCGGAAGCCGCAGAATACGCAGCAAAAGGATGGCGGAGAACAGATGGATCAGCACCATCTGCACACCGATCGCGGCAAGAAGCGACAGATCCCCGTCCGCCGCGAGGATCAGGAGCGCAAACAGAAAGACGACGCACTGCACGATGAGGTTTCGCACCACCTTGTCCCTGTCCGGGTGCTCCCGCTCTGCCGCAAGAAGAAATACCGTGTACCCGCCCGCAATGCCGGCTCCGATCCGATCTGCCAGGGTGGGCATCCAATAAAGAAGAAAGGCTGCGGTAAGAAGAACCGGAACAAACCTTGCCAGAAGATGCAGGATCTTTCCTCCTCTTCCCGTTCCCTGCTTTGTCTTTTCCGAGAGCAGGCAGGCAAGACCAAAGGAAAGGGAGAAAAGGACAAGGGTCAAAACAGACGTCCAGGTATTGCCGCCCCGTGCGAGGATCACCATCCCCGCGATGGAGTAGTACAGGGAAAGATCATCCGCCATTCGCAGTGCCTGCATCACAAACATGGCTTTTCCTCCTCTGCCGCAAGAACCAGAAGTTCCGCCCCCGCCCGGGCAGCACGCCTGGCAAAGTCGGACACCGAGTCATCCTGCCGGTGCAGGGTAATCAGAAGGATTCCGGTTCCCTGGCCGCAGCGCGCAAGGCAGGCGTTTCGCATCTCCTCCCCGGAGACCCGGTCCGTGTACTGCGCCCGGCCAAGGCCCTCCAGGATTCCCTCGAAGTGCTTTCTGCCGCTCCCTTCCGGGATCCACCCGTAGTCCTTTGTGCCGCCAAGAACCGCGGCATTCATCGAGAAGGCATAGGGAGTTCTCGCCTTTTCGAGGCACTCCAGAACGCCCCGGGCAAGGGAAAAGGCGGTCTCCACCAGATCCGCGTCAAAGAGCGCCCCCCGGGCATCTGTGTCCACAAGAACCATCACCCTCGGCATCGCCGTGTGGTCGGGATTGCGCACCATAAGGCCCCTGCCCTGGGCGCTTCTTGTCCAGGAGATCTGCTTCATGGGCTCCCGACCCGTGTACTCCCGAAAGCCCACCGTCAGCACCGGGTCCTCATAGAGAAAGCGCCGCACGGACACCTCCCCCAGAAAGCCGCCGACGGCCCGGGAGAGGGAAGGGCTTTTGACCGCCCGGGGCCAGATGACCAGCTCCCGGCTCTCACTCTTTCCCTCCTGCTTCTGCTCCCGAAGGCCAAGGAAATCTCCGGTCATCAGAGAAAAGGCGGGGAGCCGGTAGCAGCCCCGCCGCGCCGCCTCCGCCGGGATCCGGACCTCGCGCTTTGTCCGCGGGCCGATCCAGATCCGAAAGTCAAAAACACGCTCCTCGGTGAAGCGAAGCGGACTGCTCCCTTTTGCCACGATGCTCCCCGGAGTGTACTGGCAGATGTGTACGAAAGAGCGGGGAAGGATGCCGGTGTTGGTCACCGTATACAGCAGGGAGAACGTCTCCCCCTGCTCCAGGATTGCCCGGTCCGTCCGGACAGTGGCGCCGACCTCCTCCGGAGCCCGGTCGACGGACCAGTACTCCAGGATGAGCGCGGCAAGCACGAGAAACAGGAGAAACAACAGGATCATGGCATGCTCCTCAGACCTTCCCCTCCAGGGGCACCTGCACCCCCGCGAGAAGATCCGCGAGGAACTTTTCCGCCCGTCCGCTTCCCGCGTCCGCGCCCGCTGCAATCCGGTGCAGCAGCACGTAGGGGGCCACGTACTTCACATCCTCGGGGACTGCATAGTCCCTTCCGGCAAACAGGGCTGTCACCTGTGCTGCGGCGTAGAGGGCCCGGGTGCCGCGGACGCTGACCGGGGTCACCGCCGCCTGCTCCTGCCTGGTCGCCTCCACGATGTCGAGCAGATATCCGCAGACCTCCTCCGACATCCGCACCTCCCGGTAGGCGCGGCGAAGATACGCCGCATCCTCTTCGCTGATCACCTGGTGCACCTTTGCAAGCAGCTCTGTGGCGGGGCCGCCCCGCAGGATCCGCTCTTCCTCCTCCCTGGTGGGATAGCCGAGGGACAGGCGCATGAAGAACCGGTCCACCTGGGCATCCGGCAGCGGGAAGGTGCCGTAGGACTCCAGGGGGTTCTGCGTCGCCATGACGAGGAACGGCTCCGGCACCGGGTAGCTCGTCCCGTCCACGCTGATCTGGTGCTCTTCCATGACCTCCAGCAGGGCGGACTGGGTCCTGGGCGTTGCCCGGTTCAGTTCATCCGCCAGCACCACGTTGGCAAAGAGTGGACCCGGGCGGAACGAAAAGTCCGAGGTCTTCTGGTTGAAGAAGTGGATGCCCGTCAGATCCGAGGGCAGAAGGTCCGGGGTGAACTGGATGCGCCGGAAGCTCCCGCCGGTGGCCGCCGCAAAGGTCCGAAGGAGCATGGTCTTGCCGGTGCCCGGCGTATCCTCCAGCAGCACGTGTCCCCCGCAGAGAAAACAGGTGAGAAGGAGCGAGATCTGCTCCTGCTTTCCCAGGATGACACTGCTGCAGCAGTCCACCACCGCATCCCTGCACCGTTGATATCGCCCGACGTCCACCATCTTGTTCTCCTCGCGCCTGTATGCGCCCATTTTTTCCGATTGTACTGCAGCGGCGCATTTTCGTTGTGAAGAAAATGCGAAAACCCGCAGGGGATCCATCCTCTGCGGGCTCTTCTCAGCGCAGTTCCTTCAGATAACCTTCCTCCACACCGCGGATGCCCATGCCGGGGTCATCGCAGGCCTGAATGTCCTTCTCGGCAAAGACCGCGCCGCCCAGCACCGGGTCCTCCCGGCACAGGACCGGGCCGTCCAGGTCGATCCGGGTGATGGTATCGGTCGCGCAGGCGAGCTCCACCGCCGCATTCACGGAGATCTTCGCCTCCAGCATGCAGCCGATCATGCACTCGCAGCCGTAGACCTTTGCGGCCGACACGATCTGCAGGGCGTTGTAGAGGCCGCCGCACTTCATGAGCTTGATGTTCACCATGTCCGCCGCGTGCTCCTGGAAGATCCGCACCGCATCCTGCGGGGAGAACACCGCCTCGTCGGCGAGCACCGGCACCGGGCTGTTCTCGGTGACGTACTTGAGCCCCGCAAGGTCCGCCGCGGGGACCGGCTGCTCCACCAGCTCCAGGTGGAGATTCTCCTGCTCCATGTCGGAGAGGATCCGCAGCGCCTGCTTCGGGGTCCAGGCCTGGTTTGCATCGATCCGGATGCGGACGTCATCTCCCACGGCCTTTCGCACAGCGAGGAGCCGCTTGGTGTCGAGAGAGGGATCCACGCCGACCTTGACCTTCAGCGTATCATACCCCCTGGCGATGGCGGTCTTGGCATCCTCTGCCATCTCCTCCGGCGGGTTCACCGAGATCGTGATGTCGGTCTCGATCCGGTTTCTGGCGCCGCCCAGCATCCGGTACACCGGAATCTGGAAGCGCTGGCCGTAGAGGTCGTAGAGCGCCATGTCGACGGCCGCCTTGGCACTCGAGTTGTGGACCACAGCGCGCTGCACCTTTTGAAGCAGCGGCTCCAGGTTCTCCACCTCCTCGCCCAGGATGGCCGGGATCAGGTGATCCCGGAGGGCCCCCACAATGGCCCCCGTCGTGTCGCCGGTGATGACGCCGGTCGGCGGCGCCTCTCCCCAGCCCTTATCTCCGGTGTCGGTGTCCACTTCCACCACCACATCCCGCACGCTGTCCACCCGGCGAAGGGCCGTCTTGAACGGCACCCGGAGCGGAACCTCCATCGTGTAAAGTCTGACCTCGGTAATCTTCATCGGTTCCTCCAACGAACTAGTTTGTATGCTGTCTTATTCGGAAGCAAGCGGATACAGACTTCCCGCCTTCTCCCACTTCCCGGCAAGATCCTCCCGGTATCCCGGTGCCCCGGGAACAAGGCTTGCGTACACGCAGCCAAAGTCCCGGGCATACCCGGTGCTGTGCAGGTATCTGCCCTCTCCCAGGTACATGGCCACATGGCCCTTCATAAACAGAAGGTCTCCTGGCTTTTTGTCCTCCCAGGGGATCTCGTGGATCGGATACTCCGGGCGGATCTGGGCATCCCGGTAGATCAGGATGCCGGCAAGACGGTAGGCCATGGAGACGAGCCCCGAGCAGTCGATGCCGGCGCCGCTGGTGCCGCCCCAGCGGTACTGTACGCCCAGATAACTCTTTGCCATCTCCACCACCTGCTGCCGGAGCGTCTCCTCCGGGATGGCGGTCAGGTTTTTCTGGTGCAGAAACCAGTCCGTTCCGCCCTGGGTGAAGTACCCGTCGCTGTCCTGCCGCGCCATCAGGCTCGATGCGGCGAGATACCCGGTTTTGCCGTCTGCTGCGCGCACCGGCAGGTACCCCGCCTCCTCCTCTCCCGTCTTCTCGAGAATGCTCCCGCGGGAGTAGGTGGCAAGGAGCGCGCCCTGGACCTTCGGTGCGGCCAGAAGATCCGCCATGCGCTTTCTGACAACCAGCGCGTCCCCGGACGTCTCCCGCCGGATGAGCTCCCGCGCCGTCACCGGCGTGAGCACCCCGGGATCAATCCAGCCCCGGTACCCGTAGTAGGTCTCCACCGGAACCCGGCCGTTCCGGTCCTGTCTTGCCTCCAGAAGCCGCACCGCCCAGCCCGAGAGCACCTCGTCCGCGGTGGTTCCATCCTCCTCATACAAAAAGGCCTCCGGCACCGTCACCAGTGCCAGCCCGCTGCCATATTCCATCATACCTCCTTGATTCTGTGCCGTATGCACCACAGTATACCACGGGAAGCCCCTGGCAAGTGGTCCCCACTGGCGCCCGGATATGGTACGATGTACCGGATACAGTCACAGGAACTGCCAACTGGCGGGAGGATGGGATGGCGCGCAGAAAAGTCACACTGGAAGAACTGCTCCGGGCAAAGCAGAAAGAGCCCTATGAGGACCAGGCAGCCTTCATTCTCGCCAGGGTCGGCGAAAATACACTCATTCCCATTCCCCGCTCGGGGACCAACGGCAAAAAGCCGGCACTCTGCCTGCGATACTGGGAGGTACTTCCGGAAATCGATCGACAGGATCTTCGGGAAGAGCTCCTCTACCAAACCGTGCCGGGGATCCGGGTGGACTACTATCTCTCCCACCTGGAAATCTACGAGAAGGAGCGGGCAGACGTGCGCCGCCTCGATGCCTGGCTGCGAGAGCAGGGAAACAAGGCCCCGCTCCCGATCTCTGTCAACGAGCGGAGCTTCGAGATCTTCGGGCGGGAGAAATTTCTCTCCCAGGGCGGCGGGAAGACGCTCCTTTCCCACTGCGGAATCGACTCCGGCCTCCTGCACATGATCCGAACTGCAGAACCGTTTGCCGCCTATGCCGGAGACCGCACGGTTCCCCAGAATGCGCTGATCCTCGAGAACAAGGACCCCTTCTACGGCATGCGCACCCACCTGCTCCAGGGACACCGGGACATCCTCGGCGTCCCCGTGGGGACACTGCTCTACGGAGCGGGAAAGCGGGTCGTGGCAAGTTTTCAGGACTTTGACATCAGCGCAGAGCCCTATCTTCGGGATCCCCGAAACCAGCTCCTCTACTTCGGCGATCTCGACTGGGAGGGGATCCTGATCTATGAGACCCTGGCAAAGTCCTTTCAGGAGACAGCCGGCAGGCTGATCCGCCCCTTTGTCCCCGCCTACCTTGCGATGCTGAAAAAGGCAGCAAAGGTTTCCTGTCTTCCTGAGACAAAGGAGGGACAGGTGCGCCGGGAGAGCGGTCTCTTCTTCTCCTTCTTTCAAAAGGAGGATACGGAGCAGATGACCGACATTCTGAACGCGGGGCGCTATATTCCACAGGAGATTCTGAACGGGAGCGACTACTGACATGAAATATGACTTTCTGAAAAACTTTCCGGAGCGCATGAAGCGGGTGGGGCTCTACGCCCTTCTGATGACAAACAGCACCCAGAAATTTACCTGGAAGGACTTCGGTATCGAGAGCAGTGACCAGCAGCTCGTTCTGCTCTTTGCCATTCTCCTGTTCCTGATGGAACAGTCTCTGAAAGAGGAGCCCTGCACGATGGACGACGTCGCGACCTTTGTGATGGGGCTGAACGATACCTCTCTCCACCTTCCGCTCTCCAACGAGGAGAGCTATAACCTCTCCTCCTTCATCGTGAACACGATTCTCTCCAATGACGGCAGTCCCATGTTCTTCCAAGGCTTTGACTTTGCCAAAAATGAGACGGTGCCGATCCGGATCAGCTACATTGCAAACCGCATCATCTACACCGACGCCGGTGAGCGCCGCACCTCCTACTACCTGACCGACGACGGCTACAACCTGCTCCTGGGAACCCTGGAGGTGGAGAACAACCTAAAGCTCTCGATCCACGAGATGATCTTTCAGCTCCACTTGGAGAAGCAGAGCTATGACAAGGCCTTGGACGACGTTCGAAACATCTTTAACCTGATGCGCATCCAGGTACAGAAAATTCAGGAGGCCATGGTCCGCATCAAGCGCAACGCCCTGGACTATGAGATTGCAGAGTACCGGAAGATCCTGGAGGAGGACCTGGACACCATCGACTCCACGAAGCAGAAGTTCGAGGGGTACCGGAAGAACGTCCAGGCCAGGGAACAGGAATTTCGGAGCATGGATGCGGTCCATTTCACGAAGGCTGAGGAGGACAAGCTCCGGGATCTGCAGGAGATCGAGAGCTATCTCTCCCGGGCCATCGACGAGTACCAGCGAATCCTCAGCAACCATTTCGATATGCGCGCCCTCTACGACAGCGAACTCGAGAAGATCTCCGACATGGCTGCCGTACAGCGCTTTCCACTGCGGAGCGCTCTCTTCGAGAAGGTTCTGGACGACCCGGGCATTCTGGAGAACCTCGACCACGTCCTGTTTCCCCTGTTTGTCAAGGATCCGGTGCGGATGTTCAATATCAACCGGGCGCTGGAGCCCCAGTCTGTCCTCGAGGAGGAACAGGAGGAGGGGGAGGCGGACACCGACGTCTTTGATGAAGAGGCATGGAAGCGGGAACAGGAAGAGACGCATCGAAAGAAGATGGCGCTCTATGAGAACTGCCTGACTCTGTTCTTTGGCCTGCTGCAGGAGACCGGGCGGGTGACACTCCATGATATCTGGAAGCGGGCGCAGGAGGATGCTTCTCTCCTCGACATCCTGATCCCGACGCCGGAAATCTTCAAGGAGATCATGGTAGAGCTCTTAAAGACCGAGACCCTCGACATCGATGCCCTGGAGAAGGAGCGCGCGATGTACATTCAGGAGGAGAGCGGCAGCTTTGAGCTCTCCCTGATGGTGCTCCAGATTCTGGAGAAGCACCCTGACTGGAACCGCATTCACCAGGTGGAGATCTACCGGCTGGATCAGTACACCCCGGTCGTCTTCTACGATCTGCAGACGCCGGAGGGTCCCCGGACCATCCGCTGCACCAATGTATGCCTGAAGCTTTCTGGAGGAAAGGAATCATGACATTTGAACAGGAAGATGTGACACGGGCGCAGGAGCTCTTCTCCTGCCTGCTCACCCGGCATGAGGTCCGGGAAAAGGAAGAGCCCGACCTCTACCGGAGCTATACCGAGCGCGCCGACGTGCAGACGCTGGTGCAACAGCAGGGCGATGCCCTGGGATGCGACATCGAGCGCTATGCGGACGTGATCTACCTCATTCCGCGGGAGGACAACCTGTACTTGGGTTTTTCCCGGCAGGAGCTCAAGAATAGGCTGTGCCGGAGCCTTGCTCGGACCGCCGACTACGACCTTGCCATGTTCGTGATCTGTGTGCTCCTCGTCGAGTTCTACGACGGGCAGGGCGCCAGTGCCAAGACAAGGGATTTTCTCCTTGCAGGGGACCTGCAGAACAAGGTCTCCTCCTATCTGCAGGAGGGCGTCGACCGATACGACAAAAAACAGCAGGCAGAGATCGGCATCTCGTTCTCCGGCATGCAGCATGCCTTCGAGGCGCTCAAGTCGGACGACCGGCTCACCCGAAAGAAGACCACAAAGGAGGGCTTCCTCTACGGGATTCTGCACTTTCTCGAGGAACAGGGGCTTGTCACTTTCATCGACCGGGATGAGATGATCCTCACGACGCCAAAGCTCGACCACTTCATGGACTGGAACCTCTTAAACCGCGCAAACTTTGACCGGGTACGCCGCGCACTCGGCAGGGAGGACGAAATCAATGAGCAGGATTAACCGCATCCGTCTCATCAATATCAGCTACAACCATGACGCCATCCGCATCTCGGATGAACTGCTCTCTCTAAACGGCGAGAGCACCCTGATCTCCCTGCAGAACGGCGGTGGAAAATCCGTGCTGGTCCAGCTCCTCTCCGCCCCCTTTGTGCACACCAAGTATCGGAATGCAAAGACCAGGATGTTCGCCGACTACTTCCGCACCTCACAGCCCTCCTTCATCCTGGTGGAGTGGGAACTGGATTCCCACGCGGGATACCTCTTGACCGGCATGATGGTGCGCAAAAACCCGAAGCTCGATGAGCCCGGGACGGATCATCTCGACATTATGAACCTCCTCTGCGCCTATCAGGAGGACTGTGAGCAGGATATCCAGCACCTGCCCGTTGTGGAGCGGGACGGCAAGGCCGTGCGCGTCAAGAACTGGCTCCAGTGCAGGTTTTTGTTTGATCAGTACCGGAGAAATCCGGACATCGGCTTCTATACGTTCGACATGAACAACACCTCCCAGCGTCGGGATTACTTCCAGCGCCTCTTGCAGTACCGGATCAACTACCGGGAGTGGGAGAACATCATCCACAAGGTCAACGAGCAGGAGGCGGGTCTCGGGGAGCTCTTCAAGGACTGCCGGCAGGAGAAGGACCTGGTGGACAAGTGGTTTCTGGATGAGATCGAGAAAAAGCTCGGGCGCTCCACAGCTGACGATGGCAGCGAGGGCGGCAGAATTCGGGGATTCCAGGATCTGATGGAGAAATATATCCTGCAGTGCCAGCAACAGGATGTCCAAATCCGCAGAAAAGAGCGGGTAGAGGCCTTTCAGCAGGATTCCGTCGCCCTGCGGGAGCACGCCGTGGGCTGGAATCAGGCGGAAGAGGACCGGATGGAGGCGCTCTCCCGGATTCTCGGATTCCTGCGTGCGATGGAGCACGGGCAGGAGACGGCGGAAGATGCCGCAGAGTGTGAGGCGGACGCCATGGAGGAACTCGACGAGGAGCTGCAGCATCTGAACCTGGAGGAGCTCTCCGGCAAATGGCACGAAAAGCAAAAGCTCTGGAACGCGCGGGAATCGGCACGCCTCCAGTCCCAGGAAGCGCTCTCGAGGGCACACGCGGAGCAGGAAGCCTGCACGAGGGCCCAACACCAGCAGGAACTCGCCTCCGCCCTGGCGGATGTGAATGCCCAGCAGGATGTCATCACGCAGATTCTGCAGAAGATCGAGGTCGCACGGGGCGAGGAAAAGGAACTCCTCCCGGAGCATGACTACCTTGGCGGGATCCTGGAGCGGCACTACAAGGCGCTGCGCGGGCAGAAACAGCAGGATCTCTCCGCCTGCACCAGCGACCGGGCACAGAAAGAGGCAAGACACAGAGAGGTCAAAGCGCTCATTTTGAAGAACCGGGCTGCCGGGGAAAAAGCGATCGGCCGAATCAGCAGCCTGGACGCGAAGATTGGCGGGTACGATGACGAGGAGGAGCGCTACAACCGCCGCTACCAGGCAGGTCTTGCGCGGAACCTTCTTCGGCGCTATCCCGAGGGGACCATGGAGGCAGAGGATGCCGCCATCTCCCAGAAGATCCGGGAGAACGCCGGGAAAAAGACCGCTGCCCTGCGGGAGCAGAGTGCCCTCTCCGGACAGATCCGCGCCGGGGAAGATGCCGTGAACGCAGCGGTCAGCGCGCTCTACGACAATGAGACGGCAAGGGAACGGACGGCCGCAAAGATCCAGGACCTGGAAGAACAGCTCTCTCTTCGGAGAGACATTCTGAAATATGCGGGGCTCCCGGAAACCTCACTCTACGACAGGGCGGGAATCCTTGGCGCCCTGCAGGAGAAGCGCGCCGCCTTTGAGGATGCCGTGCGCACGATGACGCTCTTTGTCAGCAGCATCGACAATGAGCTGGACTCCCTGAAAACCGGACGAACCGTAAAGCTCTCCGATGCCCTCTCTCAGGAATTTGCCCGGGCGGATCTCCCCGTCGTCTACGGCCTTCAGTGGCTCCAGAAGAACGGGAAATCCGCGAAGGAAAATGAGGCGCTGGTCAAAGCCCATCCTTTCCTCCCCTATGCCCTGATCCTCTCGAAGGCAGAACTTGCCCGTCTCTCTTCGGACGAGCGGAAGATCTACACAGACACGCCGATTCCCATCGTCACAAGGGAGAGCCTGACCGGGGAAGTTGCAGAGGAGACCTCCGATGGGACGCTTGTGGAGGCGGGCGATGCCCACTTCTATCTGTACTTCAACCATGCCCTGCTCGATGAAAAAAAGCGAGCAGAGATGCTGTCGCAGCTTGGACAGAAGCGGGAGAGCATGATGGAGCGTCTCACCCAAAAGCGCGAGGCTTCCGATGCCACCTTCCAGAGGATGGAGACCATCCGCAGCCAGACACTCACGCAGGATGACTATGAGGACGCAAAGAAGCTCCTTTCCGACCTGGAAGAGCGGGCACTGTCCCTTCAGGAGAAAAAGAGCAGGGCGCAGGAGAATCTGACCGCCCTCCGCGCCCGCGAGGCAGAACTCTCCGCGCTCCTGCTCTCCCTGGACGCAGAGAAAAAGGCGCTCGGAGAGCGCACCCAGGACTTTGCGGCGCTGCAAAAGGCCTATGAGACCATGCTCACAAGGCTCCGGGAAAAGGAGGCGGCAGAGCAGGAAAAGACAGCCCTCGACCGGGAACAAACTAACCTCCTCCAGGAGGAGAAGGACCTGGATCTTGCCATCCGGCAACGGATTGGGGAGGCAGCCCTTCTCTCCGGCGCCGTGAAGGAGGCGGAGGAGCATCTTGCTGCCTATGCCGCCTTCTCCGAAAGACCGGTTCCCGAAAAGCCGCAGACGCTGACCATTGACCCTTCCGACATCGCGGCCGCCGAGGGGCGCTACCATGCCATCGAGGAGAAGACCGGCGGCAGACTCCGGAGCCTTGAGGATGAGCAGGCAGAGGCACAGAAAGCCCTCGACCGGCTCCGCAGAAAGCTCGACGCCGGCATGCGGCGCTACCAGATGGAGAAAGATGCCTTCGAGCATGTCGAGCCCAGTGAGGAGGCCATGGATCGAATCCACGAACAGCTCGAAGAACTGGGGCAGAGAATCCGCGCCCTCACCGAGGAGTACAACGAAAGGAGTGCTTCCGCTGCGGTGGCTGCAAGCGAACGAGACGCGGTCCTGCAGCAGATCCGGGACACCTGCGGCCGGGAGGAGCCCCTTGCAGAGAGTGAACTTCAAAAGAAAGACTATCCCGCAGAGCGGGCACGCCTCACCGGAGAGAAACAGCGCCATGACCGGGCAAAAAGGCAGTTCGAGGCAAGAGGGCAGCTCTGCCGCTCCATGCAGGACCGCCTCGATGCCTGCCGGGCAGAGGCAGAATCCCTCGGCAAGGCGGCAGAACTCCCCGAGGACTTCTCCCAGATGACAGAGGACGAACTCCGATCCTATACCAGAACCCTGCAGGAGGCCTTCAGCGGGAGCGAGAACCGCAGGAAGGACGAGCGACAGCTCTTTATCAGCATTCTGCTGCGCCTCCTCGGCGAGAAGAAATATGAGGAAGACTTCTTCCAGCGGCCCCTCCAGAGTCTCTCCTCCATGGTCGATGCCGGAAATACGCCGGGGGAGGTAAACAAGCACCTTGCCGATGTCCTGGACTCCATTGACAAAGCCATGCAGAAGCTCGAGGTGGATCTTGCCTTTGTCCGGCGCGACCGGGAACAGCTCACGGACCAGCTCTTCGACTATGTCCGGAGCGTCCACGCAGAACTCGGCAAGATCGACGGCAATTCCACGATCCGCATCGGCGGCAGACCTGTCAAGATGCTCCGGATCGAGCTTCCCGACTTTTCTGCCAATGAGGACACCTACCGCCAGCACCTGGACAGCATGTTTGATTCCCTGGTCACAGACGGACTGGCAGCCCTGGGACCTGACCTGAAGAAGACCGCCCTGCACGACCTTGTCGGAAGGCGCCTCACCACCCGGGAGCTCTACAACGAGGTGGTCGGCACCACCAGTGTCCACATCCACCTTCACAAGATCGAGGCAAATCGGGAGGTTCCGATCACCTGGACCGATGTCACGCGCAACTCCGGCGGCGAGGGCTTTGTCTCAGCCTTTGTCATCCTATCGAGCCTGCTCTACTACATGCGCCGCGACGAGAATGATCTGTTCGCGGAGGGAAATGAGGGCAAGGTCCTGCTGATGGACAATCCCTTCGGCGTGGTGAGCTCGGCGCACCTTCTGATCCCGATGATGTCGCTGGCAAAAAAGAACAACACCCAGCTCATCTGTCTCTCGGCGCTCTCCGGCGGGGAGATCTATGACCGGTTTAGCAACATCTATGTACTGAACCTGGTGCAGGCCTCCCTGAGCCGCGGAACCCAGTACCTGCGGAGTGAGCACCGGGCCGGCGACGACGTGCAGACCCTCTCTCCCTCCCGGGTTTGGGTCCGGGACAGCGCAAATGACAAGGCAGACGATCAGCTTCTGTTCTGAGCTCTGCTTTTCTCACGGAGCGACAAAGGGCGGCAGCTCCCGCAGATGTTGCGGGAGTTGCCGCCCTGTTTTGTTCTGGTTTGATTCCTGACCCAAATCGCGCGAGCGCGATACTCCGTCAAGGTTATCCCCAACCCTCACAGCTTTCTCCGCTGGGGGATACCGCGATAAACTTCAGCATAGATAAAAGAGGAAGAAACGGCCTTGCCATCTCTTCCTCTTTTCTGTGTTCTGCGCAAAAAATAACCCACGGATGACCTTGATTGGCGTCGAGCGTTCATCCATGGGGCTCTCATAAGCAAGGTGAGTTTGTCAAGTCCCTTGCAAATCTGCAAGCCCCATTTATATCGGCCGGCCAATCATGAGTTTCATCCCCATACCATCCTTGCCGGAACGATTTCACGAGATACCTGGATTCCCCGAAATGCAAGCCAATCCGGATGCCAAAAAGGTCCAACGATTCTCATATGCAGCGCTGCGCGCGATTCGGTTCAAAACAAAAGACAGCTGTCGGTCCCCAGCTGAAACCGGCAGCTGTTCCTCCCAACGGATCAGAGTGTCTCGTGGCAGGTTCTGGCGATGACGTCGAGCTGCTGCTCACGCGTCAGGCTGATGAACTTGACCGCATAGCCGGAGACACGGATCGTGAAGTTTGCGTACTCGGGCTTCTCCGGGTGCTCCATGGCATCCACGAGCTTCTCCTTGCCGAACACGTTGACGTTCAGGTGGTGGGCACCGTTTGCAAAGTACCCGTCCATCACCTGGACCAGGGTCTTGGCCCGCTCATCCTCGCTGTGGCCGAGGGCCGAGGGGTTCATGGTCTGGGTGTTGGAGATGCCGTCCAGGGACCACTCATAGGGGATCTTCGCGACAGAGTTGAGCGAGGCAAGAAGCCCGTTCTGCTCTGCGCCGTAGCTCGGTGAAGCACCGGGTGCGAACGGTGTGAAGGCCGCTCTTCCGTCCGGGGTTGCGCCGGTCGCCTTGCCGTAGACCACGTTGGAGGTGATCGTCAGGATCGAGGTGGTGGGCTCGGAGTTCCGGTAGGTGTGGTGCTTGCGGATCTTGGTCATGAAGTTCTTTAAGAGCTCCACGCCGATGGCATCCGCCCGGTCGTCGTCATTTCCGTACTTGGGGAAGTCGCCCTCCACCTTGTAATCCACCACCAGGCCGCTCTCGTCGCGGATGGTCTTCACCTTCGCGTACTTGATGGCAGACAGGGAGTCGATCACGTGGGAGAAGCCCGCAATGCCGGTGGCAAAGGTGCGTCTGACATCGGTGTCGATGAGAGCCATCTCTGCCGCCTCGTAGTAGTACTTGTCGTGCATGTACTGGATCAGGTTCAGGATGTTGACGTAGAGACCTGCCAGCCAGTCGAGCATGCGGTCGTACTTCTCCATCACCTCATCGTAGTCCAGGTACTCCGAGGTGATCGGGGCATAGGGCGGTGCCACCTGCATGTGCTTTCCGCTCTTGTCCGTGAACTTCTCGTCCACGCCGCCGTTGATCGCATACAGAAGGGCCTTGGCGAGGTTCGCTCTTGCGCCGAAGAACTGCATCTCCTTGCCGGTCTGGGTGGCAGACACGCAGCAGCAGATGGAGTAGTCATCGCCCCAGATCGGGCGCATCACATCGTCGTTCTCGTACTGGATGGAACTGGTGCGGACCGAGATCCGCGCCGCATAGGTCCGGAAGTTCTCGGGAAGGCGCTTGGAGTACAGCACCGTCAGGTTCGGCTCCGGAGCAGGTCCCATGTTCTCGAGGGTGTGCAGGAAGCGGTAGTCGTTCTTGGTCACCATGTGGCGGCCGTCCTGTCCAAGGCCTGCGACCTCCAGGGTTGCCCAGACCGGGTCGCCGGAGAACAACTGGTTGTAGGAGGGGATTCTCGCGAACTTGACCATGCGCAGCTTCATGACGAAGTGGTCAATGAGCTCCTGGGCCTCCTGCTCGGTGATTCTGCCCTCGTTGAGATCCCGCTGGATGTAGATGTCGAGGAAGGTGGAGACTCTTCCCACGCTCATCGCGGCGCCGTTCTGGGTCTTGATGGCTGCCAGATATCCGAAGTAGAGCCACTGGACGGCCTCCTTGGCGGTTGTTGCGGGCCCCGAGATGTCATAGCCGTAGCTCTCTGCCATCTTCTTCATGCCCTGCAGGGCGCGGATCTGGTCGGCGAGCTCCTCTCTCTGGCGGATCACGTCATCGGTCATGGTGCCGTCGCCGCAGTTCTCCAGGTCCTCCTTCTTCTTCGCGATCAGGTAGTCGATGCCGTAGAGGGCAACCCGGCGGTAGTCGCCGACAATCCGGCCTCTGCCGTAGGTGTCCGGAAGTCCGGTCACGATGTGGCAGTGGCGGGCCACGCGCATCTCATCGGTGTAGGCATCGAACACCGCCTGGTTGTGGGTCTTGTGATACTCGGTGAAGATCTTGTGGAACTTGGGATCGACGGTAAAGCCGTAGGTGGAGGCAGCCTCCTCCGCCATCTTGATGCCGCCGTAGGGCATGAAGGCCCGCTTCAGGGGCTTGTCGGTCTGCAGGCCCACGATCTGCTCCAGATCCTTGGTCTTCTCGTCGATGTAGCCCGGGCCATAGGCGGTCAGGCCGGAGACCACCTCGGTCTCGCAGTCGAGCACGCCACCCCGCTCCCGCTCAGCCTTCTGGAGCTGCTGCAGCTCTCCCCAGAGGGTATCTGTCGCCTTGGTCGGTCCCTCGAGAAAGCTCTCATCCCCGTCGTACTGCGTATAGTTGTTCTGGATGAAATCCCGGACGTTGACGTCCGTTCTCCAGTGTGTACCGGTAAAACCTCTCCATGCTTCCTGTGCCATTGTCGGCTCCTTTCTATATAAAAATGTCTGCAGTTGTCCTGTCTCTCAGCCCCGGCCCGTCAGGATCTGCTCGGCGCGTGCCACAGCTGCCGCATCCGGCGGCTTGACCCCCTCGAGGGGATAGGGAATGCCCAGCTTCTCCCACTTGTAGGCGCCCATCGTGTGATAGGGGAGCACCTCCACCTTCTTCACGTTGGAGAGGGTGCGGATGAACGTCGCCTCACGCGCAAGGTCCTTGGGATCGTCGGTCCAGCCCGGCACCAGCACCTGGCGGATCCAGATCGGCTTTCCGAGGTCGGAAAGACATCGGAACATGTCCAGGATGTTGTCGTTGGGCTTTCCCGTGAGGGCGATGTGCTTTGCCCGGTCGATCTGCTTGATGTCCACAAGGAGCAGGTCCGTGACCTTCATCAGCTCCTGGAACTTCGAGAACCAGGGCTCCTGTCTCGTGAAGGGCTCCCCTGCGGTGTCGATGCAGGTGGAGACGCCGGCGGCCTTTGCCTTTTGGAAGAACTCCAGCAGAAAGTCGATCTGCAGCAGCGGCTCCCCGCCGCTCACCGTGATGCCGCCCTCTTCTCCCCAGTAATTGCGGTAGCGCAGTGCCTGCTGCAGAAGCTCATCCGCCGTCCGGATGTCGCGGCTTGCCGGATCCCAGGTGTCCGCGTTGTGGCAGAACTTGCACCGCAGCGCACAGCCCTTCAGAAAGACCACAAACCGGATTCCCGGTCCGTCCACTGCCCCAAAGGTCTCAATGGAATGTACTCTTGCCGAAACCATCCTGCTCCTTTCCCGGCACGAAAAACGCGCCGTGCTCTCTTGCTCTGACGAGACAAAAGATAGCACGGCGCTGGGTCCGGTTCTTTGATTGTAATCAAGTTTCGATTGATTTTTTATCCGGCTGTTCCGTCCGGCGGAAAAAGGCCAACAGCCCCTGCCGGTCGATGACCTTCAGCTCCCCCCGCCCGGTTCGCGCAAGATATCCCGCCTTCTGAAGCCGGGAGAGGCTCCGGCTCACGGTCTCCTGGCGCAGGGAAATGCTCGCTGCGATGTCCGAGAGCTTCATGCTGATGTGGCCGTTCAGGCACTTCTCATCCCGGTCCAGGAGAAACCCCGCAAGCCTCGTGTCCGGATCCCGAATCGAGAGGAGCATCACCTTCTCCTTCTCCTCGGTCAGCTCGGTGGAGAGCATGGCGATCAGCCCCAGGGCCATCTCCGGCTCCCCGGTGATGATGCGCATGAACTCCTCCCGGCTGAAGAGGCAGGCGTCCACGTCGGTCAGGCAGACCGCCGAGTAGTGGTAGACCGGCTCCTTCAGAAACAGGTCGTGCCAGATCGCCTGGCCGTCATGCAGGATGTCCAGGATGTGCTCCTCGCCCTCCGCGTCGCTCCGGCAGATCTTGACCCGTCCCTTCCGGATCACCAGGATGTAGCGGACCTTCTCCTCCTCCTCGATGAGGACCCGCCCGGCGGCATAGCTCCTGTGGATGACCCCCTCCATCAGCTTCTCCCGGGATGCCTCGGGAAGCCCCCGAAACAGCCGGATCTTGTCCATGCAGGTGGTCTCCTCCTTCTCAAAGGGGCAGTTCTCTCTGTTTCGTTCCATCCCAAAAACCTCCGTTCTGGCATCATCATACACGGCGGACCGGCGCCAGGCAAACCCGGCATGTTGACAATTCCGATTCGATTGCGCAAAATAGTTTCTTGCCTGTGAATTGTATCGCGCTCCGGAGGGATCGGCCCGTCGGGGAAATGATAGGAAAGGAACTATGCTGAATCAATATTCAAGAATGGAGCTGGTCTTCGGACCGGAGGCGGTAAAGCTGCTGCGCGAAAAGCGCGTTGCAATCTTCGGAATCGGCGGCGTCGGCGGGAGCGTGGTGGAGGCTCTTGCCAGGAGCGGCGTCGGCACCCTGGACCTTATCGATGACGACAGGATCTGCCTGACCAACTTAAACCGCCAGCTCCTTGCCACAAGAAAGACCGTCGGAAAGTACAAGGTGGACGTGGCGGCGGAGCGCGTCGCCGATCTCGACCCCACGATCACCGTCAACACCCACAAGACCTTCTACCTCCCGGAAAACGCCTCGGAATTCGACTTTTCCGCCTACGACTACGTGGTGGACTGCATCGACACCGTGTCCGGCAAGATCAGCATCATCATGGAGGCCATCGCCTGCGGCACCCCGGTGATCTCGGTCATGGGCTGCGGCAACCGGATCGATCCCACCAAGCTCACCGTCACCGACATCTACAAGACCAGCGGGGATCCGCTTGCCCGGGTCATGCGCTATGAGCTTCGAAAGCGCCACGTGAAAAAGCTCAAGGTGGTCTACTCGACAGAGCCCGCGATCCGCCCCATCGACACGGACAACTCCTGCCTGCACCACTGCATCTGCCCACCCGGCACCACCAGAAAGTGTACCGAGCGGCGGGACCTGCCCGGTTCCACGGCCTTTGTGCCGCCCGCAGCCGGCGCCATCGCCGCCTCGGTCATCGTCCAGGATCTCACGCAGTTTGACCCAAGCGTTCGGACCAAGCAGGGCCTCGGCGATGCGAAGGCCAAAAAGAAACAGAGCGATGCGCAAAAGAAAACGGAAAACTGAAGAAAACCCACAGGGGCTGCTGCAGAAATGCAGCAGCCCCTGTTTTGATAACTGGAATTCCATATCACCGGAGGCAGACGGCAGCGCTTTCTCCTGTTCCGCTCGGCACGCCGCAAAGCGCGAATCGAGAGAACCGCCTTCCAGAAGTCGGAAATGCCGGTCGAGGCGCGGATGTCGAAGAATTTCCTCCGGCATGCACTGTGGCAGCTGTGTGTCAGATTACCTGGATCTGGCAGGAACGCATGACCTCCAGCGCCGCCTGCTGCTTCTCCGGCGTCGACCCGGCGCAGCAGGCGGGATCCACCGAGATCTTCACCTCCGGAAGAAATCCCTTCAGCATCAGTGCGTTGCTGATCACGCAGATGTCAGTACAGAGCCCCACGAGCTCAATCTCCAGCTTTCCCTTTTCCGAGAGTGCCTGCATCTTCTCGGCAAGCTCCACCGAGGCGAAGGTCTCCTTGTTGTAGATGTGTTCCTGCGGGATCAATTTCACGATCTCCTTCGGCATCTTCCAACCGGGTGTCTTCCGGATGCAGTGCGGTACCGGGAGGTACTGCCCCTCCTGTGTCTGCAGATAGTCTTCCCCGTGGGCATCTCTTGTCGCCCAGACATCCTCCTTCTGATATGATCTGATCTTCCGGATGACATTTGGGACGATCGCCTGCGCTTCTTTTGTCCCAAGTGCTCCATCAATGAAGTCCTTCTGCATGTCGATGACAATCAGGACCTTCCGTACATGCTCCTCCTGTTCCTCATCCAGGATGCCCAGGAGAGGAGGCTGATCCTCGATGATCTCTACCCCCCAGGATTCTGCCCACTCTCTGCCCTTTTGCTCAAGTTCTGCAAGGCGGAACCTGTCCCACCGGTCCCAGTCATCATGATCGCTGATCATGTCCTGAAACCTGCGGAAGGCGCCGCGGCCCTGGATGGCATCGTACAGCTCACTCTGGTAGGTTCCCTCAGGAAGAGCGTTCACATAGTCCTCCATGATGCTGTACTCGTCGATCTGGTATTGACCTGGCAGGGGTATGTAGCGGTCTGCGTCCGAGATTGCCTCCAGTTCCTCCTCGCTTGCCGAATCCCCGTCGATGATGTTTTCCATTTCGTCATAATAGTGGAGCTCCCCGGTCTCCGCATCGAGGACTGTGACAGATTCATCGTCTGCCATTTCCATCGCATCCAGTAGTTCGCTCAGCCTGATCTGTGCTTTTTTCATTCTCCCCTTCCTTTTCTCCGGATTCCTTTCCATTTCAGGGAAACTTCGGTCTTGGCATCGCACAAAATACCAATTCCCGCCTTCCGGAATCCGTTTCTCTATTTTCTCTTTTCCAGCTGCCGAAACAACGGCGCATAGGTTCGCTTATCCTGTGCCCTGCAGGCCAGGTAGTAAGTGATGTTCACCTCCGGGTCCGTGATCGGGACCGCAATCCGGTCCTGGAGGGCATTCCCGTAGTACTTCAGGGAGAGGTCTGTGGTAAAGCAGGGCAACACCGAGTTGGCGATCAGCTCCGAGAAGGTGTACCGCTCGCTCTGCATCAGGAACCGGGAGTCCGGCATCTTCTTGCGCACCAGATCGCCCCAGAAGCCGATCTCCGAGAACAGCAGCATGTCCTCCCCGTTCAGGTCCGCCAGGGTCAGGGAGGGCCTGTCCGCCAGCGGGTGGTCCTTGGGCAGGTAGAACATCAGGTGCTCCTCCCCGATCCAGCAGGTGGCGAGCTTTTCCCGCTCCACGACCTCCTGCCCCAGGTCTCCCGGCAGGATCACCAGCTGGTAGACCCCCTCCCGCAGTCCCTGCAGCAGGTCCTTTGGCAGGACCAACTCCGTGGTGATGGACTTTTGCGGGAACAGATGGGAGATCGTCCCGATCAGGTCCGGCAGCTCCAGCGCCGCGGCGGACCCGATGGCGATCGTGCGGCTCGCCCGGTCGAAGGCGCGCACCCTGGCGATCATCTCATCCGTCTGCTTCAGGAGCGTCGTGATCTCCTGGGCCGCGTGGGTGCCGTTGTCGTTGAGCCGGATGCTGTTCTTGGTCCGGTCAAACAGGGCAACGCCAAACACGTCCTCCGCCTTCTTCATCGCCCGGGTGATGGTCGGCTGGGAGATATGAAATTTTTCCGCCACCTCGGTGAGGGTTCCATACTCGGCAAAGGCGGCGAAATACTGCATCTCTTCGTAGGTTAACAAGGCTGTCTCCTCCTGCAGTGTGCGGATCCGGCGGGAAGCATCCTCCCCCATGGAATCTGCAGTACTATTTTACCCGGCTCTCCTCTTTGCGTACAATGTCCAATCCGGAACCGGGTATTCACCTGCGGCATACCTGCCGGTTTCGGCCTGATTTTCCGTGTATTGTGCGCTTCCCGTCAGTATTCATTTCGTGAATCCCCGTATACAGGATTGATTCTGTAACTATCCCCGGCTTGTCCCTATAATACAGCATGAAAGCAGGAACACAAGGCGATACGCCATAACACTTCATACCAAACATGGAGGAATACAAGACGGAAACCTTCTCTTTAAACAATGAAACCCGAATCCCCGCCGCCGGCATCGGCACCTTTCTGATGTCCCCCAAGGACGCAGAAGAGGCTGTCTACCAGGCCTTCACCAACGGCTACACCATGGTGGACACCGCCAACGCCTACATGAATGAGAAGGCGGTCGGCAGAGGACTCAAGAGAGCCGGCGTCAAGCGGGACGAGATCTACGTCTCCACCAAGCTCTGGCCCAGCGTCTACGGCACTGCCGCAAAGGCCATCGACGAGACCCTGCAGCGCCTCGGCACCGACTACATCGATCTGCTCTTCCTGCACCAGCCCGTCGGCGAGGTCGACGCCGCATATCGCGCCATGGAGGACGCCGTGAAGGCGGGCAAGGTCCGGTCCCTGGGTCTGTCCAACTTCTCGATCGAGGAGATCCGCCGCATCACAGACAGCGCCAGCGTAAAGCCCTCTGTCGTCCAGGTGGAGGCACACCCCTACTTCCCTGAGACCGAGCTCCGCGCGTATCTCAAGACCATCGGCGCCGTCATCATGGCCTGGTATCCTCTCGGCCACGGCGACAAGAGCCTGGTCAACGAGCCCGTCTTTGCAAAGCTCGCTGCCAAGTACCACAAGAGCAATGCCCAGATCATCCTGCGCTGGCACATCCAGATGGGCAACATCGTGATCCCCGGCTCCCGCAACCCCCAGCACATCCGGGACAACATCGATCTGTTCGACTTTGCCCTGACCGATGAGGAGATGGCAGAGATCGCCGCGGTGGACAAGAACAAGCGCTACTACACCGCCACCAAAGAGGCACTGCAGGGCTACGCCTCCTTTGCACCTGACTTCAACGCACAGGACTGACCGAAAGGAGTCTGAGATGGAAATCAAAAACGTGACACTTCGCAACGGCGTCAAGATGCCCATAGAGGGCTTCGGCGTCTACCAGATCCCGGATTTCGACGCCTGCAAGCAGGCCGTGCTGGATGCCCTGAAGACGGGATACCGCCTGATCGACACCGCCCAGGCCTACGGAAACCAGAAGGCCGTCGGCGAGGCGATCCGGGAGTCCGGCATTCCGAGAGAGGAGATCTTTGTCACCTCCAAGGTCTGGGTGCAGGACAACAGCTATGAGGCGGCCGGCAAGGCCATCGACAGGATGCTGGAGGAGCTTGGCTTTTCCTACCTGGATCTCGTCCTTCTGCACCAGCCCATGGGCGACTACATCGGCGCCTGGCGGGCACTGGAGGAGGCGCTGGAGCAGGGCAAGGTCCGCGCCATCGGCATGGCAAACTGCTATCCCCAGGTGATCGCCGACATCTGCGAGACCGTGAAGGTGCTCCCCATGGTCAACCAGGTCGAGCTCCATCCGTTCTTCCAGCAGGGAAAGAACCTGGAGACCATGAAGCACTACGGCGTCATTCCCCAGGCCTGGGGTCCCTTCGATGAGGGAAAGCGCGGGATCTTCACGGATCCCATCCTCACGAAGATCGGAAAGAAGTACGGAAAGAGCGCAGCCCAGGTGGCCCTTCGCTGGAACATCGATCGGGGTGTCTGCGTGATCCCCAAGTCCGTCCACAAGGAGCGCATGGCACAGAACCTCGACATCTGGGATTTCCAGCTGGATGAGGAGGACATGAAGGAGATCGCCTCCATGGACATCGGACACAGCGAGATCGTCAACCACTATGATCCCGCCTTCGTGCAGCTCCTGCACCAGATCAAGGTACACGACTGATCCTGTCTGTCAGAGTTGAAACGCCGCCGGCAGGCCTTCCGCAGGGAAGGTGCTGCCGGCGATTTTATTGTCCCGGTATCTTCTCCCTCTTGACAGAGCCGGTGTCAGATACCCGGTCTCACACCTTTTTGTCATCCGCAAAGAGCTCCTGCCGCACCTGGGCGAGAAACCGGTCCGCGGCCCGGGAGAAAATCCGGTACTTCTTCCAGATGAGGTCCGCCTCCGCCTCCATAGCGGGGGCAAGGGGCCGGAAGACCAGGGAGGAGGCACCGGGATCCAGCACCGTGTCCAGCAGCCGGTTGAAACCGATCGTGTAGCCAAAGCCCTCGTCGGTCAGGATGGCCGCGCTCAGGATCAGGTTGTAGGTCGCGGTGACGTGAAGGCGGGAAACCGGCTGGTGGAGCCAGGCCGCCATCTGCTTTTTGGCGTCCTCCTGGGCCGAGAGGATCAGGGGTTTGCCCGCAAGATCCTTAGGCGTGGCCACCTTTTTAGCCGCCAGGGGATCGTCCCGGCGCATCAGAACCCCCCAGCACTCCCGCTCTGGAATCGGCATGATGTTGTACTTCTTGGGATCCGCGCCGCCAAAGACGAGGCCGAAGTCCACCAGGCCCTTGTCCACCTGCTCCATGACAAAGGAAGCATTGCCGCTGACGAAGTGGTAGTGGATGTCCGGGAAGCTCTCCTGCAGCTTTTTGGCCGCCCGGGCAAAGCAGCGGACCGTGTCGGTCTCACCGGTGCCGATGTAGACGTCGCCCGCCGCCTCCCCCGAGCTTGCGATCTCACTCTCGGTCTTCTCCACGAGGCTCAAAATCTCCTCCGCCCTGGCGCGCAGAAGCTTCCCCTCCTCCGTGAGCAGGACCTTGCGCGATCCCTTGCTGCCCCGCACCAGGAGCTGCGTTCCGAGCTCCTCCTCGAGGCCCTTGAGCTGAATCGAGAGCGTGGGCTGGGTCAGGTGGAGCGATTCCGCTGCCGCCGTGATGTTCTGCTCCCGTGCCACCGCCACAAAATACTCCAGTACCCGCAGTTCCATGTCTGACCTCCCCGGCCGGTACGGTCGTTTTCTGCCCTCAGAATAGCATAGCTTTTATCAATGCATGTGCATTAAGCAGATATATTTTCAATTTTGTTCCAACCCTCCTATACTCAGATCTTCGGACGGTGGTTCCGCCCGGTTTACAAGGAAAAACTCAAGGAGGTTTGACTCTATGCGTGAACTACTCGGGAACAGATTCCCGAGCCTCCTGACCGAAGCCAGAAATTTTTCCTGCTTAACCGGGTGACATTTTCAGGCACGGCGTTGTGCGTGCACCCCGTAGTAAAACAGGCTATCCCCGGCGTTCCACCGGTTTGGTATGACAAAAGTCTGCTATGCTACTGAGATTCTGCTCTTCGGCAGCATTTTCTTTTTTCTGTTGAACAAGCCTGCGGCAATAGAGAAGCCTTCTCTGTCAATATTGACTGCTGCCTGATGGTCGCGATCCATGACATGCCCGCATTTCGGGCAGATGTACGTGCGCTCATTCAGCTTCAGATCCTTCTTGATATTTCCGCAGTGAGAGCATTTTTTCGAGGATGGGAACCACTTGCTGACACGAATCAGAAGCGTGCCGATCTTTCGGCAGGCGGCTTCCAGATACTGGATAAATGCTCCCCAGGAGATATCGGAAACCGATTTTCCAAAACGGAGAGCCTTCTTCATGCCCTGCATGTCAAGATCCTCGATGCTGATCACGCTGTATTGCCTGACAAGCCGTATGGCCATCTGACGAAGAAAGTCCTGTCTTGCATGCGTGGCTCTTGCATGCAGGCGGGCAATCCTGATCAGTTGCTTTCCATAGTTATGGGAATCTTTCTGCATTCTGGAAAGATGGCGCTGTGCTTTTGCAATCTCCTTCTCCAGCTTGTTGTACTGTTTCTCAAATGCAACGGTGCTGCCATTTGCTCCGGAAAGGGTGTAGAAGGGAAAGTCTCCATGGCTGTCAACATAAAGATGCGTCAGGGACATATCCAATCCAATATGGGACAGGCTATCACAAGTACCCGCTTCCAGCGCATCAAGAACTCTGCTTTCCGGGGAACTCTGCTGCTTCGGGTACGCAAAGCGGATAGAAAACATCCACTTGCCGTCCGGCTCATGGGTGACGGTAACAGATTTCAGCACTCCTCCCTTGCGAATAGCCCGATGGCATTTGATAGCAACAGTCCCCGGGACTTTCGGCAAAACAAGTCCTTCTGCAGAGAGAGAGATATTATTGCAGCGCTTGTCCTTGTTTGTGGTATAGGTGTCCGGACAGACATGTTTTTTCTTGAACCTGGGTCTGCCGCAATTCCCTGTATGCCAGTCCGAGAAAGTCCGCTCCAGATTCAGTTGTACGTTGCAAAAGGCATAGGAGTCACAATCTTTAAGCCAGGAACGCTCTTTGGTCTTGTACGCTGCAGGCGTTGGGCGCAGTGTATCTTTTCCCGTATTTTTCAGGACGTCCATGCGGTCAGACAGCATCTGGTTCCACATCCAGCGGCTGGCACCGATAGTCTGTTCCATGGCATGCGCCTGTTCCTGTGTGGGGTATCCTCGGAATTGATAGGCGATGTAAGCGGCGTCCGTATCTGCCTTTCGCGAAGAAGTCTTCTTCCCGGATTTTCTTCTCTGAGGAAGGTAAGGCATCCACACCGGGCGGTTCAGGACAGCATCCAGAGTCTGCTGCATGACATTCAGCAGGAACGGATCATCAAAGACGTTAAGTTTGATCCCATGATACTGTTTCATCGGAATACCTTTGCCTGATGTGCGATGTAGCGTTTGATGTTTTCTACACTTGTGGAACCAATGGATTCAACGTAGTAGGATCCGTTCCACAGCTGTCCATGCGGCAGGGATGTACGGAGCTCTGGAAATCTTCGGAACAGGCGAATTGCAGATGTCCCTTTTAGGTGTTTTACGATGAATGTCACCGAGAGCTTCGGAGGAGCGGAAACAAAGCAATGGATATGATCCATCTCGTCAACTTCCGTCTGAACAACCGTAAAACCGTTTTCCGCCGCAATCTCTGTGAGAGCTTCCTTCAGATAGGCTTCAATCGGTGCGGTCAAAACCTTATTGCGGTACTGAACGCACCATACAATGTGGTAGTTGATGTTGTAGACGCAGGTGCGTCCATACGTGAATCGATTCTCAAATTTGTTCATACATATATTATAGCATATTCGAGGAATAATTTGCAATATTTGCTTGATTTTAATGTGCACATATAGTTCATAATATTCTTATATTATTTGGATCTTTGATCAAGTCCTCTCATACAGGCATGAGTTGATCCATTTCTCTATCTGTTGCAACCCGACAAAGCTCTACTTCGGGGAAAACGCCCTGGACGGACTTTCCATCGAGCTGGCAAAGTACGGAAAAAACGTGATTCTCGCCTACGGCGGCTCGATCAAGAAGAACGGCATCTACGATGCGGTCCGCAAGGTTCTTGCCGATGCGGGCAAGACCGTGACCGAGATCCCCGGCGTCATGCCCAATCCCACCGTGGCAAAGCTGCGGGAGGGAATTGACATCGCAAGAAAGGCAAAGGCTGACTTCATCCTGGCCGTCGGCGGCGGTTTCGTCATCGACTACGCCAAGGCCCTCTCCGTCTCGGTCAACTACGACGGGGATCCCTGGGAGAAGTACTACATAAAATTTGAGGAGCCGTACTGCGAGACCCTGCCGGTCGGCGCGGTCATCACGAATCCGGAGGAAAAGCGCAAGATCGGACACGTCATTGCCAACGAGAAGATCATGCCCCGCTTTGCGATTCTCAACCCCCGCTACACGATGACGCTTCCCCACTACCAGATGGTCTCGGGCATCTACGACATTTTCAACCACATCTGCGAGCAGTACTTCTCCGGTGAGGATGACAACACCAGCGACT
>JBJEYC010000416.1:0-6123 GCA_051886435.1 Lachnospiraceae bacterium
TACCTGGAGATGATCAACAAGGACCTGACGGAGCGGGAGCCGGACACGTAAGAGGAAACCGGTTCCGAGCGGAGTGACAGGGGGCTCTGCAGGAAAAATAGAAGGAAATTCTGAACTCAGATTAGAAATCCTGGCAATACTTCATGACGGGAATGGCAAACCGGATAGGGAATTTTTCCTGTCCGGCTTTTTGCGTATCCGACGGCGAAAAAATAACAAATTGACGGCTTGAATGAATTATGTTTATTGAGTATGATTGCCTTTGGAACGCGGGATGGCAAAGAGCAGAGAAATTGCCGAAAACCGCTCAACGCACGCCTGAATATCTGGGGTAGAGATGATGAAAAGACCGCTGTCAGCAACCTTATTGTGTATCGGATTATCCGCAGTCATCGCCACAATGCCTGTCATTCCGGGACAGGCAAAGACAAAGTCGAAGGCAAAGCAGAAGACAGAGCAGACTGTGGTGCAGAGTATCACACAGGAGTGCAATTCAAAATATATCGTAAAAACACCGTCTATTACGCCTTACTACAACAACGGCGGCAGCACCTGGATTACAAAGGACAATTTTGATTATGACTGGTATCTCGAACAGCATCCGGATCTGAAGGCGGCTGTGGGCACAGACCGGGATGCCATCTACAACTTTTATCTGAATACGGGTGCGCCCAACGGCTGGCCGGGAAAGCTTGATGCCAGCGTGTTTCCTACCTATTATTTTGATTCCGAAAGATACGCGGAAGAAAATCCGGATGTTGTCGCGGCGGTAGGCAATTCTCCGGATGCACTGCTGACGCATTACATCAACAACGGGGCAAAAGAGGGCAGAAAGGCCTACTCGACAGATCAGTACGCCCTTGCGGTCTGCAAGGCAAATGATGTGCTTGGTACGATCATTCATGATGGCATGAGCGATCGGGACAAGGTGCTTGCGGTCAATGACTGGATGGTTGATCACATCACGTATGATTATTCTTTCCAGGAGTACCACTTTACCGGACCGCTGCTGAAGGGTACCGGCGTCTGCGAGGCGTATGCGGAAACCTTCGATCTTTTTATGACATTGCTTGGCATTCAGGATCAGATCGTTGATGGAATGGCCTGCAATGACGATGGGTGGGGCAGTCATGCCTGGAACCGCACGAAGATTGATGGTGCTTGGCTCTACACAGATGTCACCTGGAACGATGCAACGCTTTACGGGAATGGATGGACCGATGCGGAAGTAAAAGCCATCCGGCATAAATATTACCTCAGCACAGATCCGAATTTCAGCCTGGGTGATCATCAAATTGGTACCGAATTTTTGTCTTCGGGAAACTGAAATGCCATGGACCTGCAGGTCCCTGAAAAATGAAATAACGGGCTGAATTGCCATTTTGACAAGCACTTACCAGTTATGGCAGGTGCTTTTTTCATGTCAGAAAGGCTGCAAGAGACAGATCCGGGCTATGTTTTGGCAGATCCATGATATGATGTAAGGATAGGAGCCGCATGCCGGGAGCCGGATAAAACGGTTTGACATACCAGAGAGCCTTTTGTATACTTGCCTTTGGTTTTACTCGCTACCATGATAACACGTTACCACACTAAAGTAAGGAGGACGGGATGACAGACCGCCAGGAACTGCTCCACACCCCGGAGGGTGTGTGGGATCACTACGGGAAAGACTACATGGAGTACACGCGCACGGCGCACCAGGTCAAGCTCGCCTTCCATGCCTATGGCTATGAGGACATCAAGACGCCGACCTTTGAGTTTTTCGATGTCTTCTCGCGGGAGGTGGGCACCACCCCCTCCCGGGAACTGTACAAGTTTTTCGATCGGGAGGGAAACACGCTGGTGCTGCGCCCGGACTTTACCCCCTCGGTGGCAAGATGCGCGGCCAAGTACTTTCGGGAGAGCAGCGAGCCCCTGCGCTTTTGCTATGAGGGGTCTGCCTTCCAGAATACCGCAAACCTTCAGGGCAAGCTCCACGAGTCGACGGAGCTTGGCGCCGAGCTCATCGGCGACGGCACCGCTGCCGGGGACGCCGAGGTGATCGCAATGCTGATCGACGGGATCTTAAAGACCGGCCTTACCAAGTTTCAGATCTCCGTCGGAAACGTGGAGTACTTCAAGGGTATCTGCGAGGCGGCAGGCCTGGACGCGGACACAGAGCGGGATCTTCGGGATGCGCTCTCCGGAAAGAACTACTTCAAGGTCCAGGATCTCTTAAAGGACCGGAACGTCGCTGAGATCTACCGGGATCAGATCATGCGGATCACCGGCTTCATGCGGGACGGAAAGGACCTGGAGGAGGCAAGGGAAAAGACCTCCTCCCGCCGGGCGCGGGCTGCGCTGGAGCGGCTGCTCGATCTGGACCGGCTCCTGGAGGACTATGGCTTTGAGAAGTACGTGAGCTATGACCTCTCGCTCCTTTCCCGGTACCAGTACTACACCGGGATCCTGTTCAAGGGCTACACCTACGGCGTCGGCGAGCCGATCGCCTCGGGCGGCCGCTATGACGGGCTGCTGGCCCACTTCGGCAAGGATGCGCCGGCTGTGGGCTTTATGATCCCCCTGGACACGATGGTGGAGGCGCTGCGCGCCCAGCACATCCCGATCAAGGTGCCGGAGGGCCCCACGGTCCTGACCTATACGGAAAAGGACTTTGCCGAGGTGCTGAAGAAAGCCCAGGCCCTTCGGGCTGAGGGGGCGCGGGTAGTTATGAAGAGAGCAGAGACGGAGGATGCCGGGTGATGGAAGAGCTGACGATTGCCCTGACCAAGGGAAGACTTGCCGAGAAATCCATGAAGCTTTTGACCAAAGCGGGATACCCCTGCCGGGAGATGGAGGAGGATTCGCGAAAGCTGATCTTCCGAAATGACGCGCTTGCCCTCTCGTTTTTCCTCTCCAAGGGTCCGGACGTGCCCACTTACGTGGAGTACGGCGCTGCGGACATTGGCATCACGGGCTCCGACATCATCATGGAGGAGAACCGCAGGGCCTATGAGGTGCTGGATCTGGGATTTGGAAAATGCCGGATGTGTGTGGCGGGACCGGAGAGCGCAAGGCAGCTCTTGGAGCACCACGAGATGATTCGGGTTGCTTCGAAGTATCCCAACATTGCCAGAGAGTACTTTCAGAACCGCCGGCATCAGACCGTGGACATCATCAAGCTCAACGGTTCTGTGGAGCTGGGCCCCATCGTGCAGCTCTCGGACGTGATCGTAGATATCGTGGAGACAGGTTCCACGCTGCGGGAGAACGGCCTGACCGTGCTGGATACGGTCTGCGACCTCTCCGCCCGCATGATCGTCAACCAGGTTTCCATGCAGATGAAGACAGACCGGATTCTGGAGCTCATCGGCCGGGTTCGTGACGTGCTCGAGGAGAAGGCGTAACAGGGAGGTTAAGACATGAAGATCACACCACTTTCGAAGAAGACACAGGAGGAGCTTCTCGCACTCCTGAAGGGGAGAAATCCCGCAAGCTACACAAAGCAGCAGGCCGCGGTGGATGAGATCATCCGCACAGTGCAGGAGGGCGGGGACCGGGCAGTCCTTGCCTATGAGAAGCAGTTTGACCACGCAGATCTCACCCCAGAGACCCTCAAAGTCACAAGGGAGGAGATCGACGAGGCCTACCGCGCGCTCGACCCCGCCTTTGTGGAGACCATGAAGCGGGCGGCCGCAAACATCCGCGCCTACCACGAGAAGCAGGTTCAGCAGAGCTGGATCACGACCCGGCCGGACGGCACGATCCTTGGGCAGAAGGTGACGCCGATCGCGATCTCCGGCTGCTACGTGCCCGGCGGCAGGGCCGTCTATCCCTCCTCAGTGCTGATGAACATCATCCCCGCCAAGGTGGCAGGCGTGTCCCGCATCATCATGTGCACCCCGCCGAATGCCGAGGGCAAGTGCCCGGCAGGCTCCCTTGTCGCGGCGGACATCGCCGGGGCGGATGAGATCTACAAGGTGGGCGGCGCTCAGGCGATTGCCGCGATGGCCTACGGCACTGAGACGATTCCCCGGGTGGACAAGATCACCGGCCCCGGAAACATCTACGTGGCCCTTGCCAAGAAGGCCTGCTTTGGCATCACCGGCATCGACTCTGTGGCAGGTCCCTCGGAGATCCTGGTCATCGCCGATGAGAGCGCCAATCCCCGGTACGTGGCGGCGGACCTCCTCTCCCAGGCAGAGCACGACCCGCTGGCCTCCGCGATCCTTCTGACAACCTCAAGGGATCTCGCGGAGAAGGTCTCGGATGAGATCGACGGATTTTTAAAGACCCTCTCCCGGGCGGAGATCATCCGGCAGTCCCTGGACAACTACGGCCACCTGTTTGTGGGCGAGACCATGGACGATCTGATCGATGCGGCCAATGCGATCGCCTCAGAGCACATGGAGATCGTGACAAAGAACCCCTTCGAGGTGATGACCAAGGTCAAGAACGCCGGCGCCATCTTCCTTGGAAGCTACAGCTCGGAGCCTTTGGGCGATTACTTTGCAGGGCCCAACCACATCCTGCCGACGAACGGCACGGCGCGGTTCTTCAGCCCGCTGGGCGTGGATCAGTTCGTGAAGAGAAGCAGCATCATCTCGTATTCCCGGGATGCCCTGGCTGCCTGCGCGGAGGACATCGAGCGCTTCGCACAGAACGAGGGTCTGACCGCCCACGCCAATTCCATTGCGGTGCGGTTTGAGGATGACAAGAAGGAGTGAGCGCTATGGCAAGAACCGCTTCAATACACCGGGCGACCAAGGAGACGGACATCGCCCTGACCCTGGATCTGGACGGGACCGGGAAGGCACAGATCGACACCGGCATTGGGTTCTTCAACCACATGCTGGATGCCTTCTCCCGGCACGGCCTCTTTGACCTTTCCGTCACCGTGCGGGGAGATCTGGAGGTGGACGGCCACCACAGCGTAGAGGATACGGGCATTGTCCTCGGAGAGGCGATCCGCAAAGCCCTTGGAGACAAGAAGGGCATCCGGCGCTATGGTTTCTTCGTCCTTCCGATGGACGAGGCTCTGGTCACCTGCGCGGTGGATCTCTGCGACCGGCCCTACTTTGTCTTTCTTGGGGAGGATCGGATCACCCCGCCCATGGTGGGAGACTTTGACACCCAGCTCGTGCGGGAGTTCTTTTACTCGGTCTCCTATGCGGCGGGCATGAACCTGCACTTCAAGGTGGAGGCCGGAACCAACGCTCATCACATCATTGAGGCGATGTTCAAGGCATTTGCCAAGGCCCTGGACGAGGCCTCCCGGGAGGATCCACGCATCAGCGGCGTCCTCTCCACGAAGGGAGCGCTGTGAGATGGTGTTCGACAAAGATGTAAAGACCTTTGTGCCCTGCCTCTACCTGAAGGAGGGGCGGGCGATGGAAGGCCCCGTGGGGGAGAAGGTCCTCTCGGACGATCCCGTTTCCCTTGCAAAGGACTATGCCGCGAAGATGGCGGACGCGGTGCTCGTGGAGGATCTCTCCGAAACGGAAGAGGAGTTTGCCGGGGCAGTTTCCTGCCTTCGCACGATCTGCAGCAGCATTCCGGTTCCGGTCCTTGCCATGGGACGGATCCGCAGACTCTCCGACGTCAAGGATCTGGTCTACGCGGGCTGTCAGATGGCAGTGCTGGACCTGTCCCGGGCAGACAACCGGGACCTCGCAAAGGAGGCCGCGGAAAAGCTCGGAAAGGATCGGATCGCGGGCACTGTCTCAGACGCAGCGCTTTTGCAGGAGGTGGCGCCCCTTGTAAAAGAGAGCCTCTCCCTCCTTGTTCTGACAAAACCGGAAGCGGTGGAAGCATGCGAAAAGGACGCGCCTGTTTCCTGCCTCGGGGTGATAGAGGACTTCTCTGAGGAGGCGCTTCTTGCGTTCTTCCAGGCGCCCCACGCAGCGGGTGTCACGGGGCCTTCTGTGAGCGCGGGTGCGGAGAAGATCCGGAGCTTACGTCAGTTCCTCCTGGAGCATGACTTTGCGGTGAACGCAAGGCGGGCGGTCTTTTCCTGGGAGGAGCTTAAGAAGGATCCCCAGGGGCTGGTTCCCGTCGTCGTGCAGGAGGCTTACACGGACCGGGTTCTCATGGTGGCCTACATGGACGAGAATGCCTACCGCAAGACCATCGAGACCGGAA
>JBJEYC010000417.1:0-6094 GCA_051886435.1 Lachnospiraceae bacterium
TCTCTTCCCTCCTGTCGATTATTGTTATAGCACATCTATAACAAATGTCAACAGGTATTTTTGTTTTTTTGCGAACGGAGAGCCTCAAAGCTTTCCTTCTCTCTTCCACTTCCGGCAGACCAGGAAGAGACAGGCAAAACAGAGAATGGTCTGTACCAGGGAAGAGGCAGGCGTGGCCAGCCCGATGTGGAACAGGGAGACAGGGCGGCGCCTGCTCATCAGGTAGGATACCGGAACCCGGACGCAGAAGGCGCCAATGATGCCCTGCGCCATGACAAAGCGGGTCAGCCCAATCCCGTTGAAGAATCCCACGCAGCAGAAAAAGATCGCAGTCAGCATGCAGTCAAAGGCATAGGATTTCAGGTATTCCCATGCGGCGGAGATGACCCGCCCGTCGTTAGAGAAGATTCCCGCGAGGAGATTGCCATGGTAAAAGGTGACCAGGAACATCACAACGCCAATTCCGAAGGAAATGCTGATCCCAACTGCCAGGGAGCGGAGCGTCCTCTTATATTTCCCTGCTCCGTAGTTCTGGGAGACAAAGGCCGCCATGGACTGCATAAAGGCGGAGGAGACCAGCATGATGAAGGCACAGACCTTCTCTGCAACACCAACGCCTGCGGAAACCAGAACCCCCAGGGAGTTCACGATGGACAGGATGATCAGAAAGGAAATTCCCACCAGGGCATCCTGCAGAGCGATCGGAAAGCCAAGAGACACGACCTTCCGAATGACGGGACCGTTCCAGGACAGGTCCTTCCTCCGAACTGCAAAGGGGAGGTGTTTTCTGCGGATCAGCACCAGGGAGATGACAACGCTCAATAACTGCGCTGCCACCGTTGCAATGGCGGCCCCGGCGCAGCCCAAATGGAAGCCGCCCACCAGAAGGAGATCTCCGATGATATTGAAGACACAGGCGATGGCGACCGTGACAAGGGGAGTATTCGAGTCCCCAAGGCCCCGGAAGATGCAGCTGATCAGGTTGTAGAAGGTCAGCACCACCGTCCCGCCGCCGCAGATTCGGACATATGCGACGGTGTTGTCAAAGGCCTCGGCGGGAGCCTGCATAATTCCTGCCGCCTGGGGCGCAAAGATGACAAGGAGCACTGATAGAATACAGGAGAGCAGCCCGAAGAACACAATCGAGGCGCCGATCACGGTTCCACCCTCTTTCTCTTTTCCCTCTCCGATCATCTGTCCGAGAAGGATGGTGGTGCCCATGGCAAAGCTTGCCAGAACATTGGTGATGGTCTGCATGATCTGGGACCCGGTGGAGACCCCGGAGATGTCAGTAGCATCGCCGAACTTTCCAACCACCATCAGATCCACTGCCCCATACATGGCCTGCAGAAACAAGGCAAACAATACCGGTATTGCAAAGAGCAGCAGCGGCTGCATGATTTTCCCTTCTGTGAAGTGTTTCGTCTCCATACCAGACATGTTTTTCCTTCCTTTCCCGATAAAAAAAGGAGCCGGACAAGCCCAACAGGCGTTTCAGCCTGTGACCTTGTCCGGCTCCTCATTTCCGTTTGAATGAGTTGCCCTCCGAATCGTTCCCCATTATAAGAGATAGAACTGTCCTGTCAATCGGTTTTTTTGCCATGCAGGGTATTGATCCTGGTGTCGGTGTGGGAGAACTCCGCCGCATAGGAGAGCTTGTCCAAAAAGGTGACGCCGGCAGTCATCGGTGCGGGGTTCGTTCCCGCTTCGCCAAATATATCTGCGACGAAGACGCTGCAGCTTTTTCCATCTTCCGAGAGGGTGGCGTTTTCAGAAGGGAGAATGGCAGACAGCCGGTACCTTGCCACCGGAAGTTCCGTGATGGTGTACTCCTCTGTGGCACCCTGCCTGCCGCCTATCACCGGGATCGTCTTCTGCGCTGTCGTTTCACCCTCCGGGATCGGAATGCAGATGTGATAGATCTGCCCTGTCTTCTTTCCCTGGATCCGAAACAGGAAGGAGGGACTTCCAAATACCGGCATCGCCCGATCGATCTTTTTGGTGATGGTGATCGTTGGGTGGGCAAGGGAATAACCTGAATGGGTGCGCACCTCATTGGAGGCTGCCTGGTAGACGGTCTTTCCCTCTGCCCTTGATGCGGCGGTGCTGACGGCAGGGTCTGGGAAGCCATCCTCCTTTGCTGTCTCAGTCAGCTCCACGCGAAAGCGGAAGGTGAAGCGGCCATTGTAAAAGTTGTTGCTGTTCAGGGCGGAGGGCCCTGCCGTGATCGTGATGGCTTTTCCATCCCGCCGGCAGGAAAAGTACTGGGTCACGTCAGTCCCCGCCGCGTTTTCTGCGAGAAAGACAGGCGTCTCATTTCCCGAGGCGTCCTTTTTGGTGACGGGAAGAAACCCGTCGGGCAGCACATTCGTGATCACAAAGCTGGAATACCGGTATTCCGGCCGTTCCTTGGGGATTGACTGAGTGATCTCGTAGATCTGGCTCTCCCATGGACGCTCCAGTGTGTTCTCCGCCACATGGATTTCATTGGGATCGGTGACGGCATATCTGGGAGCAGGCAGATCATAGGGGAGAAAGGAGTAGGAGGTGAAATAGCTGATGTTCATGCGGCGAAGATCCTTGCCGCAGCCTGCCACGTTCAGCTTGTTCAGTGAGAGGGCGTCAAAGCGCCCGTTTTCAATCATCTCGCAGCAGTACCGGTAGCGGTCCACAGAGTAGCTGAAATTTCTGGTGAGCCGTTCGAACTGGTTGACCTGGTAGCGGTTGTCATGGAGCTCCGGAAAGTTATAAGCCATCCAGCTGCCGTAGACGATGGAAAAACTCTGGGTGCTCTCGAGCTCAAAGCGCACCTCTCCAGGGGCGTACGGCTCCGTCGAATAGTCCGAGCGCCACTTGGAGATCATCCACCAGTATTCGGAGAGTTCTCCCTGCGTTGCACCGGGGACCCGGGCATAGACCTCGCTCCCTGTGGCGGCTATTTGAGGCTTTCCGTGCAGGCTTCCGTTCTCTACTTTGAATCCATAGGTCTGATTTCCGTCGATGTCGCCGAAGTTCAGACACATATTTAGGGAAATCGGCTCCTCTTCACCCCGGTCGTTTTTCCTGTACAGTTCATATTTCAGGGTACAGCCCAGATCCTCGGTGTCCACACCGAGCAGGCCGTCTTTCCGCAGGCTGATCAGAAGGATCGGATAGATGGTCGCGGTTTCGGCTGAGCTTTTGGAGAGGGGAGCCGTGTAGCTTTGAAAGAACACGGTGATCTTCACGTCGATGTCGGTACCCCAGTAACTTCCAGCGTTGGTGATCCAGACACCGAAGTGTCCGCTCAGGGCGTCGTCTTTTGGTACGATTCCAAGGGCCCCGCCGTTGTGCAGTGCCACCGCGGCCTCATGCTGCAGGAAACTGAGAGGCTTCACCAAATGAGCCCGGTCCGCATATTCCGGGTCAACCCAAAAGGTGAGGTTGGACTTCTCGTTGGGCGTAATGGTAAAGCTGTACTCACTGTCGGAGGTCTTTGTGGTGTCGGAAGTGTCGACGAGATCGAAATAGTCCGGCTGCTGCGCCGCAAGAAGCAGGGGATCCGAAGAGTCCGTACCCCAGGGGGTGTCGGTGGGTTCTTCCTCCTCCAGACTGAGCGCAGTTGCGGAAAGTGCTCTGCCAGGCTTTGCGGAGAGGAGGATCTCCTCTTCCTCCGGGTATTTCGTTTCCTCTGCAGGTATCACCGTATCCACTTCAAGGCTTTCCATGGCCTCTTCGGCGGTGCTCTCTGTCAGCACCTCTTTGGATTCTTCCGATTGCCTGGATTCCGCGGGATCGGGGATTGCGGCTTCTTCGGGCATCTTAGCTGCTTCCCCCGCCGCGAGAAATTCTTCCACCACGGGATCGGCGATTTCTTCGCTGCTTTCTGTCTGCTGTGTCTCCATTTCTGGGAGATTCTCTTCAGACAGGATCTTTTCTGCCCCGGCAGATGTGGAAACCTCAGGGACTGCGGCTGCCGGCGCCTCTTTTGGGGGATCTTCCTGCGGTGCTTCGGGTTCTTCCTGCGCAAGTTCCGCCTGCAGAGTCTCTCCGGCAGCAAAAGCAGCCCCGACGGGCGCTTCGGCCTGAACAGAGGCTGCCATCAGGGACAGGACAAGGAGCAGGGAAAAGAGTTTTAACATCTGTCGGTTTTTCATCAGTCAGGATTCCTGTTCAGCGGCTGTCAGAGTGCCGGCGGTGGTGCTGCTCTTTGAGAGAAAGTCTGCAAAGGCCTGCTGGCAGGCGTCGGATCCGGTATAGGTACTGCCGTCCCCGCGCCGGATCTGGATGCTCTCCTCGTAGACAATGATCTCAAAGTCCCGAAGCTTTGCGCCTTCGGGAAAAGTGGTGGTGACCTTCTCGAGAAGTTTCGTCGTTTCCTCCCCGGGCAGAAGGATTGGTTCATAGTAGTAGGACCCGTCAGCTCCGTACACCCAGCCGGGATTCAGGTGGGCGCGAAAGGCATTCTCCTCGTAGTAGTTCTCCCCGTCCGCTGAAAGCACAGAGCGCGCAGCGATGGTGCTGTCGGAAAACGTCAGGATGACGCGGACGTAACAGGGAAGGTTCCCGGTGTTCTTCACCGCCACCTGTTTGGGAAAGTTGTTCGCGCCCTCCTGCAGGGAACTCTCACTGAACTGTTCCACCACCTGGCTGGTGTTCTGCCCGGTGGTAAAACTTCCGGTCTTTCCCTCCCGGGCAGTCAGATAGGCCAACGTATCCCCCGGCGGTGTCCGAAACAGGAGAAACAGGGATACGGCCGCAATGACCGCAAGGGGTAACGTATCATGTCGCTTCCACATGCCTACCGCCTCCTTTTGTGCAAAAGCCAGATGGCGAGCACAATCCCGCCGGTGAAGATCCCTGCTGTCTGCAGGAGAGGATGCCAGAAATCTCCGGTCTTTGCCGAGCGCACTGCCCCGATGGCACTGGAAAGGCTCCTCTGAATGGCGGGCAGTCCGCCAGCTGTGGGGAGCGCGGCCGGGGCGGAGCCATCGAGAGGAATTACCATGGCCTTCGACGTCTCCGCTTTTCCTGCGGCCGTTTCTTTGCGCGGATTCTCTTTTGCTGCGTTTCCGATCCGGATCTGAACAGTCTTTTTGATCTGTTCACCCGGAAGCACGGTCTTTTCGCTCACGCTGGACACCTCCTCGAAGGTCCCGTCGTCCTGAATTTCCTCGATGACAAGCCGGCAGGGAACATTCCCGTCGGGGGATTCTGACACTTCCCGCAGGGTTGCCTCGACAACAAGAAGCAGGGCATCTCCGGCATGCTCATTCCCCCATCCTGCCGGAATGGTAACGCCCTGAAAGAGCTTCGTCGTCTCTCCCGGGGCAGGGGTTCCCAAGAAGACAAGCTCTGATCCCTTTATCTGCCATTTGCTGCCGATCCCGTAAAGGTCGGACAGGGCCGGCTTTTGCTGCCCCGCCTCCTCCCAGTACACCCGGGCGCTGAGCGCATACACAGGCGGGGAAGCCTTCACGGGAAGAGCAGGGAAAAACGTCAGCCAACACAGAGCAAGAAGAAGGCCCGCACCATGTGCCCACATCATGCTCCTTCTCAGGCGCCGGTTCCGGTGCTGATCTTTTCTTTGGTGTTCTGATTCAGGTAGGTGTCAAAGACCTGTGTCAGGATGTCCTTCGAAAGGCTTGAGGTGTCAATATTCCTGAGATTTTCTGCCTGGATTGCAAAAGCCTCCACATTTACGTCAAGGCCATTATCTGCCTGACCCTCCACCACGTTCAGAAAGCGGACGTTGTCAAAAACGGCAGGTGTCGAGGCCCCCGGCGTGACCTTCGCGGTGTAGCCAAGGACGTAGTAATTGTCATTTTCCCCGGTCGTGTGGTGCAGAACGGTCCACCCGGGATTGCCGGCGGTTCCACTGGCATAGCTCTCGCTGATTTCCGTGGAGTTTTTATCGAGCAGGGTAAAGAGTTCGTGCCGGTTTTGTGCCGTGCTCGCACCGGCTGCTGCCTCCTCCGCGGTCAGAACGTTCTTTGCGGGAACGCTGACCCGGGCAAAGACGATGGCATCATTTTTGCCGGTGTTTTGGATGATGGGATTCTTGGCGATGAGCTGGTTGGGCAGGATGTTTTTGGCGTTCTCCTCGCTGAAATTC
>JBJEYC010000418.1:0-6008 GCA_051886435.1 Lachnospiraceae bacterium
GTGACCCCTGTGCCGCACAACGGCTGCCGTCCGCCCAAGAGAAGAAGAGTATAACCTGATCCACAGATTGCAAGACAATTGCTCCAATAATTGGAGGAAGGTCCCGGCGCTGCCGGGATTGTAAACAACAATCACGGGTCTTCCCCGTGACAGTAGGAAAGGAGCCATCATGGCAGTTGATAAGACACCAGTTTTAAAGAGATGCAGATCCCTTGACCTTGATCCCATGTATCTCGGATACAGCAAGAAGTCCCGCCGCACCCTGACCAGAAGAAGCAGAAAGGTCTCTGAGTACGGCACTCAGCTTCGCGAGAAGCAGAAGGCAAAGTTCATCTATGGCGTGCTCGAGAAGCCCTTCCGCAACTACTACGAGAAGGCCGACCGCATGAAGGGCATGACCGGTGAGAACCTCATGACCATGCTTGAGTGCCGTCTTGACAACGTTGTCTTCCGTATGGGCTTTGCAAGAACCAGAAGAGAGGCAAGACAGGTTGTGGACCACAAGCACATCCTCGTGAATGGCAAGTGCGTCAACCTTCCCTCCTACGAGGTCAAGGCAGGCGATGTCATCGAGGTGAAGGAGAAGTCCAAGTCCATGCAGAGATTCAAGGACATCTCCGAGGTAACGGCCGCAAGAGTCACTCCTGAGTGGGTCGATGTGGACAAGGAGAACCTGAAGGGAACCGTTAGTACACTTCCTAAGAGAGATCAGATCGACGTTCCGGTCGATGAGATGGCCATCGTCGAGTTGTACTCCAAGTAATTCTAATCCAAGCCTTAGATGGATACATGCAACCCAGAGGCGCGGCGTTTCCTGCATTCGGGCGGCAGCTGCGTGAAAATGAGTAAGGAGGTATACGCGTGTTTGATTTTGAAAGGCCCAATATTGAGGTCGCTGAAATCTCCGATGACAAGAAATTTGGAAGATTTGTAGTAGAGCCGCTCGAAAGAGGATACGGCATCACGCTGGGGAACTCCCTCCGGCGCATCATGCTGTCCTCCCTTCCCGGTGCTGCAGTCAGCCAGATCAAAATCGATGGCGTTCAGCATGAATTCAGCACTATTCCAGGCGTGAAGGAAGATGTAACAGATATCATCATGAACATTAAGAGTCTCGCGATTCAGAACACCAGCGAGTCCAACGAGCCCCGCACCGCTTACATTGAGATGGAGGGACCCGGAATTGTTCGTGCCCGTGATATCCAGGCAGATCAGGATATTCACATCATGAACCCCGACCAGGTGATCGCAACGCTCTCTGGAGAGAAGACCAAGCTCTTCATCGAGCTGACCATCACCAAAGGAAGAGGCTATGTCAGTGCAGACAAGAACAAGGATGCTGACACCAAGATCGGTGTCATTCCGATTGATTCGATCTACACTCCGGTTCAGCGAGTAAATGTCACCGTTGAGAATACGCGCGTGGGCCAGCAGACCGATTACGATAAGCTGACACTCGACGTTACCACCAATGGAACTCTTGCTCCGGATGAGGCTGTCAGCCTTGCAGCAAAAGTTCTGAGTGAGCACCTTTCTGTTTTCATTGATCTCTCAGAAGACGCCAAGAAGACAGAAGTCATGAATGATCCCGTGGATGAGAAGCCGGATCAGGCACTCTCCATGAGCATCGATGAGCTCGAGCTCTCTGTGCGCTCCTACAACTGCCTGAAGCGCGCAGGCATCAACACGGTGGAAGAGCTCATCAGCAAGACACCGGATGAGATGATGAAGGTCCGCAACCTCGGCAAGAAGTCCCTCGACGAGGTCCTCGAGAAGCTCAAGGAGCTTGGTCTCAAGCTCAACAACGCTCCGTCCGACGGTACCAACTGAGTTCCATCGAAAGCGCAGTAATACTTGTTCATTTCTGTTCTTTGCAGCGAATGCTGCGGGAACAGGTTCCTGACCTGGTAAATCCCATGAGGTGCGGGTTGGGCTGGCACAAATCAGCCGGCTGGTGCGGGTAAATCCGAAGGTGCCGCATCCGCCGCCATCAGAAAAGGAGAAAATCATGGCTGAGTACAGAAAGTTAGGCAAGAAGACCAAGCTGAGAAAGGCACTGCTTCGCGCACAGGCGACCCAGCTCCTTTATCACGGAAGAATCATCACCACCGAGGCAAGAGCCAAGGAAGTCCAGAAGATCGTGGAGCCCCTCATCGCACTCGCTGCGAAGGAGAAGGACAACTTCGAGGAAGTCACCGTCAAGGCCAAGGTTGCCCGCAAGGACAAGGATGGCAAGCGCGTGAAGGAAGTCAAGGACGGCAAGAAAGTTACCGTCTACGACGAGGTCGAGAAGAAGATCACCAAGGACGCTCCTTCCCGTCTGCATGCAAGACGTCAGATTCTGCGTGTGCTCTATCCTGTAACTGAGGTTCCGGCACAGGGCGCAGGCAGAAAGAAGAACACCAAGGAAGTTGATCTGGTGGCAAAGCTGTTTGACGAGTACGGAAAGAAGTACGCTGACCGCAAGGGCGGCTACACCAGAATCGTCAAGATCGGCCAGAGAAAGGGCGATGCGGCCATGGAGGTCGTGCTCGAGCTCGTATAAGCCAATCGGTTATGAGCCTAAAGACAGGCCGGCGGGGTTTCCCGCCGGTCTGTTTTGCTTTTTGCGCGGGATTGTTTTCTCCCTGCCTGCATGCTAACATAGCGTGAGTTCGCAATCGGTAACCAGAACCGGTAGACAAGGTTGACAACCAATGGAAATCGTAAAGACCATCAAACTGATACACGACTATATCGTCCGCGATGAGGAGGGCAATGAGACCGGAAAGGTGCGCGCCATCGACGGTGTGGACCTGGATGTGGCTCCCGGCCAGTTCATCGCGGTTCTCGGCCACAACGGCTCCGGCAAGTCCACCCTGGCCAAGCACCTGAATGCTCTGCTGTACCCCACCGAGGGGCAGGTCATCCTGGACGGCTTTGACACCACCGACGAGTCCCACCTCTGGGACATCCGCCAGGAGGCCGGCATGGTCTTCCAGAACCCGGACAACCAGATCATCGGACAGATCGTCGAGGAGGATGTGGGCTTCGGTCCGGAAAACATGGGCGTCCCCACAAAGGAGATCTGGGAGAGAGTGGAGGAGGCCCTGAAGACCGTCGGCATGTGGGAGCTTCGAAAGAAGTCCCCGAACCGCCTCTCCGGCGGACAGAAGCAGCGCGTCTCCATCGCCGGCGTCATCGCCATGCATCCCAAGTGCATCATCATGGATGAGCCCACCGCCATGCTCGACCCCTCTGGGCGGCATGAGGTCATCCGGGCGGCAAGGGCCCTGAACCAGGTGGAGCACATCACGATCATCCTCATCACCCACTACATGGAAGAGGCGATCTACGCGGATAAGGTCTTCGTCATGGACGAGGGAAAGATCGCCCTGCAGGGAACGCCTCGGGAGGTGTTCTCCCAGGTGGACCGCATGAAAGAGCTCCATCTCGACGTGCCGCAGGTCACCCTCCTTGCCCACGAACTCCGGAAGGCGGGCATCGACATCCCGGAGGGAATTCTCACCCGCGAGGAGCTGGCAGAAGCACTGCATCTTTCGAAACCAAAGGAGACCAGAGCCTGAAATGGGACTGAAAATCGAAGACATCACCTATACCTATGATTCCGGTACGGCGATGTCCGTCAATGCCTTGAATCACATCACAACCGAAATCCCCGACGGGCAGTTCATCGGACTCATCGGCCACACCGGCTCCGGAAAGTCCACGTTTGTGCAGATGCTGAACGGCCTCCTGAAGGCGACCTCCGGCCACATCTACTACAACGGCGAGGACATCGATGCGGACGGCTACGACAAGAAGAAGCTCCGTTCCAACGTCGGGCTTGTGTTCCAGTATCCGGAGAACCAGCTCTTCGAGGCGGACGTCATCACCGATGTCGAGTTCGGACCGAAAAACCTGGGCCTGTCCGAGGAGGAGCGGAAGGCGCGCGCCGAAAAGGCACTGCAGCTCGTCGGCCTTCCGGAGAAGTACTGGAAGGCAAGCCCCTTTGATCTCTCCGGCGGACAGAAGAGAAGAGCCGCCATCGCAGGCGTTCTTGCGATGGAGCCCAAGATCCTGATCCTCGATGAGCCCACGGCAGGCCTCGATCCCCGGGGAAGAGACGAGATCCTCGGCCTTGTGCGGGACATGAAGAACAAGCTGGACATGACAATCCTCCTTGTCTCCCACAGCATGGAGGATGTCGCGGAGTACGTCGACCGGATCCTCGTCATGAATGCGGGCTCCATCATGCTCGACGGCACCCCGCAGGAGGTCTTCTCCCATGTGGAGGAGCTCGAGTCCATCGGCCTTGCGGCGCCCCAGATGACCTACATCATGCGCTATCTCAGGGATTGCGGACTCCCTGTCAGGACGGATGCCCTGACGGTGGAAGAGGCGGCAGAAGAGATCTTACAGCACCGGGACCTGCTCCCGAGAAGAGGAGGCCGGAATGCTTAAGGATGTCACACTGGGCCAGTACTATCAGACCGAATCCGTCATGCACCGGCTGGATCCCAGGGTCAAGCTCCTCGGGACTCTCGCCTACATCATCATCCTGTTTGTCGTCAATTCCGTGCCGGGATACATCCTATGCGGCGTGTTCCTTCTCGTCTGCGTGCTGCTCTCGAGAGTTCCCTTTGGCTATATCCTGCGCGGCATGAAGACCATCATGGTGCTCCTTCTCATCACGGTGCTGTTCAACCTGTTCCTGACACCGGGACGCACCCTGGTCTCCTTCTGGAAGTTCACGATCACCTGGGAGGGTCTTGCCTTCTCCATCAAGATGGCAGTGCGCCTGATCTTCCTCATCATCGCCTCGACCCTGATGACACTGACCACGTCGCCGAACCAGCTGACCGATGCGCTGGAGAGCGTCCTCGGCCCCTTAAAGAAGATCCACGTCCCGGTGCACGAGATCTCGATGATGATGTCCATCGCGCTCCGGTTCATCCCGATCCTCATGGAGGAGACGGACAAGATCATGAAGGCACAGATGGCAAGAGGCGCAGACTTTGATTCCGGAAACCTGATCAACAAGATCAAGGCCATGGTTCCGCTCCTCGTGCCGCTGTTCATCTCCGCCTTCCGTAGGGCAAACGACCTCGCGATGGCAATGGAGGCAAGGTGCTACCACGGGGGCGAGGGCAGAACCAAGATGAAGCCTCTCGTCTACAAAAGGCGGGATGTCACAGCATACGTCCTTTTGTGTGCCTTTCTCGCCTGCTGCATCTCGATCCGGGTTCTCGGCATCTGAGGCAGACCAAGGAAAGATACCATGGAAAACGAGACAACAAAGCCTGCGGTCCGCCGCATCATGCTGATCCTGTCCTACGACGGGACGAATTACTGCGGCTTTGCCGCGCAGAAGGACAGGACGATCCCGACGATCGAGGGAAAGGTGAACGAGGCACTCCGGGATCTGACCGGGCAGGACATCGAGGTCATCGGCGCAAGCCGCACCGACTCCGGCGTCCATGCGCTGTGCAACTACTGCGTCTTCGACACCGCGTCCCAGATCCCCGCGGACCGGTTTGCAAACGCGCTGAACCCGCGGCTCCCGGACGACATCGTCGTGAGAAAATCCCGGGAGGTGGATCCTACCTTCCATCCAAGAAATGCAAGGACCGAGAAGACCTATGTCTACCGGATCTACTGCGGCAAGGTGCCGGATCCTCTTCTTGCAAGATATGCCGCCTACACCTGGTTTCACCTGGACACGAAAAGGATGCAGGAAGCTGCGGACTTCCTCGTCGGAGAACACGACTTCAAGAGCTTCTGCAACGTGGCAACCGGGGCTCTGACCACCGTGCGCACGGTCACAAAGATCCAGGTGGAGGAGGAGATCCCGCCTCTTCCGAAAATCATGCTCTCGAGAAAGCACACAATCGCAGCAGACGACGTGTCAAAGCTTGTCTCAATCACGGTCTCCGGCCGGGGCTTTCTCTACAACATGGTCCGCATCATTGCGGGCACCCTGATCGAGGTGGGCCGGGGGAACCGGGAGCCGGAGGATGTCAAAAAGA
>JBJEYC010000419.1:0-5955 GCA_051886435.1 Lachnospiraceae bacterium
CTGTCCGCAGTAACCATAAGTTTAGCACAGCCTGAAATGTCTTAAAAGGTCTTTTTTCTTGCCTGAACTGTGCCGGAATGCTAAAATCTATTAGATCATCTGTACTCTCGGAGGTAAGCATTTTGAAGGATTTGACAACCGGAAACAAGATCGCCATCGGCGTAATTGCGGCGATCGTGGCAGCGCTCATTGTGCTGTTTGTCGTCTTCCACAGGGGGATCTTCCTCGTTCTCGCCATCGTGACCGCCGTCATCGCAGTGCTCTACTTTCTGGGCACGATCCTGCAGCGTCGTCAGGAACAGCAGGATGAGGCCGTACAGCAGACCAAACAGAACATGACCATGCTCGTCATTGACAAGAAGAAGATGAAGATGAAAGACGCGGGCCTTCCCCAGCAGGTCATCGATGCCACGCCGAAGATGCTCCGCAGAAGCAAGGTGCCGATCGTCAAGGCAAAGGTCGGTCCCCAGATTCTGAACATGGTCTGCGACGAACGGATCTTCGACTCGATCCCGGTGAAGAAGCAGATCAAGGCACAGGTCTCCGGCATCTACATCGTCGGCGCGACGGGAATGAAGGGACAGAAGCTGGTCTCCGACAATCCGAAAAAGAAGAGCTGGCTCTCCCGCCAGATGGACCGGATCCGCAAGGCCGGCGGCGCAGGCTGAATACAAAAAACTCGCTGCAGCAGCAGCGAGTTTTTTTATGCCTGTTTTTTGTCCGTTCAGCTTGCCCTGGCCGGGTTCACAAAGTTCGTCCGGAATTTCTGAAAACCCGGATACTCCTTTTCAAGCCTTGCAAGGGCGCGCTCTGCGTCCTCTCTTTTTTCAAAGATGCCAAAGACCGTGGGGCCGCTCCCCGTCATCACCGCATTCAGAGCGCCCTCTTCCTTCAGAACAGTCTCCAGCTCTCCAATGATCGGATAGACGCTGCCCGTCTGCTGCTCCAGCACGTTCCCGCACAGGGCCGCCATGCCCGGAAGATCCCGCTTTTTGATTGCCGTGACCATCCCGTCCACATCCGGGTGGCGGATGTCTTTTTCGGGGATCGCGTCATATGCCTTGTAGACCCAGGGCGTTGCCACATCGATGTCCGGCTTGACCACCACCAGTTCGCACTGCATCCAGTCGGGGAGCGGGGTGAGCACCTCACCGATCCCCTCGCAAAGGGCAGTGCCGCCAGACACGCAGTAGGGAACATCCGCACCAAGGGAGAGACCGATCTCACACAGCCTGTCATTTCCTGCCCAGAGGCTGTACATGTCACGGATGCCGGTGAGCACCGCCGCCGCATCGGCAGATCCGCCCGCCATGCCGGCCGCCGCGGGAATGTGCTTTTCCAGAGTGATGTCAAAGCCATCCTCCAGGCCAAAGGCTTCCTGCATGGCCCTGGCCGCCCGGCAGACCAGGTTGTCGGGGCCCGCGGAGAGGTCCGAGCCCTGGATCTGCAGGCGGATCTCCCCGTGGTCAGCCCGCTCGATGGTGAGCTTATCCGAGATGTCCACGGTCTGCATGACCATGCGGACCAGATGGTAGCCATCCTCCCGCTTTCCCACCACATCCAGGGAGAGATTGATCTTTCCGTATGCCTTCTTCTCGATCCGCTTCATTGCGTTCTCCTCACTGCACCGCGCCAACCAGTTCTTCGATCTTCGAAAGGCCGTGCCGCGCCGCATAGTCCGCAAGGCCGTCTGCCACCTTCACCGTCAGATCCGGGGTGTGGAAGTTCATGGCACCGACTGCCACCGCCGTGGCGCCGGCGAGCATCAGCTCCGCCGCATCCTGCCAGGAGGCGATGCCGCCCATGCCGATGATCGGGATCTGCACCGCCTGGTGCGCCTCGTACACCATGCGCACCGCGATCGGGTGGATCGCCGGTCCGGAGAGACCCCCGGTCTTGTTGGCGAGCACGAACTTCTGTTTCTCCACGTCGATCTTCATGCCGGTGATCGTGTTGATCAGCGAGATGCCATCGGCGCCGCCCGCCTCCGCAGCCTTTGCCATTTCCGCAATGGAGGTCACGTTAGGGGTGAGCTTCATGATGACCGGCTGCTTTGCCACCTTCTTAATCCTCTGTGTGATATCAAAGAGGGCATCGGCCCGGGTGCCGAAGGCGATGGCACCCTGTTTGACGTTGGGGCAGGAGACATTGATCTCGAGCATATCCACCCGCTTTTCGTCGGCGAGCCGCTCCACCACATCCAGGTACTCCTCCACAGTGTGGCCGCAGACATTGACGATGACCCTGGTGTCGAACTGCTTAAGGAACTCCAGATCCCGCTCGATGAAGACATCGATCCCGGGGTTCTGCAGGCCGATCGCGTTGAGCATGCCGCCGGGGACCTCCGTCACCCGGGGCGTCGGGTTCCCCTCCCAGGGAACACTGGAGACGCCCTTGGTCACCACGGCGCCGAGCCGGTTCAAATCCACAAAGTCTGAATATTCCATTCCGGAGCCGAAGGTCCCGGAGGCGGTCATGACGGGATTTTGAAAGGTCACGCCGGCGATGGAAACGGACATGTCCGTGTGCACATTTTTGTCCATCAGATCAATACCTCCCTGGCTTCAAACACCGGTCCCTCGGTGCAGATTCTCGCATTCTTCACGTGGGAGTGGCCGTCTACCTTCGCGGTCTTTGTCACGCACCCGAGGCAGGCACCCACGCCGCAGGCCATCCGCTCCTCCAGGGAGAGATAGCAGGGGCAGTCCCGCTCCAGCGCAAGGGCCTTGACCCCACGCAGCATCGGGAGCGGCCCGCAGGCACAGATGACATCGAAGGAAGGTTCCACCGACTTCACCGCCTCGATCACGTTCCCGTGAAAGCCGGCACTTCCATCGTCCGTAGCGATGACAACATCGGAGACCTTGGCAAACTCCCGGTCGAGAAACAGGTCATTTGTCCGGTAGCCAAGGACCGCCGTCACCTGCCCTGCGCCAAGCGCCCGGTTTTTCTCAGAGACCGCCTCGGCAAGCCCCAGAAGGGGCGGGGCGCCGATCCCCCCGCCAAGAAGCAGGACCCGCTTTCCGGCGAGCTTCTCCAGGTCATAGCCGTTTCCGAGGATTCCCAGAACGTCCAGGGTCTCCCCCGGCTGACAGCGGGAGAACTCCAGGGTTCCCGCACCCACGGTGCGGAACACGAGACGCAATGTCCGCGACTTCGGATCCCAGCCGCAGATGCTGATGGGGCGCGGCAGGATCCGCCCGCTGTCCTTTGAGTAGACGCCCACAAACTGTCCCGGGATCACCTGCTCCGGTGCTTCTTTCTCCTGGTACGAAAGCCTGAGGTCATAGACCCCTGCTGCCAGCTGCCGGTTCTCCACCACGGTCAGCGTCCGCTTTGCCCGCTCACTGCTCATGCCGTTCCTCCTTGTCCATGGGTGCATACTTCGCGTAGGTGTCCGCGATGATGTCCCGCACCTTCTCATGCAGTACCTTCCGCTCCGGGATCGGCATCCCCTGCGTGGGGATGGGGGTTCCGAAGATCACGTGCACGGTCTTGCACTTAAGCTTCGGGAAGTGATCCTCGAACACATCTCCGGTTCCAACGGTGGTCACCGGAATGATGGGACAGCCGGTGCGGATGGCGATCTTGAAGCTTCCGCCGTGGAAGGGCAGAAGCGTTCCCTCCTTGTGGTTTCTCGTCCCCTCGGGGTAGATCAGAACGCTCCTGCCGGACTGGATCAGCTTCTGGGCATCGGTGATCATCTGGACGCCTGCCTTCAGATCATTCCGGTCCAGGAAGAGGGTGCACATCTGGGTCATCCAGAAATTCAGAAGCGGGACCTTCTTCAGCTCCTTCTTGGCGACGATGCCGAGCTTCCAGCCCATGCAGGGCATGGCGCAGACGATGTCAAAGATGCTGCGGTGGTTGCCCACAAACAGCACCGCCTGGTCCTTCGGGATGTTTTCCAGCCCCTCCACCTTCACGCGGCACCCGGCGATGACCTGCAGGATGCGAAGGCCCACATAGATGTAGCCCGCGGACAGGCGCTCCTTCTGGTCTTTCGAGAAGAGCCCCGCAATCAGGACGACCGGCATCCACACGATGCCCAGGATCAGATACGCCACCACGTAGATGATGGTGATGAGGGAATGAAGATATGCCATGCTTCCTCCAGCGGCCGCCGTGCGGCCAAGCTTTTTTGCCGGATGCCATCCGGTATGCTGTCCAGCTGAGTATACCACAGAAGGCCCCCTCTTCCCCATGCTCCATCGCGGCAGAACGCTTTTCATCCTCCCCGCAATTCAGTAAAATATCCCCGGACAACAAAGCCCAAAAGAAGAACTCGATTTTCGGAGGATGCCCATGCTTCTGATTCAAAACTGCCGTCTGATTGATCCTGCCACCCACACGGATGGGATGCAGGATCTGCTGCTCGCCGATGGAGTGGTCCAGGCCATTGCCCCGGCGGGAACCCTGTCTGCCCCCGCGGGGTGCGAAGTCCTTGCTGCCCATGGCATTGTCGCCGCGCCGGGACTTGTCGACACCCACTCCCACTTCCGGGATCCCGGGTTTCCGGAGAAGGAGGACATCCACACGGGAAGCCTTTCCGCGGCCCGGGGCGGATACACCTCCATCGTCATGATGGCCAACACAAAGCCCCCCATCGACTGCGTCCCGGTTCTCGAGGACGTCCTCGCCCGGGGACGCAAAGAGAAGATCCACATCTACAGCGCTGCCAACGTCACCGTCGGCATGCAGGGCGCAGAGCGCACGGACTTTGTCTCCCTGAAGGAGGCAGGCGCCGTGGTCTTCACCGATGACGGAAGGCCCGTGATGGATCAGGACCTTTTAAAGAACGCCCTGAAGCTTGCGCGAAAGCTCGACATCCCGGTCTCCCTCCACGAGGAGGATCCCGCCTTTGTGAAAAACCCCGGGGTCAATGCGGGCGGAAAAGCAGCAGCTGCGCTTGGCCTTACCGGTGCGGACCGGCAGGCAGAGGCTTCGCTCGTTGCAAGGGACGTGAAGCTCGCTGAGGAGGTGGGCGGAAAGCTCCTCATTCAGCACATCAGCTCCAAAGAGGGGGTCGCCCTGGTCCGGGAAGCCCAGAAGCACAACCCGCTGATCCAGGCGGAGGCAACGCCACAGCACTTCTCCCTGACGGAGGACGCGGTGCTTGCAAAGGGAACGCTTGCCAAGGTGAACCCGCCCCTTCGCCTCGAGGAGGACCGGCAGGCGATCCTTGCGGGCATCGCCGACGGCACGATCCGGATCATCGCCACCGACCACGCCCCTCACGCGAAGGCGCAGAAGGACCAGCCCTTTGTCAAGGCGCCCAGCGGCATGATCGGCCTCGAAACCGCGCTCTCCCTGGGCATTCAGAACCTGGTGCAGCCGGGTGTCATCTCTCTGGAACATCTTCTTGCGATGTTGACCGTGAATCCGGCGGAGTACTACCATCTCCCCGCCGGCCGGATCTATGAGGGCGGTCCCGCGGACCTTGTCCTCTTTGACCCGAACGCCGTCTGGACCGTAACGGATCACTTTGCCTCCCGCTCCTGCAACTCTCCTTTCATCGGGGAGACGCTCCCCGGTGTCGTCTGCTGCACCATCTGCCGGGGCGAGATCGTCTACCACAGGGAAAATAAGACCTGATGCGCTGACACATATTTGGAAAGGACTGCCATGACATCTGCTGCCACAAAAAACAGGCCGGATGAAGCGCTTGCTACCGCTTCTCCTGCCAGATACGCTGCAGGACACCGGCGCGAGGTGACTTCATGAAGCCCCGCATCGCCTTTTTTGACATCGACGGCACCCTGGTGCCCCTCGGAAAAAACGAGCTCTCGGACAAAACCCGGGCAGCCCTCCTTGGCCTGCAGGCAAACGGGGTGCGGATCGTTGTCGCCACCGGGCGTCCGATCAGCCGGGTCCCCGCCTTTGCCGGCGTCTCCTTTGACGCCTTTCTCACCTTCAACGGCTCCTACTGCGCGGACCGGGAAAAGCGCTGCATCG
>JBJEYC010000420.1:0-5917 GCA_051886435.1 Lachnospiraceae bacterium
TCAGCCACGTTCTGCCTCCTTTTCCGGCTTCTGAAACCGCGCGAGGAAAAAGCCGTCCGTGTGATGGATGTGGGGGAAGAGCTGCAGACAGTTGCCCTTGATTCCCGGCATGTCTTTGGGAAGAAAAGGCGCGAGGTCTGTGGGGACAAGCCCCAGCTGCTTTTCCAGATAGGCCGCCTGGCGGTCGTTCTCCGCCAGATCGATCGTGCATGTGGAGTACAGAAGAATTCCGCCGGGCCGCACATAGCGGACCGCGTTCGCGAGAATCTTTCTCTGCAGCCGCACCAGAGAGCGGATCTTCTCCGCATCCACGTGGTACTTGATGTCCCGTTTTCTTGTGATCACCCCGAGTCCCGAACAGGGGACGTCGCAGAGCACAAAGTCCGCGGACGAGACAAGTTCCGGATTCTCCTGGGTGGCATCTCCCTCCCGGATCGTGATGTTTTCGATGTGCATTCTCTTTGCGTTGGCCGCGATCCGGTCCGTCTTCTCCCGGGAGAGGTCAAAGGCAAGGACCTTCCCCTGGGGAAGGAGAGAGGCAAGCAGTACGCTCTTTCCCCCAGGCGCCGCGCAAAGATCCAGCACGGTCTCCTTTCCGGAAAGCCCCGCCGCCATGCCGATGAGAGCGCTGCTCTCATCCTGCACGGTGAAGATTCCTTCCGCAAACCCGGGGAGCTTTGTGACCGCGGGAATTTTGGTGAGGTACCAGCAGTCGGGAACCCACTTCGCTTTCTCTGCCGTGGCGCCAAGAGCCCGAATCTTTTCGATCGTCTCCTGCCGCTTCTGCTCCGGAATTCGCGGATCAAAGCGGATGCAGACGGGGCGCACCTCCATCATGGCCTTTGCCAGGGCATCCGCGGTCTCCTTCCCGTAGTCCTCCTCCCAGATTGCAAGGATCTTTTCCGGCATCGAGAGGGCGGCCTCCTCGGAGATGGTGAGATCGCGCTGCGCCTTTGCGGCGCCGCCTTCCCCGGCGATGAAGATCGTCTTCTTCCCGGGGGCTGCCCCCGCTTCCTTCTCCCGGCAGACGCTCCGCAAAACCGCGTTCAAAAAGCCCACCTTGTCCTGCAGGTGGTGGGCTTTGGCCAGATTTAAAGTCTCATTGACAGCGGCAAAATCCGGCACCGCATCCATGTATCGGATCTGGTAGATTCCCATCCGCAGGAGGATCCGGACCGTGCCCTTGACCTGGGTATTCGGATTTTTGAGATGCTGCCGGATGTCGCGGTCCAGCTCGTCCTCCCTTTCGATGACACCCTCCGCAAGGCGCTTGATGAAGGCCTTTTCGGACTGTTCCATGTCATCATGCGCATCCAGAGCGCGCCGGATCAGCACGTTCGAAAAGGTTCTCTTGTGCTCCCGCTCCTGCAGAATCGAAAGGACAATCTCCCGCTCATTTTCTGCTCTCATCGATCGTCCCGCCTTCTTCCCCCTGCGAGGATCACAAGACGCAGAAGCTGCAGGATGCTCGATGCCGCAGCGGCCACGTAGGTCATCGCCGCCGCGCGAAGGACCGCCCGGGAACCCTTTTCCTCTTCCGGGGAGAGGATCCGGTAATCGGTCAGCATGCGAAGCGCCCTGCGGCTCGCGTTGATCTCCACGGGAAGGGTCACCAGCTGAAACAAAACGCCAAAGCAGAACAGCGCAATGCCGATGTTCACAAAGGTGTCGGACAGGCCAAGCACAAGGCCCAGAATCACGATCCAGATGCCGACATTGGAGCCAAAGTTGGCAACCGGAACCAGGGCGGTTCGGATCTGGAGCGGCACATAGCCCTGCTCATGCTGCATCACATGCCCGCACTCGTGGGCGGCAACGCCGATCGCCGCCACCGACGTGCTTCCATAGACCGCGTCCGAGAGGCGCACCGCCCCGGCCCGCGGGTCGTAGTGGTCCGTCAGCTCCCCGGAGATGTGCTCCACGTGCACGTCGGTCACGCCGTTGCGGCGCAAGATCTCCTGCGCCGTCATGGCGCCGGTCATGCCGCAGGAGGAGCGGACCGTGGCATATCTGCGGTATACGGACTGCACCTGGGCGGAGGCCGCCATGCAGATCACGGCGCCAAGTATCACGAGCACATAGGTCCAGTCAAAGTAGTAATAGCCGTAGCCGTACATCACTGTGCTCCCTTCTCCGGATGCTGTCCCAGGATTCCCTCTGCCGGGTATCCCAGAAGAAAGTCTTTCACTGCCATGCGCCGCTTGCCCTCAGGCTGCACTTCCCGAAGCACCAGAACCCCGTCGCCTGTCTGGACGCGGATCGCGTCCTTTTCGGCGGAGAGGATCGTGCCGGGTGCTGCTTCCATCTTCTTCTGGGGCTCTGCGTCTGCGTCCCAGATCTTCAGGATTTTTCCCCGGTAGTAGGTGTAAGCGCTCGGCCAGGAGTTGAGGCCACGCACCAGGCGCTCGATGCGCGCCGCGGGCATGGTCCAGCTGATCTCGCCCTGGCGCTTGTTCAGCATCTTGGCGTAGCAGGAACGGGCATCGTCCTGTTTCGTCCGCGTAATTGTGCCGTTTTCAATCTCATCCAGGGCTTTGAGAAGCAGGGGGCCGCCCATCGCGGCCAGTCTCTCATAGAGGTGTTCTGCCGTCTCCTTGGTCCCGATCTTCGTGCGCTCCTGCAGCAGGATGTCGCCGGTGTCGAGGCCCTTGTCCATCTGCATGATGGTAATGCCGGTCTCCTCGTCGCCCTCGATGACGGCCCACTGGATCGGCGCCGCCCCGCGCCAGCGGGGAAGAAGGGAGCCGTGGATGTTCAGACATCCATACCGGGGCAGGTCCAGGATCTCCTGGGAGAGAATCTGGCCATAGGCCGCTACCACGATGACATCCGGGTGCTGCTCCCGCAGTACCTCCACCGCTGCCGCCTCCTTGACCTTTGCCGGCTGGAAGACCGGAATGCCAAGCTCTTTTGCCTTTGCCTTGACATCGGACTCCTCCAGTGCCTTGCCGCGCCCCTTCTGCCGGTCCGGCTGCGTGACCACCAGGGTCACCTCATGCCGGGAGGCGGCGAGAGCCGAAAGCGCCGGGACCGCAAAGTCCGGGGTTCCCATAAAGATGATTCTCATTCCCGCTCCTCTCCGCTCTCCTCTTCGTCCTCTTCCTCATCCTCCGGGGCGTCGGTGTCAACGAGGCCGCCGATGGTCTTGGTCGTGTACAGGATGCCGTCAAGATGGTCAAACTCGTGGCACATGCAGCGGGCAAAGAGCTCTGTACCCTCAATCGTAAAGGGCTGCATGTTCTCGTCCAGGGCCTTCGTCACCACATGGGCGGGACGGATTACCTCTCCCACCTTGCCGGGAACGGAAAGGCACCCCTCCATCCCGTCCTGTTCCCCGTCCTGCTCGATGATCTCCGGGTTGACAAACACGTGGGGATCATTCTGCTCCGGGGAGACATCGATCACCACAATGCGCTTTAAAATGCCGACCTGCGGGGCGGCAAGGCCCACGCCGTTTGCATCATACATGGTCTCGAGCATATCCTGAATCAGCTCCTTGAGGCGCGGGGTCATCTCCTTGACCTCCTTCGCCCGCTTCTCCAGAATGGGATCTCCAATCTCTCTGATCGTCAACAGTGCCATATCTGAATATTCCTTTCTGTCTACCATGCGTTCACCGGGTCAAAATCAAACTGGAGGGAGAGCGGAAGCTTTCCGTCCGGATTGACCGCGGCGCACAGAAGTTCGATTCTATCTTTACAATTCACAAGTGTACCATATTTCTGACATTTTACATAGACCGCGAAGCGGTACGCATCCCGAAGGCGCGCGTAGGAGGCCGGGGCGGGCCCGATGATGAGGACCCGGGGCGGCGTCTGGTTCCGGTTGAGACCCGCGCAGATTTTATCCAGCAGTTCCTTGCACCGCCCTGCAAAAAGGAGCGCCGTGTCCTCGTCTTTGGAGGACACCTCCACCGCCAGCATGTGCCAGACCGGCGGATAGAGAAGCAGGCTCCGATACTGGATCTCCTCCCGATAGAACCCGCCGTAATCCTGGTCTGCCGCGTACCGGATCGCGTAGTTGTCTGGCTGATAGGTCTGGATGATGACATCCCCCGCCTTGGTTCCCCGGCCCGCCCGGCCGGCGGCCTGGGTGAGAAGGGAGAACGTGCGCTCAGAAGCCATGTAGTCGTCCGCCCCCAGGGACATGTCCGCAAGGAGAATTCCCATGAGGGTGACGTTTGGGAAGTCGTGTCCCTTGACGATCATCTGGGTACCGAGAAGAATGTCCGCCTCCTCGTTGGCAAAGGAGGTCAGGATCTTTTCATAGGCGCCTTTTTTCGCTGTGGTGTCCGCATCCATCCGAAGGACCCGGGCTCTCGGAAACATTTTCGTCACCTGCTCCTCGATCTGCTCCGTGCCGGCCTTGAACCCGGAGACGAGCTTCGAACCGCAGGAGGGGCACTGGGTCACCATCGGGGTCTCATAGCCGCAGTAATGGCAGACGAGCTTCCCGTTCTTGTGAAGGGAAAGGGAGACGTCACAGTGGGGGCACTTGATGACGGCGCCGCAGGAGCGGCAGGACACAAAGCCCGAGAATCCCCGGCGATTCAAAAAGAGCATCACCTGCTCGCCCCGGGAGAGCTTTTCCTCCATGCCGGAAAGAAGCGCCTTTGAGAGGATGCTCCGGTTTCCACGCCGGAGTTCCTCCCGCATGTCCACGATCTGCACGGACGGAAGGGTACCGCCCGTCAGGCGCCTTGTCAGGGTGTAGTAGCGGTACTCGCCGTTTTCCGCACGATACATGGACTCCAAAGAGGGTGTTGCGGACCCGAGCACCACCACTGCCTGGTGCATCTTTGCGATCTGCGCCGCGATATCCCTTGCGTGGTACTTCGGCATATGCTCGTTCTTGTAGGACTCCTCATGCTCCTCGTCAATCACGATGATGCCGATGTGCGGGAAAGGCGTAAACAGGGCGGACCTGGGTCCGATGATGACATCGATTTCTCCCTGGCGCGCACGCTCGAACTGATCGCTCTTTTCCCCCTCGGAGAGGGTGCTGTTCATCACCGACACCCGATCCCCGAAGTGGCGGTAGAACCGAAGGAGAGTCTGATAGGTCAGGGAAATCTCCGGGATCAGCATGATGGCCTGCCGGCCCTCTGCGACCACCTTCTCGATGATTCGGATGTAAACCTCGGTCTTTCCCGAGCCCGTGATCCCATGGAGAAGGGAGATCCGCTTCGCATTCGGATCCCCCGCCTGCAGGCCGGTAAAATCCCGGAAAATTCCCTCCACCACATCCTCCTGCTCAGGGGAAAGGGAAAGGTCCTTTTTTGCCACCTCACCAAGGGACACTGGGTTTCGGAGAGAAGTCTCGGTTTTGACTTCCAGCACCCCCTGCGCCTGCATGGCGGAAATGGTTTTTGCCGGCACATGGAGTTTACCTGTCACCAGGGTGTAGGGCTGCGTCGGAACATCAACCAAGGCCTGCAGGAGGCGCTCCCGCGCCACCTGGTGCTTTCTCCGGTAAAAGTCCAGCTTCTCCAGGGCCTTCTCCCGGTCCAGCACCAGCCGGATCTCCTTGGTCTCAACAGGCTTCTTCTCCTTTCTTGCCGTGAGTACGGTCTTGAGCGCCGTGATCATCGTGGACCCGTAGCGCTCCCGCATCCAGGCAGCGAGCTCCACCGCCTTCTCTCCGGTCTCATCTGTTCCTTTCCTGCCGATTCCCAGGATCTCCTTGATCTTCTCTGCCGGATAATCACAGCTGTCGCAAAAGCCGACGACAAAGCCCGTCACTTTCCGGTTGGCACGCCCGAAGGGGATCTCCACCAGGCTCCCCAGAACGATTTTGTCTGAGAGCGCCTCCGGGATGCGGTAGGTAAAGGGCCGGTCCAGAGCCCCGGCCGAGATGTCCACTATCACGCTGGCATATCGTTCCTGTTTCTGCATTCCGATTGAAAATGCCGGCCCAC
>JBJEYC010000421.1:0-5895 GCA_051886435.1 Lachnospiraceae bacterium
TCTCCGCAGGTCTGGTTGAAGGAAACGATATTGTAGTCGGCATCGATGACATAGATGCCCGAGGACTGATCACTCATGGCAGGGATCCCCCTGGCTGCAGAACTGAAATCAACAGATTCTGCGGCATTGAATCAAAAACACAATTTTTCTTTTTATTATACGTTAATTGGATGATGCCATCAATGGAAAACAGACAGGATTGGCAAAATCGTCCGGTCTGCCAGACATCACGGTTGTCAGAATATGTCCGTCATGGCAAAATGTGGAAAACAAAAGCACGGGAACAGGAGGCTGCTATGTATCGGAAAATGAGAAGAGCAAAACAGGAGATCTCTGGGGAGGACTGCCGCAGGGTTCTGGAGGCGTCGCGCTTTGGCACCCTTGCCCTTTCACTGGAGGACGGAATGCCCTATGCAGTGCCCGTCAGCTACGTGTTTGATGAGGCGGACGGTGCCATCTACTTTCACGGTGCCGGAGAGGGGCAGAAGGCGGACGCGGTGCGGCATGACCCGAGGGCGTGCTTTAACGTGGTCTCTGACCCGCAGCAGCCGGAAGGACAGTGGTGGCGGGAGTTTGACAGCGTCACGGTATTCGGGACGCTCCATCCGGTGGAGGATCTGCAGGAAAAGCAGAAATGGCTTCGCAGGATCGGGCAGCGGTATTACCAGGATTATGAGGCGGTGGAGGCTGAGATCCGGCAGACCCTGTCCCGGGTTCTTGTCTTAAAGCTGGTTCCGGAGCACATGACGGGAAAGCATGTCCGGGAGAGATAAGGCGGGAATCGGTTCGAAACTATCAAAAAGCTCGGCAAATCCGAATGAAATAAGCAGAAAATAGACACTATACTCCAAAACTGTCCGAGCGGAGTTGTCTCACCTTTGGTAAAATATCCCTAACATATACAGAACAAGTGCAGGGAGGCATACGATGAAGGACATCCTGGAGCAGCACAGGTTTTGGGCAATGGTCGCGCTAGTTGGCATGGTGATGACCCTGATTACCGGGCATCAGATGATCGGCGGCGGAAAAAAGACGGACGACTGAGGTCCGTCGAAGTACCAAGACAGAAGTGACATACTGGCAGAGGCGAGATCCAAGGTTGGATGGCGTCTCTGCCTTTTTCTTACTTGCGGGCGTGGGGGACAGAAAGCAGTTTGTACCGTCATCAGTCTCCCTGCGCGTATTGACAGAAGCAGGGTTTTCTCCAATGGCGGAGAGACTGCAGATCTCTCCCTGTGAGGGAGAGTAAGTTTCAGGGTCCGGGGGCACAAGAGCTGTCCCGGGCCCCTTTTTCCTGCCCGTTTTGTGCAGGTGCGTCAAACAACAGCGCTGCCATCCTGCAGACCGTCTCCGCCATCTGCTTCTTCTCCAGTCCTGTCCGGGGCGTTTCGCTGCACTGCAGCAGAAGGTGCAGAATCCCGCCGGAGAAAAAGGCGGCGTTGTCCTCGTCCGAGACGCCGTTGTCCGGCCGGTGTGCATGGATCCACCCCAGGGTGTCGCTGCAGATCATATCGCCCAGGATCTTTGTCAGGGTGGGAAAGGCACTGCTTCCCACGATGTGGGAGACGAGGGCCTGCTTGGTCTCAAGAAAGTCCAGGAGCCGCTCCGTCAGAAGGCCGAAATAGGAGACGTCCATCGAGGCTGCGGCCTCCCCGGCATCCTCCTTCTGATGCAGGCACAGAAACTGGTCCCGCAGATGGAAGGCATAAGCGGAAAAGAAATCGTACCGATCCTGAAAGTGCCGGTAAAAGGTCGCCCGGCGCACCATCGCATGGTTACAGAGAGCATTGACGCTGATGCTGCCAAAGTCCTGCACGGCAAGGAGCTCCTCAAAGGCGTCAAACAGGAGCTGCTTGGTCCGCTGGATTCTGGGATCTTCCATGTGGAGTCTCTCCTTTCTCTTTCCCCTGGAGCGGTGTCAGGGAACCATCCCCGGAAAGGACCAGAGTCAGGTCCGCGTCCCGGGACTGGGTGAGCACCCGGCGCACGTTTTTGGCGTCGCTGTTTTTGTAAAAATTCTCCGCCTCGGCCAGGGTAAGGCCGCCCTGCACCTTCCGCTTAATGAGCCGCTCCCTGACAAGTGATTCCCCGCAGAGAATCCGGATCGCAAAGTCCGCATAGGGGGCAATGACTTCCCACCGGGGGTCGGAGAGAAGAAGCCAGTTTCCCTCAAGAAGAATGATGTCCCCGGTGACGGGAAGCGCCTCCGGGATCACATCGTGAAGGCGCCTGTCGTAGATGGGAAAGCGCACGAGCCCGGTTCCGAGCGCCGCAAGTTTCCCTTTCAGGGCGTCTACGTCAAAGGTCTCCGCGGCGCCCTTGATGGCGCGAAGCGGCACCTCTTTTCCATTCCGCAGGGTGGTGTGAGAGTCAAGCCATGCGTTCGGATAGTGAAAGCCGTCGAGGCCCACTGCCTGAAGGGGATGGACGCCGGGGGCTTTCGCGGAGAGGTCCTCGAGAAAGGCGGCAAGGGTCGACTTTCCGGCGCCGGGCGGTGCCGCAAGGAAGACGACAAGCCGCGATCCCTTCTTTTTCCAGAGTGCGGTCAGCTGCCTAAGCAGCGGCAGCAGTACCTGCTGCACGGTCTTTGCCGGATAGACGGCATGGACCGGCAGTCCGTTCACCACCGCATCAAATGTCACGCAATCTTCTGCCACGTGCTTTCCTTTCTTGTGTCTCCACTTCAGAAAATCTCAACAGACTCGACACCGGAAACCTGATGAAATTCTTCCACCCAGGTCCTGCCGTCCCCGGCGGGGCGGGGGAGTTTCAGCACGAGCTCCGCAATGACCGGGTTGTCCCGCTTCCTGTCGCTGTAGAGGTCCATGCTGTCTACCAGGATTTTGTGGGATTCCAGGTAGCCGAGAAAGTGATCGAGGCTCTTTCCGTCCCGAAACTCCACCAGAACGCACAGGTAGCGGCTGTGCCGGAAGGCGATGGCCTCGAGCTTCGGGAGAACGTGCAGTGCAACCAGGATGCAGGCAGTGGCCAGATAGGCGCCTGCAAGGAACCCGGCTCCGGCCGCAAGACCGATGCAGGCACAGGTCCAGAGGCTTGCCGCGGTGGTCAGCCCCCGCACTTTGTGACCGGTGACGAGAATCGTACCGACCCCCAGAAAGCCGACCCCGCTGATGACCTGCGCACCGAACCGGGTCACATCGCTCTCGCCCGGGTAGGCGAGGGTGATGTACTGTGCCGTCAGCATGACGAGGGCAGAGCCGAGGCAGACCACGGCGTTGGTCTTGACGCCGGCGACCCGGCGCTTGGCGCTCCGGTCGAGGCCGATGACCGTGCCAAGGAGCATCGCCGAGGCGATCCGGACGGCGATGGAAAATGCATTCCACTGGGAAAATGCAAACATGTTCTTCCCCTTTCCGACGGCCGCAGGCCGCCGTCTCTATCATACAAAAAGTCACGGGCCCGCGCGAGGCCAGATCGTCCTGCGCGGGCCCTTTTCCGGCCACTTTGGAAACCAAAACTGGCAAAATCAGTTTCCTTACAAAGGTTCTTGACAGCGCGGAGAAAGCTCTTATAATTCACTTTGATTTAACTAAAATATTTTTAATTAAAATAATTTGAATCAATCACACACGACAAGGAGGAACCCAAAATGGATTTTGAACAAGTAAAGCGCATCGTGGTGGACACGCTCGGCTGCGACGAGGACAAGGTAACCCCGGAGGCATCCCTGACCGCGGATCTGGAGGCGGACTCTCTGGATCTGGTGGAACTGCACATGGCTTTTGAAGATGCCACCGGCAAGAAGATTCCCGATGAGACCCTGGCAAAGCTCCAGACAATCGGCGACATCTGCAACTACCTGCAGACCCTGCAGGAGGAAAAGCAGGACGCCTGACCATGGAGAGGGAGAAGAACCCGGCACAGAACCTGGAGAAGGCCGTGCGCAGGATCCTGCCGCCGCCCCCGCGTACCTGCAAAGCCTGCGGGAGACGCTTTTCCGAGGAACAATGGAAGGAGAACGCGCATGTCTGCCCCGCCTGCGGCAAGTACTATCCGCTGCCGGCGAAGGATCGTCTTCAGCTTGTTCTCGATCCGGGCACGGAGCGCATCTTCGGGGAAGAGGTCGCCGCGGGCGATCCGCTCTCCTTCCCGGGGTATGCGGAGAAGCTCTCCAGGACGAGGGAGGAGACCAGTCTTGCCGAGTCCGTCGTCACGGCAGAGGGAAAGATCGGCGGCATTGCCTGCATCGTGGCGGTGATGGATACCCGGTTTTTCATGGGAAGTATGAGCAGCGCCGTCGGGGAGCGGATCACCAGGGCCTTCGAGCGGGCGGATGAGAAATCCCTGCCGATCGTCCTGTTCGCCGCTTCCGGCGGTGCCAGAATGCAGGAGGGCATCTACAGCCTGGTGCAGATGGCAAAAACCGCGGCAGCGGTGGAGCTCTTTTCCGAGCATGGCGGCCTGTTTGTCAGCGTGCTTACCCACCCGACAACGGGCGGCGTGACGGCAAGCTTTGCCTCCCTCGGAGACATCACCCTGGCAGAGCCCGGTGCACTGATCGGCTTTGCGGGCCCCCGGGTCATCGAGCAGACGATCGGACAGAAGCTCCCCAAGGGCTTTCAACGGGCCGAGTACCTGTGGCGCCACGGCTTTGTGGACAAAATCGTGGAGCGCAGGGACCAGCGGGCGGTGCTCATGGATCTTTTGCGGCTCCACGAGCGGGAAGAGGAACTGGCACAGTAAGGAAGAAGCGGGATATGGCTGAGGAATTTCGGGAGGCGCTGGCGCGGGCCGGTGCCATTGACGGGCAGATTGCAGAGAAGAAACAAAACGGCGCCGGGGAAGCGGAACTCCTTCCCCTCTACCTTGCCAAGGCGCGGGCCCTGCGGCCCTGCGTACGGCCCACTCCCAATGAGCGGGTGTACCTGGCAAGGCGGCTGGACCGGCCCCACATCGGAGATTTTATCCAGGCGCTGTTTACGGACTTCTTTGAGCAAAAGGGTGACCATCTCTATGACGACGACCCGGCCATCCTGGGCGGGATCGCACGGTTTCACGGCATTCCCGTGACCGTGGTGGGTCACAAAAAGGGCCACAACGCAAAGGAGAACGTCGCCTGCAACTTCGGCATGCCAAAGCCCGAGGGATACCGGAAAGCCCTCCGGATCATGGAGCAGGCGGAGAAGTTTCACCGTCCGATTATCACCTTTGTGGACACCCCCGGTGCCTATCCGGGAAAGGACGCGGAGGAGCACGGCCAGGGAGAGGCGATCGCCAGAAATCTCGCGGCGATGAGCCGCTTCCACGTGCCAATCCTGTGTGTTGTGACCGGGGAGGGAAACTCGGGCGGGGCGCTCGCGCTGTCCGTCGCAAACCGGATCCTGATGCTGGAGTACGCCGTCTACTCGGTGCTCTCTCCGGAGGGCTTTGCCAGCATTCTGTGGAAGGACAGTACAAGGGCCAGCGAGGCGGCGGGCATCATGAAGCTGACGGCAGAGGATCTTTTGGAGTCCGGCACCGCGGACGAGATCGTCCCGGAGCCTTTGGGCGGCGCCCAGGAGGATCCGGGCAGGCTCTATGCGAGTCTGGATCTTGCCCTGATCAAAAACCTGACCCTTCTCTCCCAGCTTTCCCCGGAGGAGCTCAGGGAGGATCGGCTGCGCAAGTTCCGGGAACTCGGGGCATGAGAGGCGGCAGGATGGACCATATCAGAATTCTGGCATTAGGACAGGGAAGAGCCCAAAAGACAGTGACCAACGATGACCTTTCCCGGGTGGTGGATACGAGCGACGCGTGGATCTTTCCAAGAACCGGCATCCGGTCACGGCAGATCTGCGAAGAAGGGGAAAATTCCCTGACGCTGGCCAAGGCGGCGGCCCAAAATGCCCTGGATCACGCCGCCGCCCGGTACGGGATCCGCCCGGAGGACATCGG
>JBJEYC010000422.1:0-5811 GCA_051886435.1 Lachnospiraceae bacterium
GCATCATGAACATGATGCTGGTCTCCGTCTCAGAGCGGACGAAGGAGATCGGCCTGCGCAAAGCACTCGGCGCCGAACCCGTCCGGATTCAGATGCAGTTTTTGATTGAGTCCATCACCCTCTCCCTGATCGGCGGCGCCATCGGCATCGTCCTGGGACTTGTCATCGCGGTGATCGGTGCGGCAGCGCTGAACACCACCTTCCACATCTCGACCGGTGCGATCCTTCTGGGTGCGGGCTTCTCCGCCGGGGTCGGCATCCTCTTTGGCTGGATGCCCGCCCGCCGGGCCAGCGAGCTCAATCCGATCGATGCCCTCCGGGCGGAGTAGGAAGATCTGATATATTGAAAACAGAGGAAAGGAAAACCATGAAGATCAGAAAAAATCAGTGGATCGCGGGAATCACCGCGGCGGCCGCAGCGGCGGGACTCTTTCTATCCCCGCTTCCCGCGAAGGCAGCCACCTCTCACACGCAGACAGTGGATATGATGGATCTCATCGCCCCTGCCCTGACAAAGAACACGGATGCTGTCGGGGTTGCTCTGCAGCTCTCTACCGCCATGCGCTATGGTCAGCTCACACAGGGCGATATCTGGGAGATGGTCCAGAAGGGATACGCGATCCCGGCAGAGGCACTGAAAGTCCTCGCGGACGGCGGCCAGATCTCCGGCTACCTCTACAAGCAGGCGGCAAAGATGGCACCAACCTGCAGCGACCTGTCGCCGATTCTGGACATGAACTACTATGTCAACCATAACCCGGAGGTCCTTGCAAGAGTGCAGAGCGGGGCGCTCCCCCTCACTGATGAGGCGGTTGCGGCGGATTTTATGACGATCGGGATGCAGGAAGGGCTTCCCGGAAGTGAGACCTTCCAGCTCGACATCTTCAAGGCCAACTACCCGGAGCTTGTCAAAAAGATCGGCGGCGCCAACGCGGACTGCTACCTGTACTTCCTGATTTACGGGAAAGAGCAGGGGCTTGTGGCGGATCATCTCTTAAAGTAAGGACAGTACCCATCCTGGGGAAGATTCCATCCCCTCCCGGAATCCGGAAGGCGGATGGATCAAACAAAAAGATAAGATTGCAAAAGAGCTTCGGCAGCGCGGTGCATGCTGCCGAAGCTCTTTTTGGGTTCGATTTGAAAAGTGTTTACTGCCGTGCGGATGATTGGTACACAGGGGTCAGTTCATGTCGTATACGGCAGTCACATCCGCCTCGATTGTGATCTCTCCCGGCATGACGTTCATGGAGCTGGTATCCGCCGCGTTGGAAGTGGCCTGGGCTTTGAGGGTCACCGTGTCGTACCGGGAGGAGGTGTCGGGCGCCTGCTCCGTGACCGAGCTTACCTTTTCGATGGAGCGTCCCGCGGCGCCCGCGATGGCCGCTGCTTTCCCCGCGGCTGTCTTCATCGCCTGCTGCAGGGCCTGTTCATACACCGCGTCATAGGTGCTGCAGTAGTAGGAGACATCGCTCACCTGGTTGATGCCCGCCTGCACGCAGGCAGTCAGAATGGTCCCAAGATTTGAGACCGGGATGTCCTTCACGGTCAGGGTGGTCCGGACCCGGTACCCGGTGACAGCGCCGGCGTTGTCGTAGACGGGATACAGGTAGTAGTCCGAGGTGGTGATGCTCTTTGCGCTGGTGCCAAGGCCAGTCAGGACGGCAAGGACATTGTTGACATCGCTGGTGTTGGCGCTCTGGGTGCCGGCAGCGTCAGTCCCCGTGCTGTCTACGGTGAAGGTGATCTGCGCCATGTCAGGCGATACCTTTACCGTGCTCGATGCCGTGACGCTGATCTGATCCGCCAGGGAATCTGTCTCCTTTGCCTCGACGCCCGCAGGGACCGATGCCGCAAGAAACGCGGCAAGCGCAAGGGAGCCGCCTAATGCTGCTGCTTTTCGAAAACCGTTCATTTCTTCCTCCTCTGAAATGAAATCAAATGTATTTACTGCGTGACGGCATCTTTGCAGATGCCGTAGATCTCCAGATTGGTGTCATCATGATAGTGCAGATCGTCTTTGAAGTCGATGTGATCCCGGATCTGACTGTTGGTGTCAAGAAAGGAGATCCCCTCGGGAAGACCTGCCTGGATCGCCGCATTCCATGCGTCGATCTTCTCGTTTGTGATGCCGCTCACCTCCTGCCGTACCGGATTGACGGAGACATAGATCACCGAGGCGCCGGTCCCTGTCCAGGAGGATACCTCCTGGTCCAGGTAGGATAGGTAGTCCTGCGCGGTGATCTCTCCCGCCATGTCGTTGACGCCCATGAGGATATAAAGGGTCGTGCCGGGGCCAAGATACCCTGTGGCATCCGGAATGCCGGTATTCTTCATCCAGTCAAGTCCGATCCCAACTTTGGCATCCCAGTAGTTGCCATCTTGATCCGCAAGGTGTACCTCGTCCAGGGAGTCATCCCCGGAGAGCGCCCAGTACATGCCGACGGTCCGGGAGTCTCCGACAAAGATGCGGGTGGGAGAAGAGGATTCGTTTGGCTGTGCGGTCTCTGAGGACTCTGAGGCAGTACCGGTGTTCCCGCTGCTTTCTGCTTCCTCCTGGCCTTGAGTTTCTCCGTTTCCCTCCTCCGGGATGTCCTCCCAGACACTCTCTGTGGAAAAGGATGATCCGGCGCTGCCGCAGCCAAAGAGCCCTGCGGCAAGAAGCAGGATCAGCGTAAGAGAAAGCCTGCGCTTTTTTGGATTGTGGTTTGGACTCATGATCCCCCTTCCAGGGCCTTTGGAGAAGGCGGCCCATTTCATTTTACCAGTTTCAGCGTAGCAGACCGGAGCGGTTTTGCAAGTCCAACCTGCCGGATGGGAGAGAAGGCAAGACGAAAATTTCCGGATCATTTCATCTTTGGGATCCGCACTGCTGAAAAGAGAAAGACAGCCATTTCCTTCTGTCTGCATAAAAAAAGACAGGGCATTTGCCCTGTCCCACTCATATGGAAGACAGCTGCGACGTGATGTCAGTAGCCGAACTCCTCAGCCCAGTAGATGTCGCCGCTGTCGGTTGTGTAGGTGGCGAGACCGATCGTCTCATAGCCGCTGTTCATGATGTTGGCCTTGTGTGCCGGAGAAGCCATCCACGCATCCACCACGGACGAAGCTGTGGTGTAGTTGTATGCAAGGTTTTCTCCGTACATCAGGTCACTGTTGACAGTCCACCAGTCACTTCCGTCGGGACGCGTATGAGAGTAGCTCGTTGCGCATTCCACGGCGCGGACCTCTGCGCACTGCTCGAGGCCCTGGTTTACATCCAGTTCGGAGAGACCTGCGTCGGTCCGCTCCTTGTTGACCCGCGCAATCGCCTCATCCACCATCTGGGAGTTGTCGGTATCGGCTACCTCCCCGGCCTTGGCAATTGCCTCGTCATCGATATAGGTGTAATCGGATTTTTCTTCCTGGGAACGGCTTGCAGCCTCATCCAGGAGGGTTCCGGTATCCGCGCTCTTTGCGCAGCCCGCTGCCGCCAGCATAGCGGTGACAAGCACCGCGCCCATCGCGGATTTCGTGAGGATGTTTCTCTTGTTGATACAATGCTTTACGGTGTGGTTTTTCATCTGGTTACCCCCGGCCTTCCCTGGCCAAGTCTTGCTCTCCCCACCTCCTGTGGGAAGATATGATTTTCTATAGTCATCATACCATAGGCAGCCCAAAATGTAATCATTAAATCTTCAGAAATTTAATTTTGACATCCTGCTGTGATTTCATATTTTTGTCCTTCCAGGACGGACAAAACTGTCATTTGATCCGCATCCGGCTGATTTTGTCACCCTACGGAAGTATAATACCTCTACATGCAGTAGATCGCCCCGGGCGGGCGGCAAAAGAGGAGGGTAAGATGAAAATCCTGCACACCGCAGATCTGCACCTTGGAAAAAGCGTCAACGAGTTTGACCTTCTGGAGGATCAGAAGTACATGCTGGAACAGCTCCTTTCGGTCATCGACACGGAGCATCCGGACGTTCTTCTGATCTCCGGAGACATCTATGACAGGAGCGTACCGCCGGAGAGGGCGGTGGAGCTTCTCGATACATTCCTGACGGAGCTTTCCGGGCGGAAAATTCCGACCCTTGTCATCAGCGGCAACCACGACTCCGAGGAGCGCCTTGCCTACGGATCCTCTCTCTTTGCAAAGAGCGGAATCCACATCGCGGGGAAATTTGAGGGCAAGCTGGAGGAGGTGACGCTGAAGGATGAGTATGGCCTGGTCCACTTCTACCTCCTTCCTTTTGTCAAGGCATCTACCGTCCGGTACTATTACCCGAATGCGGATATCAAGACCTACGAGGACGCGGTGCGCACGGTGATCGGGTCGGCAGCGCCGGATCCGGATGTCCGGAATGTCTGCCTTGCCCATCAGTTTGTGACGTATTCGGGAAAAGACCCGGAGCTTTCCGGATCCGAGACAAGCGGCCTGGAGGTGGGCACGGTGGAGCGTGTGGGAAGCGGCGTGTTTGCCCCCTTTGATTACACGGCGCTTGGCCACATCCACGGGTATCAGGAGATGGAAGGGGGAAGGGTTGTCTACAGCGGCTCCCCGCTTAAGTACTCCCTCCGGGAGATCGGCCAGAACAAGTGCTTTGTCCTGCTGGACCTTGGCCCCAAGCAGGATGGGAAGGCAGACCTTGCCATCCAACGCATCCCGGTCAAACCGCTCCACGAGATGCGCCGCATCAAGGGAAAGCTGAAGGATCTGCTGTCGCATGCCGTAGACACAGATGATTACATTTACGCAACTCTCACCGACGAGGAGCCAATCCCGGATGCGATGGCTTCCCTGCAGGGCGTCTATCCCAATGCCATGAAGCTGGACTATGAGAATGCAAGGACAAGGGCGCTCGAGGACGAACCGTTAGAAGGGCAAACGCAGGAGAAGAGCTTTGCGGAGATCGCCGAGGACTTTGCCCGCAAGGTGACCGGGGCGGAGCTTACGGACAGTGAGCGCGCCCTTCTGGAGGACTGCGCAAAACAGGCAGGCATTCTGTAAGCCTCGGGAAGGAGGAATCACTCATGAGACCGGAAAAACTGATCATGCAGGCCTTCGGCCCCTACGCGGGGACGCAGGAGGTGGACTTTACCGCCCTCGGAACAAGCGGACTCTATCTCATTACCGGCCCCACCGGGGCGGGCAAGACCACGATCTTTGACGCGATCACCTATGCCCTCTACGGGCGTACGAGCGGGGAGGAGCGAAGCGCCGTCTCCATGCGCTCAGACTATGCGAAGGGCGAGCTGATTACCAAGGTGGAACTGTACTTTTCCCACCGGGGCAGGCAGTACCACGTGGTCCGAATGCCGGGCTATGAGAAAAAGACCCGCACCGGCACGATCCGCAGCATTTCCGAAGATGCATCCATCGAGCTCCCCGAAAAGGCGCCGGTCTCCGGCGCCCGGGAGGTGACCCGGGTGATCCAGGATGAAATCCTGCACCTAGACTACAACCAGTTCCGCCAGATCGCGATGATCGCTCAGGGGGAATTCCGGAAACTTCTGACCGCCAGCACCGATGAAAGGACGAAGATCCTGCAGAAGATCTTCCTGACCCAGAAGTATGCGCGGCTCGAGGAGATCGTGAAGGACAGGGCCCAGAAGGCAAGGGATGCCTATCAGATTTGCGATGGCACCGTCAGGAGTCTTTTCTCCGGTGTCGCCTGCGCTGAGGAGGGCGCAGGGAAGGATGCGGTGGACGCCCTCCGGGAGGCGAACAGCCTCCGGGCCGGGGAGATGGCAGAAGCCATTCAAACCGTTATGAAGGAGGATGAGAAGCTCCTTGCCGACCTGAAAGCGCAGCAGGAGACGGTGCAGAAT
>JBJEYC010000423.1:0-5795 GCA_051886435.1 Lachnospiraceae bacterium
GCCAGGATCCGGTTCGTGACGATCCGGTCGATCTTGTCAGAGGTTGTCATCTGCTCGCTGGTGCGCTTCTTCAAGACCGTGTCCGCGACGAGCTTCTGGATGTAGGTGTAGCGCTGGTTGGTGATGATGCTCTCTGCATCATCGTCCATCTCCTTCTCACAGTCCACGATGTGCTGCTCGATGTGCGCCATGGTGTCTGCGGAGAGCTTTAACTGCTCCGTTGCCTTGGTGTCACGCTCAAAGAGCTTGACGGCGTACCACCGAAGCTGCTCTGCCGGGACCAGGGTCTCGATGGACTCCTCGATGTGCGCGATGGCGTGCTCTACGCTGCCGGTGAACACGTGGGGGAGCTCGCCCTTCTTCTTGGTTGCCTGCTGGATGGCCAGCTCAGCGGCCTTTCTCGTGTTGTCGGAGTGCAGGGCGCTGATCTCGATGGTCTCACACCCCAGCTCCTTGCCGAGCTTCTTGGTGTCGATCTGATCTCCGCTCTTGCGGACCAGATCCATCATGTTGAAGGCGATGACTACCGGGATGCCGATCTCCACCAGCTGTGTGGTAAGATACAGGTTTCTCTCGATGTTCGTGCCATCTACGATGTTCAGAATGACGTCGGGCTTTTCATTGACGAGGTAGTTTCTCGAGACCACCTCCTCCAGTGTGTACGGGCTCAGGGAGTAGATACCGGGAAGGTCCTGGATGATGACATCCCTGTGACCGATCAGGCGTCCCTCCTTCTTCTCCACCGTGACGCCGGGCCAGTTGCCCACGTACTGGGTGCTTCCGGTCAGATCGTTGAACAGCGTCGTTTTACCGCAGTTCGGGTTTCCTGCCAGTGCAATTTTCAATGCCATTTCGAATCCTCTTTTCTGTACGTCTGTGTACTGTTCTCGTTTGAGATCTTTGAAATTCGGTTCTGTCTTTCGCGGATGAATCCCGGTCAGGACATCTCCAGGATGTCCGCATCATCCTTGCGGACTGAGAGCTCGTACCCACGGACCGTGACCTCCACCGGATCTCCCAGGGGTGCCACCTTGCGCACGGTGATGTCCGTGCCCTTGGTGATGCCCATGTCCATGATCCGGCGCTTGAGGGCACCGTCTCCGTGGATCTTCACGACCGTGGCGGTTTCGCCCACCTTCACATCTCGCAATGTCTTCATCTGAAGCCTCCTCTGAACTGACCTTTGATATCTCAAAATAAGAGCTGATCCTCTCCCAAAAGAGAGCACCCTTATCTTAGGATCTGATTTATTACATATGTTTTATTCATCTAACCTATGAATATGAAAAAACACTCACAGGGTGATCATGACTTTCTTCGCCATCTCGGCGGTGATCGCAAGCCGTGCATCCTTGACCATGACAATCACATTTCCGTCACCTGGTGCAGAGACGATCTTCACCTCGGCTCCGGTCACAAATCCCAAATCCTCCAGGTGCTTCTTGACCTCCGGGTTCCCACCGATACGGGCTACCATTACCTGTTCTCCGGCCTTTGCCATAGAAAGCGGCAGCATACAGTCTCCTTTCGAAGCAGACCTTGCCGAAATTCGTCAGCATTGATCATGCTTACTGTACTTGCACATATGTTCTTTTGCTACAATGTTAAGTATATATCTCTAACTTCCGGTTGCCATTCTATTCTCCCGACAGACGAGTGTCAATCCCTAAATTTATACAATCTTTAGAAATGATTAGACTCGTCTTTTTACAGCTCGTATACTCTTCTTAACGGAAGACATAAAAAAGGGCGGATTCCGGGGTTCTCCCGGAATCCGTGGCAAACCAAACTCCCTCAACGATTCCTTACGCGGTGTACTCCTGCAGGATCTGCTGGAGCGAAGCAATGGAACTCGTATGGGAGCGGACCACCTGGGTATTGGCGGCCACACTCTGCAGGGCGCACTGGATCATCTTGTGCGACACCGTGTGGGTAAACAGGATCATCAGATCCGGACTTCCGATTCTGCTGTGCATTCCGCCCTGGTACTTGCAGAACACTTTGGCATTGCAGCCGTGGCTGGAACAGATCTCCTTGTACTTTCGCTCCATGCACTCATTGCCTCCCACGATGACCACGCTCATGAGGTCTCCTTTCCGGCGTCTTTTGCGCCATCTGAATAAATGTTATATCGCTATAATTTGCGATAGATTTCTTTAAGTGATGTCAGCATACCCGATTCACGGAGAAATGGCAAGGGGTGAAAGCGAAGTTATAGTTTTATAACTTGCATTTACATTATTGACATATATCTGTGATTAAAGTAATATAACCTTCATCGGGAGTTCCCGACAATCACGAATCGAAAGGAAGGTTTCAACAATGAGCAAAGTAGCAGTGGTGTACTGGACCGGAACCGGCAATACTCAGGCCATGGCAGACGCCGTGGCAGAGGGCGCCAAGGGAGCCGGCGCAGATGTGACCAGCGTCTTCGCAGACGCCTTCCACGCAGCTGACGTGGCAGGATATGATGCCATCGCATTTGGCTGCCCCGCTATGGGCGCCGAGGTTCTGGAGGAGTCCGTCTTCCAGCCCATGTGGGATGAGGTCAAGGGTTCCCTCAAGGGCAAGAAGATCGGCCTCTTCGGTTCCTGGGGCTGGGGCGGCGGCGCCTGGATGGAAGACTGGTCCGCAGATGCCGGACTGACCGGCGCTACCCTGGTTGGCACCGTAACCGCAAACAACGCACCTGACGATGGAGCCCTTGCCGAGTGCCGGGATCTGGGTGCGCATCTCGCCTGAGTTTCCCTCTCTGAATTTGGTTTCTCCTACATAACCGTGTTTCATTTCCTCTACGTACCCGCCGGGCGGCCCATTACCGCCCGACGGGCTTTTTATGCCTTCCGGTTTTTCAGGCATCAAAAAGGAGAGAACCGGCTGCCCTCTGGCATGCCGGTTCTCTCCCAATTCTCTGTTCCTTCTTTTTCCGAAGATATTGCCCTTATTATGCCGGGCAGGCTTCTGCAGGCAGTGCCCCTTCCTCTTCGTCCTCCTGCTTTGGCAGAAGGTCGGTCATACTGTGCAGGCCGATCAGAATCGTGGAACCGTTGTGCAGCACTGCCGTCGCTGTCGGGGTCAGAACCCCGAACATGGCAAGCAGAATCAGTGTGGAATTGAAGCCCAGGATTACTCCATAATTGTGTTTTGTACGCTTCTGCAGGGCATTGCAGAGAAGACGAAGGGTGACCAGGCTTTGGAGCCCGCTCCCCGAGATCGTCACATCTGCAATCTCTCTCGCAATCGCGGCGCCGCTCTCGATCGCAACGCCCACATCTGCCGCTGACAGGGCCGGTGAGTCATTGATGCCGTCGCCGACCATGACCACCTTCCGCCCGGCCTTGTGCTCCGCCTCAATGAAGGCCGCCTTGTCCTCGGGCAGAACCTCAGCCCGGTAGTCATCGATGCCAAGCTTTGCGGCCACCGCTCTTGCGGTGCGCTCGCTGTCGCCGGTCAGCATGACCACCCGTGTAAATCCGGCCTCGTGAAGAGCCGCGATCGCGGACTTTGCCTCCTCGCGGATCTCATCCTCGATCAGGATCACCGCGCTCAGCATGCCGCCGATCGCCAGGTACAGGTGGGAGTACTCCTCCGGAAGGGAGGCAAACTTTTCCTCCTCTCCTGCCGGGATCTTTGCCTTCTCATCCTCAAAGATGAAGTGATAGCTGCCAATCCGGACCTGCTGCCCGTCGACCATACTGGCGATGCCATGAGCCACGACATACTGCACCTTGGAGTGGCGCTCCTCGTGGGAAAGGCCCTGCTGCTTTGCCTCCTGCACCACCGCGTTGGCGATGGAGTGCGGGAAGTGCTCCTCGAGGCAGGCCGCAAGCCGCAGCATCTCCCGGGCATCCTGTCCGCCGAAGGGGACGACCTCCCGTACCTTCGGGCAGGCCTTGGTCAGCGTGCCAGTCTTGTCGAAGACAATGGTCTTTGCTGCTGCGAAGTTCTCCATGAACTTTCCGCCCTTGACCCGGATGTGATGCTGCTGGGCTTCCCGCATTGCGGAGAGAACTGAGATCGGCATCGAGAGCTTCAGGGCGCAGCAGTAGTCCACCATCAGGATGGAGTAGGCCTTGGTCACGTTCCGGGTGACAAGGTAAGTCAGTCCGGTGGCAAGGAACGTGGCAGGCACCAGGCGGTCTGCCAGATCCGTTGCCCGCTCCTCCGTCGTCGAGCGGAGCCGCTGGGAGTCTTCGATCATCGTGACGATCTGGTCGTACTTGCTGTTTCCGGCATTCTTGGTCACCCGGATCACCAGCTCGCCCTCTTCGAGGACGGTGCTGGCAAAGACCGCAGCACCCTCTTTCTTGGGTACCGCAAGAGGCTCTCCGGTGATGGAGGACTGGTTGACCATAGCGCTTCCCGAGGTGACAATTCCGTCCAGCGGGATCATGTTTCCGGCGCGGGCGACAATTTCTTCTCCCGCCTTCACTCTGCCCACCGGTGTCAGTACTTCCTCACCATTTTCCGCTTTGAGCCACACCTGATCCACATGCAGAGACATGGCACTGGCAAGATCATCCAGGGACTTCCGCCTTGTCCACTCCTCCATCAGATCGCCGATACCCAGAAGGAACATGACACTCGAAGCGGTGTCAAAGTCACCCTGGGCCAGGGCAATCGAGACCGAGGCCGCATCCAGCACATGCACGTCCACATGGCCGTGCAGCAGGGAGTGCAGGCCCTTCAGCACAAAGGGCACTGCCCGGATCACGGACAGCACCATCCGGATGGGAAGCGGCAGGAAAAAGCGCTTGGCAAAGTGTACCGTCACCTGCCAGAACATCCGGTCCACGTAGGTGTGCTGCACCTCCCGGCCCGTGTGCTCGGGGACCTGGACCTGGCAGTCATCATAGTGAAATACAGCAAAGGCCCGGATCAGGGCCTCGCGGGTGCCCGGCGTCTTCCGATAGCGCACGATGGCATCACAGGTCCGCTCCGAGACCTTTGCAGACAGAACACCCGGCTGGGCCAGCAGGTAGTACTGGACCACATCCGCCTCGTGCAGGGTCATGTTGCACTGGACAAGATGAACCCGGATTCTCCCCTCTGACTCATGCAGGATCCGACACCTCATGCTCCGGCATTCTCCTTTGCATCTGCCTTTGCGTCTGCCTCCGCGACGAGAGCCCGCGCATCCGCGATCTCCTGCTCCCGCTCCTCTTTGGCGCGCTTTTCGTTGATGTCATTGGCATCTGCATTGATGTCCTCACAGTTCTCCTTGAGAGTGGTGAAGGTCTTCACGACCGCATTTCCGCCGCGCTTGACCGCTGCGGTAATGTGGGTATAGGCCTTCTTCATGTCCTTCGAGGACAGCACGGCAACGCCGGCCGTTCCGATCAGAAAACCATAGGTGATCATTCTTACATTCTTCCATGCACTCATTTGAGGTCTCCTTCCAAGTTAGGCTCGTATTACTTTCGAAAGTTACAATAATTTAACTTTCTATTATCTAACGTCAGGATATAATCTATCACAGTGCAAAAATTTTGTAAAATGCGAGACAATATTGCCCGACGATGCCGGGCAAAGTTGCCGCCAGAACCTGTCGTTTACCGAATTCTCACCAAAATTTAATCCATCGTCCGAAACCGCTTTCCCCGCGCGTCAGGACGCAGCGTCCGGGCTTCCTGTGCCGCCACCGACCTGATCCAGGGATAGCGTTTCTGGCGTTCCGCCGACTTTTGCCGCAACCGGCTCCCTGTCCTTTGTCATGCTGCCCTGGGAAGCGGAGACGACCGAGTCATCGGAGAGGTATCCCGCAATGCTCCCCGCAACGCGCCCGCCAAAGAGCG
>JBJEYC010000424.1:0-5758 GCA_051886435.1 Lachnospiraceae bacterium
CTCCTTTCACAGCAATGCTTTTCTAACGCGGCAGAGGGTGGTGCCCCCGATCTGCCGCGGCCCCCTTTCTGTACATGAAAAAGGGCGTCACCCGATTCGGATGACGCCCTGTGCGCAGCTGTTCTGTTCTTCTCCCTACGTTGGCATTATCCAAATCAGGTTCCTCGGGTCGGGACAGCTGTAGTCCCCTCTCAGCCCGCTGCTGCGGGCTCCCCATCAATATGAAATTGTTCCGTTGCTAATGGTAGTCTTGTGGAATGCTCCTGTCAACGCTCAGGTGCCGTTGCGCTTTCTTTTCACTTTGTTGATGATGTAGCGCAGCGTCAGAAACACGGAGGCTGCAAGGGCGAATGCGTAGCCCGCAAAGCCAAGAAACGGGATGCCCAGGATTTTGGGCTCCATGTCCGTGGTACAGATGATACTTGACGCAACGAGAAGTGCCGCAATGCAGACACCGATGACAATGTTCCGGATCGAGCTGAAGACCAGATTGGAAAAGTCCTCTGAGGATTGAATCGAGACGTTCATCCAGCCCTGTCCCCGCAGATATTCCTTCAGCACGTCGTTGACAAGCCCCGGCAGCTCCTGCCCTTTCTTGCTGGCGCGGTAGATCGCGCGAAGCTCGTGGTCCATCTCCTTGCGAAGATCCAGGTTTTTGATCATCTCCTCGCTGATTCTTGTGGCGGCAATCTCCATCATGTTGATGTCCGGGGCAATCTCGGTCAGAACGCCCTGGACATGGGTAAGGCCCCGGCAGAGCATCGTCACCCCATGCGGGAGACGGATCCGGTTCTCCTTCATGATGTCCATCAGGACCTGCAGTACTTCCGGCACATTGACAGAGCCCATGGACATGGAACCATAGGCCAGAAGGAACTCCTTTAAGTCGGAGTAGAGGCGGGCCCGGTCAGGCTTTCCGCGGAAGTCCCCGATGGCGATCACCGCATTCTCCACCATGGTCACGTCCTTGAGGGCGATGCCCCGAACGCCGTCCGCCATGATCTTGCGGTCCCGATCAGAAAAGCGCCCCATCATGCCCATGTCGATCCAGACGATCTTTCCGCCCCGGATCTTGACGTTGCCGGGGTGGGGATCCGCATGGAAGAAGCCGTCGTCCATGACCTGGCGGATGAAGTTGTCCACGTACTTGCGGCCGATCTCGTGTAGGTCATACCCGCCAGCCAGCAGCGCCTTCTTGTCGTTGATCGCGATGCCGTCGATGTACTCCATCACAAGCACCGTTCCGGTGCTGTACTCGGAGTAGAGCTTTGGCACCTCCACATAGACCACGTCCCGGTTGTTGCGGCGAAACTCCTCCATGTTGGCCGCCTCGTGGACAAAGTCCATCTCCTCCTTCGCGATGCTCCACATCTCGTCCAAAACCATGTCCAGATCCACAAGGTTCTTCAGATCTCCGACAGGCGGGAGAAGCCGTACCGCACGGTGCAAAAGACGCATGTCCCGGGACATCGTCTCGTAGATGCCCTCGCGCTGTACCTTGACGACCACATCCTCCCCGGACTTTAGTTTTGCACGGTGAACCTGGGCAATGGAGGCACTCCCGAGCGGTGTCGCCTCGATGGACGAGAAGATCTCATGCCAATCCTCGCCATAGGCTTTTTCCAGTACCTTCTCCACCTCGGAAAAGGGCATCGGTGTCACATCGGAGTTGAGCTTTAAAAGCTCATCGCAGTAGCGCTGGGGCAGGATGTCCGAGTGCAGTGACATGATCTGGCCGAGCTTGATGTAGGTGGGACCGAGCTCCTCCAGGATTGTGCGGAGCTTTTCCGGGGAGACGCCGCGGGTGATGTGATTTCGGCGCAGCACCTGGCGGATCTGGGAGAGACGCTCACTGTTCTCCTCCCGGATCCTGGACTTCTCGAGTCGTTTCTCTTCCCGCGTCTCCTGCCGCTGGACTTTCTCCTGGTATTTTTGTGCGTCGATTGCCATAACCTGCTGCCCGGCTCCCTGATGTAAAAAACGGCCGCAGAAGTCCTCTGCGGCCGGTGCTGACTGCGCTTACCTTGCGATTATTCGTCCTTCTTCTCCGCCTCGGCAATGGCTGCCTTGAGCTTTTCCAGATCCTCCGCAGACATGTCCTTGATGCTGGAGGCGATGTCGTCAGCAGACTTCTTCTGCTTTGCCTTCTCCTCGCTCTCCTTCATCGCGTGCTTGAGCTCTTTGTTGAGCTCCTTGCCCTGAGAGACGGTGAGTTCACCCTTCTCCACCAGCTTGTCCAGGATCTCTCCGGACTTCTCTGCAGTCTCTGCTGCAGCGCCCACGCCAATCAGAAAGAATTTCTTGATGCCATCAGTGATTTCCATATCCTACCTCCTTATGTGTTGTGCTGCTTCCCCCGCTCGGCGCTTAGAACAGCGCCAGGAGCTTTGGTACAAAGATCCACAGTCCGATGACTGCAGCAAAGATGGCAGAAACCAGAACCGCGCCCGCGGCTGCGTCCTTTGCTTTTTTTGCAAGGGGATCGAACTTGTCGGTTGCAAGATCCACGGTTGCCTCCACCGCAGTGTTCACGAGTTCCAGGCTCATCACTAGGGCGAACAGGATCAGGCAGACAAACCACTCTTCCCGCGACAGATGCAGAGCGATGCCGAACAGCACCACCATCGCCGCCGCAAAGCAGTGGATCTTCATGTTCCGCTCCCCTGAAATGGTCCGAAAGATTCCGGCAAAGGCATAGCCGAAGGACCGATAGAGAGGGTTCTTCCTCCTGTTTTGCTTGTCCAATCAGAGTCCCCTTTCCTGTTCCGGCAGGATGATGGCGTCGATCCGCTCCACCTTGTCCAGGTAGCCCTCTACGCTGAGCCGATCTTCCCGGATCAGGTCTGCCAGGTGCTCTTTTCTTGTGAGAAAATCCAAAATTGCCTCCGCGGTGCCGGTGACCAGGGCGTCATGGTCGCGGTAATCATAGGGCTCCACGTGGATCCGGCCGTCACTGATTTCGAGATAGAACGCGCCCTGTGCGTTCCCGGTGGCATTGAACTGGATCGCTACATGCTCCGTGATGCCCGTCGCATCGGCCCGGTCAAACGTGCGCCTGGCCTCGGTAACTAGTTCAAAGTATGTCATGCGGAACCTCCCCTTGCCGCTTTGGCAGCTGCTTTGTCCCGTTTCTGCTATACTGATTATAGCAGTCGTGTCGGAAAAGACAAACAGACATTTCTTTTGAAGTGTGACAGAAACTGTGTATTATGTCTGAATATATGGTCACTAGTTAAGCAATGTTTGTTCAAAATGTATTCCAATCCGGCGCAGAAAGGGTCATCATGTGCGCAAGATATGACTTTGATGACGATTCCAGGGAACGGCTGGAGGCATTTTTGACAGGCCTTCCTGCGTTTTCGAAAAAAGCCGCTGCCCTCGGGGCACTCAGATCTTTTCCTTCCGGGGAGGTGCGGCCCGCAGACCGGGCACCGGTCCTTGCAAAGGGAGAACACATGGGGGAAATCGGACTTTCCTTCCCCACCTGGGGCTTTCCCGGCGTCTCAAAGGGCCTTGTCATCAATGCCCGGGCAGAAACCGCCGCGGAAAAACCGATGTTTGCCGCAGCTCTTGCCGGGAACCGCTGCGCGATTCCTGCTGGCGCCTTTTTTGAGTGGAACAGGGAGAAGGAGAAGGTTGCCTTTATCCGGGAAAAAGCGCCGCTCCTCTTCCTTGCGGGAATTGAAAAGCCAGACCCTCTGGGGACGCGCTTTTGCATCCTGACGACGGCGGCAAATGAAAGTGTCCGACCGGTGCACGAGAGAATGCCGCTTCTTCTTTCTGGGGAACAGGTTTTACCCTGGATCCTCGATGATGGAAAAAGCAGGGAAATTCTCACGCAGGTTCCCGGACCACTTTCCAGACGGCAGGACTACGAACAACTCTCTCTGTTTTAAAAGCAAGGCGGTCAGGCACCCGTTTGGGTACCTGACCGCCTGTTGTTTCAGATCAGTTTCGCACTTTTTTCATTGACCACAGCGTAGGTCTTCAGGTTGAAGCAGATGTGGAACACATCCCGGATCACATCGTTGCTCTCCAAACAGCCTCCCAGAATCCAGGAGTACAGCACATCGTGGATGCCGGCGCAGGTGTAAGAGGCCGCCAGGGCGATCGTGCGGTCTGCCCGTCCGAAGACGTGGCAGAAGTTCTGGTAAATCAGGTCCTGCTCCTCTTTGAGGCGCTTCTCCTGTCCGAAGAGCTTGGGGTTCTTCGCGGCAGCGTAAAAGGCATCCTGATGCTCGCGGATGCTGTTAAGAAAGTTGTTGATCATCTCATCCTCCCGGACCCTGCGCTCATTGGGATCCGCGCGGAGGAGTTTTGCAAGGTACTGATCATCCGCCTCAAATTTGCACTCGTTCAGCTCGTCCTCGATTTCCCGGGCGATCTCCTCGATGTTGGAGTAATGGAGATAGAAGGTAGAACGGTTGATCTGCGCCTCCTTGCACAGGGACGTGACCGAGATATCCTCGTAGTCTCTGCGGTCGAGGATGCGCACAAATGCCTTCTTGATGCGCCCTCCGGTCTCGTGAAACTTGCCGTGGAACTTGTTCATGTTCTTGTTTGCAATTGTGTTGTCCATATATCCTCACCGGAATCAGCAGGTACCATTTTGAGTCGTCAACATATGCAGGTCGGGCACGGTATGGATCAGACGTTACAAACCGCTTCTTACTGATTCCGTATATTTGGTTCGTCTTCCGTCCAATTTATTGTCCCATGCATTTACATATTTTACCATTTGCCCATTAAAATGCAACATTCCGATTGATCGTAACTTTCTCGAAATCTGTCCAAGATCATGTCCAAACCACCCATATACCTGATTTCCCCAAAAATATGATCGGAATAGGCTGTCGGGTTTCCGGAAGACGTGCCGGGGCCGATTCGAAACTTAACGGAATTTTTACGTTTGCGGTGGGTTTTGTATGGTACAGTGAAAGCAACGGACAGCCGGAAACGGAATGCATGCGGCGCGGGAAGATCCCGGGGATGTATTCGGAACGTTGGTCCGGTTGAGACGAGAATTACCCCTTACCAATTCATCATAGCATGTTTCTATCACATCTCCCATATTATAATCCGAAAATTTTATGAATCTTTTGTGTATTGTTATGACAGACTATGTGAGCGTCGATATCGTCTCAAAAATAAAACAGGTTCAGAATTAACGTATTTTTAACATCGTCATCACCAGGATTTGATATACTGAAGCCGTACGGCATGTAGACATTCAGAAGAAACAAACATGAGGAAGGCACGGTTTATGAGCAAAGAAGGTAAAGAGAATAAGAAAGAGAAGCGGTTTGTAGTTCTGGAGGAACAGAGACTCCATGTAGGTGTGATCCGGATCATGGCTGATATGCAGACCGGTGTGAACTACATCTTCGTCTCCGATGACTCCAACTGCAGCATCACCCCGCTTCTCGATGACACCGGAAAGGCCGTCATCACCGATCCCGCTGCTCTGAAGGCCAAGGAAGAGGCCGAAAAGCAGAGGAAGGAAATTCTCAAGGCAGCCAAGAAGGCTGTCAAGAAAGAAAAGAAAAACGCGAAGACCGATAAGGATCCTGCAGCATCTGAGGAGTGATCCTCACCCCCATCTACAGGTAATCGTGCTCCTGACAGCCATGCGGCTGCCGGGAGTTTTTTACTGCGCCAGATATGATTGGATATAAAAAAATTCCACAGCCTGCAGGCTGTGGAATTCGTAGCGAGGGGGAGACTTGAACTCTCGACACCGCGGGTATGAACCGCGTGC
>JBJEYC010000425.1:0-5755 GCA_051886435.1 Lachnospiraceae bacterium
GGATGAGAGAGAGCATACGGAGAAGCCCACAGATCAAAAGGACAAAAAGAGAAAAAAATTTCGGCTCAGCATGTCTGTTCCTGCAGCGGACACAAACAAGATGCAGGCGGGCAGTGCCATCCTGCAGCAGGATCTCGGCATACTGATGTTTCTTCTGGGGCTCCTCGGTGCGGCTGTGATTGTCTCCTTCAGTTCTACGAATGAACTGAGGATGCAGAACATCATCCTGATGCTGGTTCTTGTTGCAGTGGGCATGCTTGCCATGATGCGGGCAGGTACGGCGGCTGTGATCGCAGCGGCTCTGGAGATCCTGTTTTTTACGATCTACAAGCTGTTCACCTACGCGGAGAGCGAGGCAGTGATCGAAAAGAGCGCGTACTTATGGCCGGTGATCATCATTGTCACCGTGGGAGGCGCGCTGCTGTTTATCAACAGATACGCCAGGGTGGAGCAGATCAATGCGATCCTGAACGAAAGGATCGGAGAACTGACCGTGAATGATCCCCTGACGGGTCTTCAGAATCTGCGCGGCCTGTACGCAGCGCTTTCACGGCTCATGTCGACTGCGAAGCGGCATGAGGGGATGGCGTTCGGTCTGATCATGATTCGCCTGCGCTATTCGGATGAGATTCGTCAGGTGCTGACAAAGGAGGAATTTGACCGGGTCCGTATCCGGATTGCACAGGTCATCGAAAACACGCTGCGCCTGGAGGACGAAATGTTTACGGTGGATGACGAGGGCTCTGTCGCGGTCATCTGTATTGCCGACGAGAAAGGCACGGAGGTGGTGAAAGGCCGACTGATCAGCGCACTCACAGCGGATGATGCGTTTCCGACCATCCGGGAGCGCACGCTTCGTCTTGATTTCTCCACAGTCTACCGAATGTATGACAGGGAATTGAATCATGATGCCATGAAGTATGTGGAACTGGTTGATCGTGAGTTTGCCTATGAGGTTTGAGCAGAACTGGAAAATCAGAAAACGGACGTTTGCTTTTGCGGTGGCCTTTGCGCTGTCTGCTGTGCTGATCCTTTTTCTGGCAGCGGGCGTGCAGCCTGTCTTTGCGGCAGAGTCTGAACCAAAGGAACAACTGCAGGAGATTCTCAATCCTGAAACAGAGGATGTTCCTGCGACGCCGGAAGACAGCACGGAATACGGGGACATTCTGGTCGTATCGGATGAAGAGCAGGATGCGTATACCGAAGATACGCTGGGGGTGCTTGGCTATGAGCTGACGGCGCTGGGATATCGGGCAGACTACACAACCAGCCGTGGCTACAGCGAGGATCCACAGTTTTTTGATGAGACCTATGAAAGGATCATCTGGGTCACTTCCGCAGAGCAGACGTCAGAGAAGAATCAGCTCCGATGCCCGGATGAAGCGTATGGCGGAAGGCTCCTGGTTCTCGGCGCCATGCCAGAGGAACTGGCAGTGCAGAAAAATCTCGGTGATGGCGAGGTCAACAGGGGGGAAGTACCCGGTACCGCATCCTACACGCTCAAGGGCAGCAATGTTTTTACCTCCCTGATCATCCTTGACGTCTCGAGATTGTACAAGACTGCGGATTATACGTCCGGCACATGGGAGACAGCTTCCGGCACCTATCCTTTGACGGTGGGATGGGGAACGCTTCGCAATCTGGTGATTCGCGACTACCAGTCGGATTTTGCAAAGGCCGTGCTGATGGAAGAGATCACCCTCTGGCTCTGGCCGTATCAGGATGCGCCGCACAGTTATTCCTCCTGCCTGGTGCTGGATGAGATTTATCCCTATACCGATCCCGAAAGGCTCCTGGCCCTGGTGAAAAAACTGGAATCCAGAAACATGAACTATGTGCTCAGCGTCATGCCGCTCTATCAGCATGCGGACTATCCGGGAATGAGCCAGTTCTGCGAGGTTTTGCGCTACGCACAGGATCATGGCGGCGCGGTGATTCTTCACAGCCCGATTATCCAGAACGGCGTTGAGACGGAGGAACTGCAGGAGAGCCTGACAGCGGCGTTCGAGTCGTACATCGAAAATGGGGTCTATCCGGTTGCGCTCTCTGTTCCGTCTGCATGGATCTTCAACGATGACCTGCATGACACACTGGGACGGTACCGCACCCTCTTTCTGGAGGACACAGATGCCTTTTCGGAACAGGACACGAGTGCGCTCTCGTCAGCCGGGAGCAGGCTTCTCTCCCTCGGGGCACAGGTCTTTACACCGGCCATCCCGCTGGACGACACCGGGGTGTCCTATCTGGATACCTGTGCGACAGCCGTCTACGTCAGCATGGAGACGGATGACGAAAAGGTCGACCGGATCATTGACGCGGCGGATGCTTCGCCGGTATCGATGGAATCGCTGTGGGATATGGACCAAGCGGTTTACACAAACCGCAGCCATTCTCTCACCTGGGACAGGAAAAACCTGATTGTCGATGGCGAGTTGGTATCTCTGACGTACGAACCGAAGGCATATAACGATGATTTCGAATACAAAAGGAACGTCTATTATCGTGCCATTGCAGACCTTTCCAATGAGAATGTTCTGCTGATCTTTTTCTCACTGGTGGTGATCATCGCGTTTGTGTCCATGATCCTGATTGCGAGGAAACAGATGCGTCGGCAGTTTCTGTACAAAAAACTGGGACGAACGTCTGATGCAGATGATTCCCCAAGAGGCGGCACAGAAGACTGCGGAACAGGCGAAAAGAGCAGCAACAAGGACGGAGAAGGAAAAGATGGCTGACGGCAGCAGGACCGCAGCCGTCCTACAACAGGAGAATGAGATGTCTGCAGCTGATGTGATGAGTATTTATGCGATCGTTGCGATCTGGTTCATGATGATGCTGAATGTTGTGCTCTCTGTCGGAGGGTACCGGTACATCCTGAAAACCAACGAATCCAGCGGAGAAGCGAAAAAGCCCCGGAAGTATCCGTTTGTCTCGATTCTGGTTCCGGCGCACAACGAGGCGCTGGTATTGCGCCGGACGCTGATCGCGCTGATCGGGTTTGACTATCCGGCTGACCGGTATGAAATCATCGTTGCCAATGACAATTCCTCTGACAATACCGTGGAAATCATCGGAGAGCTTCAAAGGAAGTATCCCGAACACCGGCTGCTCTGCGTGAGCACGGACAGCGTGGTCGGAGGGAAGGGAAAATCCAATGCCCTGAACATCGCGTATTCCGTGTCAAAGGGCAGCGTCATTGCCATCTATGATGCGGATAACACGCCGGAAAAGAAAGCACTCCGCCTTCTCGTGGAAAACCTGATGACAGACCCGAAAGCCGCAGCCGTGATCGGCAAATTCCGGACCAGGAACCGAAATGCGACCCTTCTCACACGGTTTGTCAATATCGAGACCCTGACGCATCAGTGCATGAATCAGGCCGGGCGGTTTTCGTTCTTCAAGCTCTGCACGATTCCGGGAACCAATTACGTGATCCGCAGGAGCATTGTGGAGAAGGTCGGGGGATGGGACGTGAAAGCCCTGTCCGAGGACACGGAGATCTCTTTCCGCATCTACCGGATGGGATACTACATCAAGATGCTGCCCCAGGCGGTGACATGGGAACAGGAGCCGCAGTTTCTGAAGCAATGGTTCAAGCAGCGTGTGAGATGGGCGCGCGGCAACCTGTATGTCATGCTGAAGAACTTCAAGTACACCTTTGATCCCGCGGCGGGGCCGATGCGGCTGGATGTTGTCTATTACGTTCTGACATATGGAATCATGCTGTCCAGCCTTGTCATATCGGATGTCATCTTCTTCGGAGGCATCCTCGGGGTGGTCCATGTAAAACTCGCAGGCTTTTCGACACTTTTGTGGGTCATGGCCACGCTGGTCTTTGTCGCCAACGTCATGCTTACGCTGTCGCTGGAAAAAAACGAATTTTCCCTTCAATCCCTCGGTCTGGTGGTGCTGATGCTGTTTACCTATGCAAAGCTCTGGGTGCTGGTAGTGGTTAAAGCCATGTGGGATTCTGCAGGAGATACCCTTTTTCATCGTGAGGTCAAGTGGGATAAAACCGTTCGATATGTGGAAGGCGAGTCGGATAAGAATCCGAATATGCCCACTGTCGGTGGAAAATCCTGAAACAGGTACGAATGGACAGGAGTGAAGTTATGAAAACATGGAAAATGATCCTGGCAGCAATGGTTCTGAGCACCGCCATGATTGGCGGGGAGATCCCGGTCAGCGCTGCCGGCACGGAGCAGACCACAACGGAATCCGCTGCGGAAAGTACAGCCAAATCTGACACGGAATCCGATGGAGAAAGTACAGCCTCATCCGACACAGAATCGGAAGGCGGGAGCGGGACCATTTCAGTGAAGGAAGGAACGGAGATCACAAACTACGTGCTTTCTTCTGATCCGTCAATGGCCGGAGCGCCGGTGACGGAGCCGCCTTCTGTGCCGGATACGCAGTATACAAAGACGTTTCACTATTCCTCAGATGTCACGTTCAGCGGGATCTACAAGACCAATACCTTTTCTTTCAAGAAGGAGACGTATTGGGATGTGCAGTACGCGTACGCGCAGATCGAATTTACCGTCAGCCCTCTGATTGTGGATGATGTGCCGGCATCTCTGACTTTTTCAGTGAATGATACGCCGATCTCATCCTGCAGGGTTGATTATGATCTCGGCGCTTCCCAGACGGCCTATGTATCGATCCCGGTCAGTCTCCTGAATGATGGCTATAACAACCTTTCCATCACGGGCTATGTCCTTTTGTATGACGAGGAAGGGTGTCTGGATGATTTCACCAATGCCAACTGGATCAACATCTCAGAAAACTCAGTGGTACAGATGGGCTACGACGTCGATGACACCGGAAATCTGCTCAAGTACTATCCGTTTCCGCTGATCTCGTCCATGGATGAGACGGGAAAAGACTGTGGCGTGTACATCCCGGAAGACGCCACCTCGGGGGAGCTGACGGCGGCCATGATGCTCCGCTCCCAGCTGGGCGCTCAGACCACGGACAGTGATGATATCAGCATTGCCGATTTTTCGGCGATGGGAGAGAGGGCGCAGCGCCTCATTGTCGCCACAGCTGACCGGCTGCCGGAGGAAGTAAAGAATCATATGCCGGAGTCCGCGGGAGACGGCGCTTCCTACGATCTCTCCCTGGGGGCGCTCGTTTATGAATACTCGGACGATACCGGGACCGTTCTTGTCGTAACAGCCGACAATGAGTCGGATCTGGAGGAAGGGGCGGTCATGCTGATGGATGACGACCTTCTTGCCCAGGAAAACGGTTCCGCTGCCTTTATTCCTTCCGGAACGAAAGACAAGGCGATCAGCAATCAGGCACTGTCTGATCTGATCATTGATCATGAGACCATAACGGGGATTACCAACGAAAAGGGGCTGACGTTTATCGGTCCGTTCCGCCAGGAACAGACCATCTATCTGCCGCTGAGCGGCGGCTTCGTGCTGGCGGAAGGCGGAAAGATCAGTCTCAACTTCCGGTATTCCGACAATCTCGATTTTGACCGCTCTCTGCTGACGGTTTACTGGGGAGATACGCCGATTGCCTCCAAGAAACTAACGAAGGAGAACGCAGGCGGGGACACCTTCTCCTTCACCATTCCGTCTGACGTTGTTGGCACATATGCCAGCAGCATTCGGATCGCCTTTGATCTGGAAATCAAGGATCTGTACTGCACCAAGCGGACCGATGAGATGCCGTGGGCATATGTGAGCGGCGATTCCACGCTGTATCTCCCGGTGGGTCAGAGCACGGACTACTCCCTGACGCT
>JBJEYC010000426.1:0-5753 GCA_051886435.1 Lachnospiraceae bacterium
GCATCTATGCGGACCGGGACCGGCACTTCAAGCAGCTGATCAAGGAGTTCAAGACCGTCAGCGACGCGGACTATGAGGTCCCGAAGGATCTTGGCGCGAGCCTGCGCAGCTACCAGAAGGAGGGCTATCGCTGGCTTCGGACCCTGGACCACTACGGCTTTGGCGGGATTCTGGCAGATGAGATGGGCCTTGGCAAGACACTGCAGACCATCGCCGTCCTTCTGGCGGTGCGGGATGAGGAGCAGACAGAGGCGGAGAAAGCAGAGCTTCCCGCGGCATCCGATGGTACGGCCCCTTCCTCCCACACGAGCCTTGTGGTCTGCCCCGCCTCCCTGGTCTTCAACTGGGGACAGGAGCTTGCCCGTTTTGCCCCGTCCCTTCGCACGGTGCTGGTGGCGGGCACCCAGGCAGAGCGGGAGCAGAAGATCCGGGAAGCCGGACAGGCGGATGTGGTGGTCACCTCCTACGACCTTTTAAAGCGGGACATCGACCGCTATGATCCGATCCGGTTCCGGTTTGAGATCATCGATGAGGCCCAGTATATCAAGAACGCGCAGACCGCGGCGGCCAAGGCGGTCAAGGTGGTCCATGCCCACACCCGCTTTGCCCTGACCGGCACACCGATCGAAAACCGCCTCTCCGAGCTCTGGTCCATCTTTGACTACCTGATGCCGGGCTTTCTGTACGACTATCCGGAGTTCCGGGAAAAGGTGGAGCTGCCGATCGTCCGGGATGGAGATCCCGCTGTGCAGGAGCGGCTCAAGCGCATGGTGGCGCCCTTTGTGCTGCGCAGAAAGAAGGAGGATGTGCTGCAGGATCTGCCCGACAAGCTCGAGGAGGTCCGTTACGCGGAGATGGGAAACCGGCAGCGCCGGCTCTACGACGCGGAGGTTCTCCGGATGCGCCGCTCTCTGGAGACCAAGGACGAGGCGGACTTTCGCAGGAGCCGGATCGAGATCCTTGCGGAGCTCACCAGGATCCGGCAGATCTGCTGCGACCCGCTTCTTTGCTATTCCGGATACGACGGGGGATCGGCAAAGCGGGAGGCCTGCATGCAGCTTGTCGAGAGCCTGGTGGATGGCGGGCACAAGGCACTTTTGTTCTCCCAGTTCACCAGCATGCTGGAGCTGATTGAACAGGAGCTGCAGGCCCGGGATATCCCCTACTACAAGATCACCGGGGCGACCGAAAAAAAGCAGCGGCTCGCCCTTGTCAACGAATTCAACGAAAACGACGTCCCGCTGTTTCTGATCTCCCTGAAGGCCGGTGGCACCGGCCTGAACCTGACGGGGGCGGACGTCGTCATCCACTATGATCCCTGGTGGAACACCGCTGCCCAGGACCAGGCGACAGATCGGGCCCATAGGATCGGGCAGACGAAGATTGTCACGGTCTACAAGCTGATCGTCAAGGGCACGATCGAGGAGAAGATCCAGGAGATGCAGGAGAAGAAAAAGGCTCTGGCAGATGAGATCCTCTCCGGCGAGAGCATGGAGCGCAGCGAGATCACCCGCGAGGATCTTCTGGCAATGCTTGACGGAGGACAGATATGAAGCATACAGCACCTTCCTGGGGAACGCTGGTGGCAGAAACCAGGGCCGCAGAGCGGACAAACCAGATCCTGCTTCTTCTGGATCATACGCTGACACTCTGGGAGAAGGGAGCGGATTGGACCTGTGTGTACTGCTCCTATGCGGGGTATGGAAGAAACGGCCTCTCAGAGAACCGGCATGAGGGGGATGGCACGACGCCCGTCGGGGACTTTGCCCTGCCTCTTGCCTTTGGAATCAGGAAAAATCCGGGAACCGCGCTCCCCTATCAGCCGGTGGGAGAGAACTCCTACTGGGCGGAGGAGGGAAACCGGTATACAGAGTCCCCGGTGCCGGTTCCCGGGGAGCACCTTGCCTCCTACGATCCCCAGTACCGGTACGCGGTGTTTATCGCCTACAACGCAGACCCCTGCATCCCGGGCCGCGGAAGCGCGATCTTTCTGCACGTGCGGAGCGAAAAGACCTGGAAGACCGCGGGATGTGTGAGCGTCACGGAAGAAAACATGATCCGGCTCCTTCACATGCTTCGCCCCGGGGCAAGGATGCTGATCGCGCCGTCGCCGGAGAAACTGATCACCCTCTGAAAGGAGACTCTCATGGGAAGTGAAATTCTGTCAGATGACTTTGTACTCTCGGAACTGGACTTCTGGAATGTCCCTGGCCTTGCCCTGGCGGTGGGACGCGGCGGGGAGACCCTCCTTGCAAAGGGCTATGGAAAGCGGGATCTGGAGAAGAACCTGCCCATGACCGCCGACACTCTGGGCGGCATCGCCTCCTGCTCGAAGAGCTTCTGCTCGGCGGTGGCAGCCTCCCTTGTGGAGGAAGGGCGCCTCTGCTTTGATACACCAGTCCGGGAGCTGATCCCGGACTTTGCCCTGTGGGATGAGGAGGCGGGAGCGCGCTGCACCCTGCGGGATATGCTGCTTCACAGAACCGGTCTTGCAGGTCACGACGGCATGTGGCCCGCCCCCGGGCTCTCCCGCCGGGAGTACCTGAGAAGACTCCGGTATCTGGAGCCAAACAAATCCTTCCGGGGCGCGGTCCAGTACAGCAACACGATCTACAACGCGGTGGGCTGCATCCTGGAGGAGGTGTCGGGAAAGCCCTATGAGACGCTTGTTAAGGAGCGGATTCTGGAGCCTCTTGGGATGACGCGCACCGTCCTCTCCGCAGACGCCATGGGGCGGGATGGGAATGCGGCAGCAGGGTACTTTGGGCCGGAACGGACCTCGCCCTTAGTGCGCATGCCCCTCTGGGAGATGAACGTTGGGGTGCCCGCCGCGGGAGTCTGCTCCTCGCCGCGGGAGATGCTCCACTGGCTCTCTATGCACGCGGGAAACGGCGTGTATCAGGGAAAACGGATCTTCTCAGAGGAGATGATGGCAGAGCTGCACCGGCCGGAGGAGGCGATGTCCGCCTTCCCCTGGACGTTTCCGGAGATCCCGGGCCTTGCCTTCTATGGCATGGCCTGGAAGACCGCGCCCTACCGGGACCGGCTCCTTGTCTACCACTGCGGCGAGATCGAGGGGTACTGCTCCATCGAGCTCTTTGTCCCCGGGACGGATCTTTACCTGTTTGCCTTCTGCAACCGGCACTGCCCGAACACCCCGCTCCTTCTGGAGGCGGCCTACACGGTGGTGGATGCGGTGCTGGGATATCCAAGGGTGAACTGGGCAGAACGGCTCCACCCCTATGAGAAGGTGTTTCGCGGCTCCTGCGCTGGTTGGGAGAAGAACCTCTTTCCGCACACGGCGGCGGAGGATGCGCCCCATCCCCCGACCCATGACCCTGCGGATTACACCGGTACCTTTTTCCACCCGGGGTATGGACCTTTGCAGGTGACACTGGAGAACGGAACGCTTTTTCTGCACTGGAAGAACTGGTCACTTCCTCTGGAGCATGCCTACTTTGATACATTTCGGGTGCGGAATCTGAAGATGGATACCCTCTTTGTGACAACGCCCATGACTTATTACTACGATGAACTGACCGGAAAGGTGCAGAGTTTTACCCTGCGGCTCGAGGAGACGGTGGCACCCATCCGGTTTGTGCGGGAAGAAGACCCCGCAGGAGAGGAGTGCCGTTGCGCCAGGAACAGTCAGAAAACCTGATGACAGAGGGCTCGGTCCGCGAGAAGATGATCCGCTTTGCCATTCCCATCTTTGTCGGGAATATGTTTCAGCAGATGTACAACGCGGTGGATTCCCTGATTGTGGGAAACTTCGTGGGCAGCACGGCGCTGGCCGCGGTATCGAGCACCGGAAATCTGGTCTTTCTGCTGATCGGCTTTTTCAACGGCATGGCAACCGGTGAGGGTGTGGTGATTGCCCACTGCATCGGGGCGGGAGAGAAACAGCGCACGTCCCGGGCGGTTCACACGGCGGTGGCGCTGGGAATTGTGATCAGTGCCCTGATGACACTGATCGGTGTTGTGGGGACGCCCACGTTCCTTCGCTGGATGGGGACGCCGGACACGGTCATGCCGGAGGCCGTGGCCTACCTTCGGATCTACTTTGCCGGGGTGACGGGCCTTGTCATGTACAACACCTTTGTGGGGATTCTGCAGGCGGCGGGGGATTCCCGCCATCCGCTCTATTACCTGATCTTCTCCTCCCTGGCAAACGTGGTCCTGGACCTTCTGTTTGTCGCGGGCTTCCACATGGGCGTCTCGGGAGCAGCCTTTGCCACGATCATCAGTCAGGGCCTCTCGGCCCTGCTCTCTTTGCGGCGGCTGATGCGGGATCCCACCGCGATCCGGGTCTTCCTGAGAAAGATCCGCATGGAGCGGGAGCTTCTTGCAAAGATGGTCCGCATCGGCATTCCCTCCGGGCTGCAGAACTCCATCATCGGCCTCTCCAACGTGGTCATCCAGTCCTACATCAACTCCTACGGCGAGATGGCAATGGCGGGGATTGGCGCCTACACCAAGGTGGAGGGCTTTGCCTTCATCCCGATCACCAGCTTTTCGCTGGCGCTGACGACCTTCGTCTCCCAGAACCTGGGCGCCGGAAAGAAGGAGCGTGTGCAGGAGGGCGTGCGCTTTGGCACAGTGGTGGGAATTCTTCTTGCGGTGGCTGTCGGCGTCCTGGTGGATGTGTTCGCCACGCAGCTCGTGGGCGCCTTTGACAGCACCCCGGCGGCAGTGGCCTTCGGCGTTGCCAGAGCGCGGGTGGTGTGTCCCTTCTTCTGTCTTGTCGCCTTCACCCACCTGATGGCCGCGATCCTGCGCGGCTACGGGAAGGCGACGGTGCCCATGGTGGTCTTTCTTGTCTGCTGGTGCGCGGTCCGGATCCTGATCATCGCGGTGGGCGGCGCGTTCCTGCACACCATCGCCCTGACCTACTGGGTGTACCCGATCACCTGGGTGCTCTCGTCGGGGAGCCTTGCCATCTACTACCGGCACCATGAGCGGAAACTCCTGGAAGGGGGAGAAGCGGGCGTATGATCCTGGAGAATGAAAACCTGAACCTGTCCGCCATCGCAGAGAGCGGCCAGTGTTTCCGCTGGCAGACCCTGGAGGATGGCACCATGGAGATCACGGCCTTTTCCCGGGTGCTCCATGCCAGACAGACCGGGGAGTATGTCTGCGATTTTGACTGCGACCGGCGGGATTTTGACAATATCTGGCGAAGCTACCTTGATCTCGATACAGACTACGGGGCGGTGATCCGAAGGATCCCGAAGGAGGATGCGTACCTGAACAACGCCGCGGCCTTCGGGCGGGGCATCCGGATCCTGCGGCAGGACCCCTTTGAAACCCTGATCACCTTTACGATCTCCCAGCGAAAGAACATCCCGGCGATCCGGCAGGCGGTGGAGAAGATCTGCGCGCTGGCGGGAAAGCCGATCCCCGGCACGGACCGGCATGCCTTTCCGGGGGTGCGGGAGCTCGCAGCGCTTTCTCTGGAGGACCTTCTCTCCTGCAGCCTCGGCTACCGGGCAAGGTACCTCTACGGGGAGGCGCAGCGCTTCGCCGCAGGGGAGGTCACGGCAGCAGGTCTTTCGGACCTTCCGGATGACGCGCTGAAGGAGGCACTTCTTGCCCTGCCCGGCGTCGGAATCAAGGTTGCGAACTGCACCATGCTGTTTGGCTTTCATCGGGTGAACTGTTTTCCGGTGGACGTGTGGATGAACCGGATCCGGGATCAGCACTACCCCGAGGGGTATCCCCTGGACCGCTGGGCCCCCTGGGCCGGGATCTAC
>JBJEYC010000427.1:0-2952 GCA_051886435.1 Lachnospiraceae bacterium
CCCAGGAAGATGTTGCCGCCGAACACCCGGGCCGCGGAGACCGCGACGATGACGGGCAGGTAGGCAAAAGCGGTACTGGAGATCATGTCCAGCCACTGGTACCAGTCTGAGGAGGAGAAGGAAGGGATGGCCTTGCCCAGTGCCTCGATGAGGCCCATCATCAAACCGGAAGCAACGATGGCAGGCAGGATCGGGACGAAGACATCGCCCAGAGCCTTGAGCATCTGCTTCCAGACGGGCTGCTTTGCGGCTGCCGCAGCCTTGACATCGTCCTTGGTGGCCGCCGTCATACCGGTGATCGCCAGGAACTCATCGTACACCTTGTTGACGGTGCCGGTACCGATGATCAGCTGGAGCTGTCCGTTGGACTCAAACTTTCCCTTGACGCCCTCCACGTTCTCCAGTGCTTTGTCATTGACCTTGCTGTTGTCCTTGATGACGAGACGCAGGCGGGTCGCGCAGTGCGCCGCCTGGGCGATGTTGTCCCGACCACCGATGTTATCGACGATTTCCTGCGCACATTTGTGATAATCGAGTGCCATGTTAGGTCCCCCTTTTCATACAGTACTGTGGGTTTTTCTGGCCGTGTTGCGATGTGCAATCGTTTTCAAAGCCTTTTCAACATTAATTGTAAATTTATTGCCGGCATTTGTAAATATGCCCAATACGGAGATTTTTACACGTCGATTTTGTGCACTTTTACAGAAAAGTGTTGATTTATATTAGCAATGCCGCACAGCCTCGCTGAAACGTCGCTCAACAAAGTCCCAGCTGTTCGAAGGCTTTGGCGAGACCGTCTTCCTGTACCGGCGGGCAGACGAGTTTGCTGATCTTCTTCAGTGCCTCTGCACCGTTTCCCATGCAGACGGGCATCCCCACGGTCTGCATCATCTCAAGATCGTTCATGCTGTCACCAAAGCCGACCGTATCTTCAATGGGAACGCCCAGCTTTTCACAGATCTGCCGGACCCCCTGTCCCTTGTCGAATCTGCGGTTGACCAGTTCACCGTTCAGGCAGCTGTGGGCGGTCACCTCCTGGATCACGAAGTGGAAGTCCTTCTCCAGAAGCGCTCTTGCCTCGTCGAGCTGGGATGCCTCATTGCACATGATGACAACCTTATAGATCGGGCTTCCGTCGTACTCTGCCATCGGGCGGATGCCCAGGTTCGAGGCGAGGGCCTTGCGCCAGCGCTCGATCTCACTGTTGCCCGCCGGCTGGTCCTTCAGGAAGGCATCCATGTTCTGATCCCCCCAGGAACCGGTTTTGGCCTCAATCGTGCAGAAGACTCCGTGCCGGTGGAGTGCGGTAAGAGCGGTGTCCCGCTGCTCCTTTGTCATCGGGCAGTCATAGAGCACCTCGTCATTGCAGGTGACATATCCGCCGGAGCTTGCGATCACGCCGTCAAAGCCATAACGAAGAAGCGGCGAGAGCATATCCCAGTTTCTCCCGCTGCACAGGAAGCACTTGTTTCCCTTTTCCTGTGCCTTGTGGATCGCCTCCACCGCACTCTTTGGGGGCTCGTTTTCTCCCGGCAGGGTGAGTGTGCCGTCAATGTCGATGAAGATCAGTTTTTTGTTTCCCATCACATACTCTTTCTTTCCACGATCGTGTACTCCAGCATGGTCTGTGTCACCGGCTGGTCCGGATCTTCACTCTCGATGAGTTTGATGAGCATGTCCGCCGCGGTCAGGCCGCACTGCCGATAGTACAGGTGGGCAGTGGTCAGCGGGGGCTGGGAGATCGTGTCCGCCCAATTGTCCCCGACACCTGCAATGGCGATGTCCTCCGGGATCCGGCGGCCCGCTGCGTGAATGGCGCTCATCGCCCCATGGGCGATCCGGTCCGTCGCGCAGATCACACCGTCGATGTCCGGGTACTCCGAGAGGAGTTCCTGCATCTTTGCCCTGCCGCCGTCCGAGGTGAACGGGGCAATCGTCTCGTGCAGATCCGCCACGTCAAATCCCGCGGCGGTAAAAGCGCTCTCACAGCCAAGGCGCCGTGCTTTGCCAGCTGCCGCATCCTCCTCCATGGCACCAATGAAGGCGAGGTGGGTCCTGCCCCGTCCCAGCATCCGCTCCGTCAGCTCCCGCACCGCGTGGAAGTCATCGTGGTAAACGCAGGGGATGCCCTGGAAGTTCTGGCCGGTGACCACCACCGGCTTTTCACTGGCTGCAATCGCGTCCCGCAGCCGCGGCGTCATCACAGTTCCCATGAGAATGATGCCCGCCACCTGGCTGTTCTGCATGGACTCGATGTAGCGGATTTCCTTGTCCCGGTCCCCGCCGGTAGTGCCCAGGATCACCATGTAGTTCTTCTCGCTGAGCCGCGCGGAAACGCCGTCCAGGATCTGAGATACCGAATCCGAGTAGACCTTCGGCACAATGATGCCGATCTGTCCGCCCCGGCCCGTCCGCATGACCTGTGCAGAGGGGTTCGGCCGGTACCCGGTCTGCTCAATCACCGCCTTGATCTTCTCCGACTTCTCCACACTGATGGAGCCGCCGTTCATATATCTGCTGACTGCCGCCGGTGAGACGCCGGCCAGTCTGGCCACTTCCTTGATTGTCATGTTCTACGTGGCACACCCTCTTTGGCGTGCCCTCCTCCTATCCTCAAATGCTGTCGGTCTGATGCCCGGATCACTCGTCCTTAGCGGGATGCACAAGGGCTGATGCCGTGGCAGGATGCTCTGCTGTCAGGGGGATCTTCTTCGTGTCTGCCTGCGCCACCGGTTTCTTTTCGGTGTCTGCCTTCACCACGGGCTTCTTTGCCGTGTCGGCCTTTACCACCGGCTTCTTTTCGGTGTCTGCCTTTGCAACCGCCTTTTTCTGCGTGTCGGCCTTTACCACTGGCTTCTTTTCTGTGTCTGCCTTCGCAACCGGCTTCTTTTCGGTGTCTGCCTTCACAACCGGTTTCTTCTCGGTGTCTGCCTTCGCGACCGGTTTCTTCTC
>JBJEYC010000427.1:3052-5749 GCA_051886435.1 Lachnospiraceae bacterium
ACCGGTTTCTTCTCGGTGTCTGCCTTCGCGACCGGTTTCTTCTCCATGTCGGCCTTTACCACGGCCTTCTTTTCCGTGTCAGCCTTTACAACCTGCTTCTTTGCCGTGTCAGCCTTCGCAGCCGGCTTCTTCTGCGTGTCCGCCTTTACCACAGTCTTTTTGTCTGTGTCAGCTTTTGCCGGGATCTGCCGGGGATTCTTCGCTGAAGCGCCGCTGCCGGCCTTCTTCGCGTTTTGCTTCCTGGCAGGCTTCTTCTCCTTTGCCCCGCCTGTCTGTTTTGCCTTCCCGGCTGTCTTTGCAGCCTTCTTTGCCTTCTGCTCTTTTGCAAAGGTCTCTCCGATCTTTGCCATGCGCATCTCGCCCCGCTCTTCCTCCAGAACCGGGTTGCCGGCGGTATTGAAGGAAGTCAGAAGCCACGCGAAATCATAGGCAGGGATACCCACCGCGCGGGCCGGGCGCTTCTGCCCGGTGAGCATGTCGTAGTAGTCCTCCTGCTCGTTGACCCAGGCAGTCTGATCAAACTCTGAGAAGTTGAACAGCGCAATCAGCTTCTGGCCCTTGTAGTAGCGGCCGATACCGAGCACGTGGTCGTTCCAGGTCTCCACGATCCAGGCATCCGCCTGGGAGTCGAAGACGTCAAAGGAGCGGCGGAGCTTGGCGAGACGAGTGATGCCCGCAAAAAGCTTTCCGGGGCGGGTGGAGGGATCCTTGCGCTTTGCCACGTCATCCCACTTCAGATTTCCGCGGTGCAGATACCGGGAATCGTCCCGCTTGAGCGGATCATCGTGATATGTGTAATCGTTGAGCTGGCCGATCTCGTCTCCGGAATAAAGAACCGGAATGCCGCTCTGGGTGAACAGGAAGGCGTGGAGCATCAGATCCAGACGGATTGCCCGGGCGAGCTTCCCGTCATTCTTCTCGTACTCCGCTGCCTCGATCCCGCACAGGGATGCAGTGGTGCCGCACAGTCTCGCGTCACCGAGCTTCGGGTCATCGTTGTAGAGCTCACCGCGGGAGTCGCTCCCGTACCAGGCGCCCTTCAGGTAGTCATTCAGATATTTCTTGTGGGCCACCTCCTCGATGCCGAACTGCTTCAGAAAGTCATAGTCCAGGCCCCAGCCGATGTCATCATGGCAGCGCAGATAGTTCAGGAAGGTGTACTGCTTGGGCAGGGCAAACACCGTGGAGAGCTGGTGCTTTAACAGGCGCACGTCCCGGGTCGCGACAGTATGCCAGGTGCTGGCCATGGTTGTAACGTTGTAGAGCATCTGGCACTCGGGCTTTTCGACGGTGCCAAAGTACGGCACAACCTTGGAGGGCTCCATAACCACCTCGCCAAGAAGCAGGGTGCCGGGGCAGACCACCTCGGTGGCCATCCGCATGATGCGGACCAGTGTGTGGACCTGCGGGAGGTTGCGGCAGTTGGTGCCGATGGTCTTCCAGATGTAGGGGACCGCATCCAGGCGCACGATGTCCACGCCGTGATTGCACAGAAACAGCATGTTTGCGGTCATGTCGTTGAAGACCGTGGGGTTGTGATAGTTCAGATCCCACTGGTAGGGGTAGAAGGTGGTCATGACCACCTTGTGAGCCTCCTCACACCAGGTGAAGTTCCCGGGCGCGGTCTGCGGGAAGACCTGAGGAACGGTCTTTTCGAACTCGTTCGGGATATCCCAGTTGTCGAAGAAGAAGTACCGGTCCTGATATTCCTTTTCTCCGGCGCGGGCTCTTCTTGCCCACTCGTGGTCCTCGCTGGTGTGATTCATGACAAAATCCAGGCATACGCTCATGCCCCGCTCATGGCACTCGTCAGCCAGATCTGCCAGATCATCCATGGTTCCCAGGGCAGGGTCCACCTTCCGGAAGTCCGCGACCGCGTATCCGCCGTCGGAGCGGCCCGCAGGGCTCTCCAGGAGCGGCATCAGATGCACGTAGTTGACGCCGCACTCCTCGATATAGTCCAGGTGGCTCTTCACACCCTTCAGGGTCCCGGCAAAGCAGTTGGTGTACATCAGCATTCCCATCATCTCGTTGCCGGTGTACCAGTCCGGGACCACCTCTCTGGCCCGGTCCCACTGCCTGAGCTTTTCACTGCGCTCCGCGTAATACTGGTGCAGCATATCGCAGAAGTAGTCGAAGGCGTGCATATCTCCGCTGTAGAGTTCCCCGTACAGCCATTTCATCTCGTCATAGCAGCTGGCCAGCCTCTGCGAAAACTCCGGTTCCCAGTTCTTCTCCTCAAACATTTTCTTCCTCCATTCATCGGGTAAAAGATCATGAAACCCCGATGTAATCGTTTTCAGATACTTTGATTATAGGTAACCCCCATCACGTTCGCAAGAAAAAGTTATACTGCAGAACGCCGAAAATCCCCCTGTCAGTTTGTGAGATATTGCTATTTCCAGTCAAAATCCCGCCGGTTCTCTTGTGAGGATTCTTAGAATCTGACTGTTTATCCGCAGATTGATCCGGCATTGTGCTGTTTCACATCTTCTGGACAAAAAAAGGACCGCAGCCCCTGTTGTCAGAAGCTGCAGTCCTATGAGATTCAGAAGAATCCGCTGACGGAATCGCCTCAGATCTTGTTGTCAGAACCAAGGACGTCCTTGATCTTGTGCTCAACAATGGCCTTGACGTTTGCGCGGCCATCGCCGAGATACTGACGGGGATCGAAGTGCTCCGGATGCTCGTTGAAGT
>JBJEYC010000428.1:0-5747 GCA_051886435.1 Lachnospiraceae bacterium
GGTTCTGCTTACCGTCTGCGTGGTCCGCCCTGCAGGAAAAAGACAAGAAGGGCAGAGAATAAAAGCCCGGGCAGCAGAAAGCAGGCACACCAGATGGGTGTGACGAGTTCATTATACAGTCCTGTCAGGGAGAAGAGCAAGATCAGAAGATTGGAGGCGCTGTGCAGAAAGACGGCTGTGGAAAAGCGGCCGGTGATCTCCACAGAGAGGGCAAAGAGGGTGCCGAGGACAAAGGCATAGATTCCCTGAGGAAGGTTTGCGTGGTAAATGGCAAAGAGGACAGCGGAAAAGATGGCCGCGGGGATGGTACCGGACGCGCGAAGGAGGGAGGCAAAGAGGGTCCTTCGGTGCTCTTCCTTTCCTGCAAAGGCCGTGCGCAGGCGCAGGAAGGCAAGGCCCCGGAAGATCAGCTCCTCTGCGGCGGGGGTGAGAAAGCCGTAGAGAAGGACCGCCAGAACTGGGTAGGCGGGATCGGAAAGGGTGTTCTGTGTCATGTCTGAGGCAGTGCCCGCAAGCTCTGTGAGCCCTGTCAGGGAGAGGAGGATGTTGATCCCCGCGGACAAAAACAGGGCGGAGGCGAGCAGAAAGAAAAGAGCCCCCTGCGCACCGCCGGGGACATGGTGCACCGCGGTCTCCCAGGCGCCTGTCATCTTCGGGGACTGGCGGGACTGCAAAAAGCTTTGAATTTCACGCCTTGCAGATGGCAGAAAGAAGGCGCAGGAAACCGCGCAGGCGACGGCATTTCCAACGGCCTGCAGGGACTGAGCGTGGCGGGTTGCAAACACAAAAAGAGTCGTATTCTGCGATCCGGAGAGCATGCCAAGAAGAACCGAAAACAGGGTTCCGAGGATCTCAAACAGGAGCGTGAAGGCAAAGACCGGCACCAGCACGTGCAGGATCTGTTCTCTTCTTCCGCGACCCGTGGTGTTTCCCATGACTTCCTCCTGTGCTCTCCCCTCAGGAGAGCAGAATCTTACCGAGGGCGCCCGCATCTTCTGCGATCCTGGTGCACCCCGCCTTCTCCAGTTCCTCTCTTGTGCCGTAGCCGTAGGTAACCCCCACCGGGATCACACCGTTGGAGAGGGCTCCCTGCACGTCAAAACAGCGGTCTCCCACCATTGCGGTGCGGGCTTTTCTTTCGGGATCGGACAGGACGCCGAGCCCCTGCAGGGCCCGCTCCACCACGAGCTCCTTGCTGGTCTTCCCGCCGGTTCCCTGCTTCTCTTCGTCCATCGGGGCGCCGCAGATCTCAGAAAAGTACGGTGCGATCGAAAAGTGCTCGCAGATCTGCCGCACAAAGGCCTCCGGCTTGGAGGAGGCGACGGCAAGGTGCTGCCCTGCCGCGGCCTGGGAGGATAAAAGCTCCCGGATCCCCGGGTAGAGGGTGCACTCAAAGATGCCGGTCTTTTGATACCGTTCCCGGTACCGGTCAATCGCAAAGAGGCACTGCGCATCGCTCAGGTGATAGCGCCTGCGGAATTCGTCCCCGAGGGGCGGGCCCACAAAGCTCTCGAGATTTGCAAGGTCCGGCTCGTGAATTCCCAGACCCTCCAGGGCGTACTGAACGCATTTTGTGATACCGGGGGCGGACTCGGTGAGCGTTCCGTCCAGATCATAGAGACAATAGGAAAACTCTGACATGCAGCTCCTTTCAGACAAGGCCCAGGATCATCACAATGAGGATCAGAACAGGCAGAATGTAGGTAAAGTACCAGCGGAAGGCGGCAGGGAACTTCATGCCCTTTCCGGTGTTTGCCTCCGCGAGGAAGTTGTCAAATCCCCAGCCGTTTTTGCGGGTGCAGAAGAACACGTACAGCAGGGCGCCGAAGGGGAGCAGCAGGTTCGAGACCACAAAGTCTTCGAGGTCAAGGAATGTGGTGCCCTCTCCCAAAGGCTGAATAAAGGAGAGCACATTGAAGCCAAGGGCGCAGGGAAGCGAGAGGAGAAAGACCAGCACGAAGCAGATGCCGCAGGCCTTCTTCCGGCTCCAGCCGTGCAGATCACGCTCCATGGCGATGATGTTCTCAAAGACCGCCAGTACCGTGGAGAAGGCAGCAAAGCTCATGAACACGAAGAACAGGGCGCCGAAGAACCGTCCCAGCGGCATGTGATTGAAGACGTTGGGCAGGGTGATGAAGATCAGGGAAGGGCCGCTCCCTGACTCCACTCCATAGGCGGAGCAGGCGGGGAAGATCACAAGGCCTGACATCACGGCCACAAAGGTATCCAGGAGGGAGACCCGTACGGCCTCTCCGTTCAGCGCCCGGTCTTTTCCGATGTAGCTGCCGAAGATTGCCATTGCGCCGATACCAATGGAGAGCGTGAAGAAGGACTGGGTCATGGCGGCGGTGATGATGTTCAGAATGCCCACGCGGCGCACGGTGTCCAGGTTCGGGAGCAGGTAGAACGCAAGGCCCTCGCCCCCGCCGGGCAGCAGGACCGAGTGGATGGCCAAAATCACCAGGATGATGAGCAGAACGCTCATCATGACCTTGGTCACCCGCTCCAGGCCCTTCTGCAGCCCCCTTGCCAGGATCAGAAAGCCAAGGGCCACCACTGCGGCCATATAGCCCACCTGGAGGGCGGGGCTGGTGAGCATCTCACTGAAGACATTGGAGACGGCGTCCGCGTCCATACCGGTGAAGTCGCCCCGGAGCTCCCGTACAAAGTACTGGAACATCCAGCCGCAGACCGTCGTGTAAAACATCATCAGGCAGTAGTTGCCGATCAGGGACACCACCCCGTGAAAGTGCCAGAAGGTGCCCTTGGGCTCGAGCTTCTGATACATGTAGATCGGACTGGTCTTGGCGGCCCGGCCCATGGCAAACTCCATGGTCATCACGGGGACGCCCATGATCAGCAGGAAGAACAGGTAGATCAGAACAAAGGCTCCGCCTCCGTTCTGCCCCACCAGCCAGGGAAACTTCCATACATTTCCGATGCCGATGGCACAGCCTGCGGAGAGCAGGATGAAGCCGAGCCGAGAGCCCAGCTGTTCGCGCTGCGTTGTGGGTTGCTTTTCCATTTTTTGTGTCACTCCTTGGATGCTCGCGGACAAAAAGAGCGGACCGGGACCTGCCCGTCCGCTCTGCCGTTTGGTCTGTATGATTTTGAAAAGGGATTGCGATTACTCCAGCATCTGCAGCTGCACGTCGATGGAGTCCAACTCCTTGCCGACGCTTCGGCTGTTCTGGGCGGCTGCCTCCAGCTGCTGCAGGGCGTCCACATAGTCCTTGGAACCGTCAAAGGAGAGGTAGCCGTTCACGATGGCGCCGGGGAGTGCGAACTTCTTCTTCGTTCCGTCGGTGAATGTCACCATGAAGTAGCGCCCGTCCTGGCTGTCCACGGAGCCCTCGCCGAAGACCTGATGGACCACGGTCTTTCCGGTGATGTCCGGTACCTGGGCCTTTCTCTCGTTCACCTTCAGGGCATCGAGCCGGTCCACAATTTCCTCACGCCGGTCCAGAAGCTCCGCCCGCTGCCTCGTGCGCTCCATCTTCTTCAACTGCACGGAGCTGATCTTGGACTTGCGGGTTGCCTGCTTGTCGCTGTAGAAATCCAGCCGGTAAGCGGCGCCCATGAGGTCGCAGACCAGGATGTGGTGATTCGGGTCCAGATCGTCCGGATTGCGGGAGGAGGTTGACTCATTCACGAGAGACTGGACAAAGGTCAGAAGATCCTTTCTCGTGCCCAGGTAGTCCGCAATGTCGTCGCACATGTGGTAGTAATTGGGAAGATTCAGTGTCCTGTCGTATCCGATCTCCTCCTCCACTTCGCAGTAGCCCTGTAAGGCAGCTGCCTCAGAGGCGTGGAAGCTGTAGTTGTCCGCCGGACGGATCACGAACAGGTAGCGGATCGCCGTGCGGATGCGCTGGCGGTAATCCCAGCGGTCCGGGGCGGTCTCCTCAAGCAGTCCGTTGACGGTTTTGACAAAGCGGGTCAGCCGCTGCTGGCGGGCGACCAGATCTCCGCCGTCCGGGGAGATCAGATCTTGGAAAGCACTGCGCACTTCTTCTGTCTTTCCGGCTTCGCACAGCGCCTGGATGCCCTCGATCGGGTGGGCATCGTGCTCATCGAGCACCGGAGAGGCGGCAGCCATGGCCTTTGCGAACATATCCCCGAAGTCCGCCGCGTTTACGTCCCAGTTTTCTGCGCAGACCGCAACCGCTTCCCACTTTTTGCGGACATCCTCCTTGCTCGAGAGCAGATCCTCTTTTCTCTCCAGGTAGATATTCACAAGCACTTTGAGCCGGTCGGTATTCATCAGATAAGCCTCCTAAACGGAAATGGATGACGAGTCAGGCAGTATCGCAACGGAAACAGATGTAGGGAAATTTCCCCTTTTCTCTATTATAACGGCTGCCCCGCAGTTTGGCAAAAGAAATGACATATATTTATCAGACAATTCAGAAGCTTGCTGTCACTCCCCCTCTTATATGGATGACCCGAAGGGACAGATCGGGATTTTTGTCCGATGAAAAAGGACAGGGCGGGGGATAGAATACACTCGTTATCTGGGAAATCGGTCAATTTCTGTCATTTCGGCAAGTGGTTTCCTGAAGTGTGAGGAGATTTTTCAATGGCAAATGCAATCGAGAACATGAAACACGCTGCAGAGCGCCAGGCGGTGTCTGTGGCGGTCGACGGCCTGTTCAAGCACATCAAGGGACAGAGCTATGAGGACCGGGTGGACTCCTATCTCAAGATCATCGATCTGACCCAGAAGTTCATCGGCAACGACAAGAACAAGGCAACCTTTGACAAGGTCCGTGCCGGAGTGCGCAACAACACTTCCAAGTGGATCAAGTACATCAACCGCATTATCGATGACACGGATCCCGGGTATGCGAAGAACTTTATCATGACGCTCGGCTACGAGGCATTCCTCTGCGGCACCAAGAAGATCCGTGAGAACCGTGAGAAATACCATTGTAATATCCCGTGGCTGATCCTCTTCGATCCCACCATGGCCTGCAACATGCACTGCGTCGGCTGCTGGTCCGGCACCTACGGCCACAAGTCCAACCTCTCCTATGAGGACATGGACAAGATCGTCACCGAGGGCAAGGAACTCGGCGTGCACCTGTACATGATGACCGGCGGCGAGCCGACCGTCCGCATGAACGACATCTTCAAGCTGGCCGAGAAGCACAGAGACTGCTTCTTTGCCCTGTACTCCAACTCCACCCTCATCAATGAGGAGATGTGCGAGCGCGTGCAGAAGGACGGCAACATCACCTTCATGCTCTCCATCGAGGGAACTCCGGAGACCAATGATGCCCGTCGCGGCGCCGGCCACTACGCAAAGGTCATGCATGCGATGGACCTTCTGAAGAAGTACGGCATCATCTTTGGCACCTCGATCTGCTACACCAGAGCCAATGTCGAGGCTGTCACCTCCGATGACTTCTTCCACCTTCTGGAGGAGAAGGGTGCCCGCTTCGGCTTCTACTTCCACCTGATGCCGGTCGGCAACAACGCCGCACCCGAGCTTATGCCCACCGTGGAGCAGAGAAAGTACATGATCGACAGGATCCGGTACATCCGCTCTCAGGAGTGCCCGATCTGCTTCTATCCGATGGACTTCCAGAACGATGGCGAGTACGTCGGCGGCTGCATTGCCGGAGGCCGGAACTACTTCCACATCAACTCCAACGGCGACGCGGAGCCCTGCGTGTTCATTCACTTCTCGAACACCAACATCCACGACAACACCGTCCTGGAGATGCTGCAGAGCCCGCTGTTCA
>JBJEYC010000429.1:0-27845 GCA_051886435.1 Lachnospiraceae bacterium
ACAGCTGCCGCCAACGGGGCAGCGCTTCTTCAGGAAATTCAATACATATAAAAAAGCTGGTCCTGCCAAGTTGGCAGGGCCAGTCTTTGCGTTTCCGATAATTTTCAGTAATCAACCAGCGGGTGTATGTCCCATTCCGGGAAACCGCTGGCAAACCTTCCAGGTTTTGCGTCAGAACTGTGCGCTCCGCAGCCTTGGTCTTCTCGTCATCCTGTCCGAACATCGCTTCGAGATCGGCAAGGGCATTGCTGTCCTCGGCCATTTGCTTATCAATCCATGTTTTTTCTTTCTGCCTCAGGCAATTCCCCGACTCCGATCCACGGAGTAGTCCGGGAGACGCAAAATATCAGACAGGATCTTACCTGGCCACACTCTCCCTGCCGTAAACCTCGATCTGCGTCAGTGCCGGGAAGGGACTTGGATCCTGTGACTGGATCAGTTTTCCCAGCTTCAGCCAGCGAATGCCGCAAAGGCCCGGTGCTCCCTCTGTCCCAAATCGAAGGACATGCGGGGTGTTCGTTTTCTTTTCCATCGGGAACGTTTTGGATTCTCCGTTGGAGAAGGTCAAAGTCCCCTGAATCCACCAGTTGTCGTGCGGGAAATCCGCTCTGGTATAGAGCCGGATCTCACAGATATCCACCGCCCTGCCAAAATCAACCGAAAGCTCTGCATTGGGATCCCGGTTGATCCCCCAGGATTCGAATGGCCACTCCCCATGGCAGTTCTGGCAGATCACGCCGTCAATCGCATTTCTGGCTGCGAAAACTGCCTCTCCGCGGGTTTCCACATTTGCAGAGGCATGCGGATACACCTCCACTTTTCCATGCTGGTCTGCCGGATTCAGGGCAAGATTCCGGATTCCGGACCACTCAAACGCCTCAGCCCTGCGAATGGCTGCAAGATGCCGGTTTCCCGAAAATGCATTTTCCGCAATTCCGGTTTTCTTTTCCCCAAATGGAATCTCATAGGTAAATGCCTCGGTTTTGACAAAGACCAGGGAAGGTGCGATGGCCGCGTCCGGCGAGAACACGTAAAAATGCTCCGGTGAGAGCCCGGTAAACGCGATGCGCATTCCCTCTTTGTATGCTCCCTCGAAAAAGAGGGATACCCTTTCTTCTCCCTCCACCTTTGCCAGCTCCTGTCCCATCTCATTCTGTACCTGAATTTTCATCTTCCACCTCCCAGCTTTTTGTAATCAGAATCTTATCTGATATCCTCCGGCCGCAAAAGGCATCTTCTCTGGAAGTTCCTGCACTTTTTTTAGATTCTCCAAAGAAGCGGCAGAGTCCTCCCCGGGCCTGGTGAAAATTGTGCAGGTTTTCCCAAAGAACTGGCATGGCCTTTTCCTGCCCGCTGCCCTACCATCCACAGTACATCGATCACAGAAAGGTGGTGGATCACCATGCCAATCCGAACAACCCATGTCACGCTGATTGAAGACGCTGTGCAGGCCGCTCTGCAGGCAGGTATGCCCGGCGCACTCCACTTTCACGCCATTACTGACCGAACCTTCTGGGACAAAAAAGACAGTGCGCTGAAAAAGCAGGAGCTTCTGGCCGCGGACAGTGCCGCGAAACTCCCCTGGCCCCAGCTGGTCATGACGGACTATCTGCGGTTTTCCAGAGACGGGAACCGTGCTGCGTTTGAGGAAAAATACTTTTTCCGCAGGCGCAAACTCACCACACTCATTCTCGGAGAGTGCTTTGCAGACCACGGCAGTTTTCTGGATGACATTCTGAACGGCACCGGCCTGATCCTCGGGGAATCCACCTGGTGCCTTCCCGCCCACAATTCAAAACTGCGCGATCATAAGCAGGACAGTCTCCCTGATCCGGACTTCCCGATCGTGGATCTCTTTGCGGCAGAGACCGCAGCAATTTTGGGTGTGGAAGAACAGCTTTTGCATTCTCCCTTTGAAAAAATCAGTCCCTATCTTCCCCGCGCGATCCGGAAAGAAATCCGGGAGCGTATCCTCACGCCCTATCTCTCCTATCACTTTTGGTGGATGGGAGACGGAAAAAGCCAGATGCTCAACTGGACGCCATGGATCACCCAGAACATCCTGCTCAGTGTCTTCACGGATCCAGACCTCACCCTGCAGGAAAAAACTGCGGTATTAGAGCAGGCGGCACTGTCTCTGGACTACTTTCTGGATGAGTACGGTGATGACGGCTGCTGCAGTGAGGGCGCGCAGTATTACAGTCATGCCGGGCTCTGCCTGTATGGCTGCCTTGCACTGACTGACCGCATACTGCCGCATTCCATGGATACCGTATTCCGGCATCCCCTGATCGCCGCGATCGCGGACTACATTCGGGCGGTACACGTTGACGGATCTTACTATCTGAATTTTGCTGACTGCTCTCTGCTCGCAGGTCATCGCAGTGCCCGGGAATATCTCTTTGGAAAGTACACGGGAAATGAGGATCTGGCCCGATTCGCCGCTGCCGATTACCGGCAGAATGCATGGTTTGGTGCCGGCATGCCGGAAAAAGATGTGGATCAGGCGGTGGAACGCGCTTTTGCCACCGAGGAAGATGACGGGCGGCTCCTGCTCTCGGAAGAGAATCTCTTCTATCATCTGCTTCAGATTGAAGCCCACGAAATGATGATGGCCGAAAAACCGGAACGCGCAAGCGGACGGGATGTCTGGTATGAAAGTACGGGACTGATGATCGCAAGAGACGCGCGGACGGTGCTTGCTGCAAAAGCAGGCAGCAATGCCGACGCGCACAATCACAACGACGTGGGGAGTGTCATCCTCTTTCGTGACGGCAGTCCGGTGCTCATTGATCTTGGCGTGGAGACCTACACACAGAAGACCTTCTCCGAAAAGCGATACGAAATCTGGACGATGCGTTCTCTCTATCACAACCTCCCTGCCTTCTATGATCACGAAACGGTGATCGAACAAAAGCCCGGGGCTGCCTTTCATGCAGGCGGTGTAGTCTGCTCTCTGGGAGAAGAATCCGCAAGTCTCTCCTGTGACCTTTCGGGAGCCTATGGAGATCCGCGGATCCGCCATGTGCTGCGGAAATCAACACTCTATAAGAACGCGCCCTGCTATGCGGTCATCGAGGATCAGTATGACACCGACCTTGCCTGCGTCCTGTCTCTTATCACTGCAGACAAACCCGCCATTCAGAGGGACGCATCCGGAGATTTTGTGATCCGCATCGGAGACCTTGCAACAGTTTGTGTCTCTGGCGCTTCCCATGTCCGCGCCGAATGCCTGCCGATTCAGGATCCCCGGCTGCTGAAGGCATGGAAACATGACTGCTTCCGCATTCTCCTTGAGACTGCGGCGAAACGGCTGACCCTGAAATTTACCTGAGCAGCGCTTACTCTTCTTCAGTCTTGCTCTGGATGTACTCCCGGGGACTGTGTCCGTCAACCTTCTTGAACACCTTGCTGAAATAGTAGGCGGACTCAAATCCCAGCGCGTCCGCCACCTCATAGATCTTCATGTCGCCCTGCAGGAGCATCTGCTTTGCCCGCTCGATCTTCTTGGTGTTGACGTATTCGGAGAAGCCGACCTCGGTGTTTTTCTTGAAGATTACAGAGAGATAGGCCGCGGAGAGGCCGAACTTCTCGGCAACCTCATTGAGCTGGAGCTTGCCATTCAAGTTCTCGTCAATGTAATCCTGAATGGAGGCAATCAGTTTGTCTTTCCCGGACCTGCGATTTGCCCCCACCACATGGGAAAACCTGAGAACCGGCTCAGCGGGCGATGTTCTCCCTGCTGCGGTCATCGCCTCTTCATAGGTATCCGGAACAAGCGATAACTCGTTCACTGCCGTGCCAATTCCGAAGAAGACCGATACGTTGAAGTAGTTCTGGATCATGGTCTGTGCGTTCAGAATGGCCTCCTCCATGGTATTCATCAGTTCCGCAACCGGCTGCTGCTCTCCAAAGCCATACAGGAACGTAAAGTGGTGAAGATCATCCACGATGAACTCCCCGGACAGGTATCTGGATACGATCTCCTTTACCATCGAAAAGCAGGAAGCACACAGGGTAACCATGTGCGGGTTGTCCGAAGTCTCCCCGGTCCCCGCAGTGGAAGCCCCTGCTTTTTCGGTCTGAATAACGCAGTATGCCGCAATGTATCGGTCGTAATTCAGGTTGATTCCCAGGTCCTTTCCCTCCTGCTGCAGGGCGTCCGCCTCGTATTCCCGGTGCAGAAGCTTCAAAAAGAACTTCTGCCGATACTCTTCCAGGTTTTTCTGTTCCCCTTCTTTCTGGGAGGGATGCTGCTTCCGGTATCGGTCCACGCGCTCCATCGCCCGCGACAGCGCGGCGCCGAGCGTCTCCTCTGACAGCTCAATCTTCACAAGGTAATCCACCGCTTCCTGCGCCATGGCCTGCCTTGCCAGGTCGAATTCCTCATATGCGGTCAGCATGATAAAGACCGGAAGATGCCCCGAGATCAGGTGGGCCTGTTTCATGAGCTCAATGCCATTCATCACCGGCATCTTGATATCCGTAATCACAATATCCGGCTTTTCGCTCCGAATGAGATCCAGTGCCTCTTTCCCGTTTGCTGCTGCGCCGACCACCTGCACGCGGTCCGGATCGCTCTTGGTCAGCATGGACCGAAGTCCAACCTGCACCAACGGTTCATCATCCACAATCAGAATTCTGTACATCTGTCCTTTCCCCTTCTCTGACCTGCGGCAGATGGAAGTGCATGGTCGTGTACTTCCCCTGCACGCTGTCTATTGTAATTCCAAATGCCTCCCCGAAATGAAATCGAATGCGCTGCTGCACGTTTGACACCCCGACATGGCGGAAAAAGTCGGTGTCATCCGTGGACTGTCCGGAGAGGGTCTTTTGAATCGCCTCCTGGCTCATTCCCACGCCATTGTCCGTGACATCCATGAACCAGTCCGGAACCAGATGATCTGCAAGCGGCGTCTCCACCTTACTTTCTCCCGGATAGATATGAATCCGAATCTTCCCCGCGCCGCCATTTGGCTCAATGCCGTGAAAAATGGCATTCTCCACAATCGGCTGCAGGGAAAACCGGTTGACCATGCAGGAAAGAAGCTCCTTGTCCGCAATTTCGTACTCGAGCTCGATCGTGCCGCAGTATCGGTACTTCATAATTGTAAAATAGTCATCCACAAGGTGGATCTCCTCCGAAAGCGGAATCAGACTCCCCTTGCCCTTTGCCACGTTTTTCAGAAGTCTCGAAAGCGCCGTGGAGACGTCTGCGATGCCGTCTGCCCCCTGGATGACCGCCATCCATTTGATCGTATTCAGTGTGTTGTACATGAAGTGCGGGTTGATCTGAGACTGCAGAATCTCATAGTTGAGCTCCTGCTTTGTCCGCTCATCCTGCACCTGCTTTTTCATCATCCGGTCCACGTTTTCCGACAGATCGTTGATCCCTTTCCCGATGGTCCCAAGCTCGTCATCCCACTCGATGGCGGGATCCCGCGAAAAGTCTCCGTTTGCCGTTCTGCCGATGCTCACCAGAAGCCGGTTGACCGGGCGCGTGATGCGGTACTGCAAAAGCACCGAGAGGAGCAGTCCAAACAGCACCATAAACACAAACAAAAGCACCACGATACGGACCAGCTCTCCTGCTGGAGGAACCATCCCGGTCTTTGTGGCAAGATGAATGGACCAGCCGTTTTCCTGCAGGCTGCAGGAAATCACATTGTCCGGGATCTTCGCCTCCTGAAAGACGCCGTCCTGCCAGACATAGGAGTGGCCGTCCCCGATGGTGACATAGAGTGTCTCTCCATCCGCCAGCGTATAGTGAGAGAACTGGTTGGACACAACATCCGGGGAGAGTTCAATATACACCCAGCCGAGAATTTTGGAAGAGGAACTGCTGAAAATCGGCCGGACAATGGGAATCACCTTCTGACTGTCTCCCCCCACACTGCTCTCCACGATTCCGGTCCAGACATCGTCCTCCTGCACGAGTTTCTGGAAGTAATCGGACGCCATCAGTGTGCTGGTCTCAAATCTGCTGTTGCCTGTCGTGGTCATAATCTGGATAAAGGTGTTTCCGTCTGCCGGCGCGATGACTGCCCGATCCACAATACCGCGCAGTTCACAGCTGTAGAATTCATCCAGCATGCGGTCATAGGTCGTCACCGCCTGGCTCTTGTAGGAAGAAAATGAGAGATCATCGCGGGAGGCGAGCATGAGATAATTGTTCACAGAGCTGTCAAAGCTGAGCCAGTTCAGAAACGTCGTGGTATGGTCCAGATCCGTGTCGATCTCCCCGGCAAGGACCTGCAGATTGTTCCGAAGGGACTGTTTCTGCGCACTGCGCAGGTACCGGTAGGACACCAGATAGGTCTCTGCAGAGGCCGCAAGGGCGAGCGCCACTGCAAACATCATGGTGACAATCACGATCTGGTTTCGCAGAGAATGAAAATGTTTCTTCTTTTTCATGGCAGTTAAAAAAAGTGCAGGGAAATCTAAAAAAAATATATCTTTTGTTGAGTAAGCACAACAAAACAGCACGTTTCAATAAATTTTTCGCATTTATGCATAACTAAAACGCGAATAGAATAAAGCTATCACGAAAAAGCGGTGGGTTCAAGAGAACAAAGCGGCCGGGTACCGCCATTCGGGAAGGCGTTTTGAGGGGAATCACCGCACAGGTTACCGTAAGGAGGGAATATGAAAAGGAAAACACTTTGTATTGCGCTGACCGCCATCATGGCAGGATCGATGCTGGCAGGCTGCGGAAGCAGCAGCTCTTCCACCGGTTCCACCGACACTGCTGCAGCCACCACGCAGGGCAGCACAGAGGCCGCCGCCTCGGATTCCGGTGACAGCTCCGGCACAACCACGCTGACCTGGGCGCTCTGGGATGAGAGCAGCACCGTCTACTATCAGCCTCTGATCGATGCCTTCGAGGCGGAGCATCCGGACATCAACGTGGAGATGGTCGATCTCGGATCCACCGACTACTCTACCGTTCTTGGCACACAGCTCTCCGGTTCGGACAGCAACTTCGATGTGGTGTCCATCAAGGATACTCCCGGCTATGTGACGCTCGTCAACAAGGGTGTTCTCGAGCCCCTCGATGACAAGATCTCCAGTGACGGAATCGACCTGACCAAATACAGCGGCATCACCGATCAGTTGAAGATCAACGATCAGCTCTATGAGCTTCCCTTCCGCTCCGACATCTGGGTTCTTTACTACAACAAGGACGTTTTCGACAAGGCAGGTGTCGACTATCCCACCAATGATATGACCTGGGATGAGTACGATGCACTTGCACGCAGCATCACCGATACCACGCCCGGCTCTGAGGTCTATGGTGCCCATTATCACACCTGGAGATCCACGATCATGCTGGATGGCATTCTCGACGGAAAGCACACCGCAGCAGACGGGGATTACGAATTTGCAAAGCCCTACTACGAGATGGCACTGAAAGAGCAGGAAGACGGCGTCTGCATGGACTATGCAACCTTAAAGACCCAGGGCCTTCACTACTCCGATGCATTCGCACAGGGCAACATCGGCATGATGAACATGGGAAGCTGGTTCATCTCCACGCTGATCAGCAAGATCCAGTCCGGTGAGTACACCGACTGCACGAACTGGGGCATCGTCAAGTATCCCCACGCAGATGGCGTAGAGCCCGGATCCACCCTCTCCACAATCACCTGCCTGGGCATTCCGACCAGTGCGCCGAACAAGGACGCTGCCTGGGAGTTCGTCAAGTTCGTCTGCGGTGAGGAAGGCGCTGAGGTTCTTGCCGGCACCGGAAATATCCCCGCAATGACCAACGACCAGATCGTGGATCTGATCTCCTCGATGGATGGGTTCCCGACCGACGAAAATTCCAAGCAGGCACTGGTGGCAACCAATGCATACCTGGAGATGCCCGCCAACGACAAGGCATCTGAGATCGAGACGGTCCTGAACGAGCAGCATGACCTGATCATGACGGAGTCCATTTCCGTAGATGACGGAATCGCTGCCATGAATGAAGGCGTACAGGAAATTCTGAACCAGTAAATCGGGATTTCAGTTCGCCAGGAAACGAAGAGATGTGCAGAGGCAAATGCAAGCCGGTTCCTGTGGCAGACTGGCCTCTGCACTTTTTATACCCAAAAAGCCAAAGAAACGGGAGGAATGTCTATGAGTCAGCAAGTTCAAGCCGTCGAGTCAGAGGCGCTTCTGTCGCGGAAGAAACGGAACCGCAAGCGCACACTGATCGCCTACTCTTTTATCGCACCAAATTTCATCGGTTTTGCCGTCTTCACCCTGGGCCCCATTGTCATGGCCTTTATCATGGCGTTCACGGACTGGGACGGAAACAATGCCATGAATTTCATCGGCCTTGCAAACTTCCGGGACATCTTCTCCGACGACCGGTTTCTCTCCGCTCTGAAGAACACCCTGGTCTACAGTGTCTTCACCGTTCCCTTTACGCTGATCATTGCATTGGGCCTGGCCATGCTGCTGAACCGACCGATCCGTGGACGCAATTTCTTCCGAACCGTCGTCTTCTTCCCCTATGTTGCCTCCCTGGTTGCTGTTGCCGCCGTCTGGAACATGATCTTCTCTCCTGCCAAGGGCAGCATTGCGAACCAGTTCCTGGTCAACATACTCCACATGGAAGCAAGCAAGTGGGCCGCCGCTCCCTCTACGGTCATGCTGACCATCATCATGTTCTCGATCTGGAAAAACATGGGTTATTACATGGTCATCTATCTCGCAGGACTTCAGGGCGTCAACACGGAACTGTACGAGGCGGCAAGCCTTGACGGTGCCGGCGCCTGGCAGAAATTTCTCCACGTTACTCTCCCACAGCTTCGGCCCACTACCTTCTTCGTCACCATTATTCTCACCATCAACTGCTTCAAGGTCTATGACATCGTCTACATGCTGGCCGGCGGTTCCAACGGCGTTGTCAACAAGAGCGCCATCGTCCTGGTGTACTACATCTACGAAGAGGCATTCCGCAACTGGAAGCTCGGCAAGGCATCTGCTGCATCGATGGTTCTGTTCCTGATCGTGCTGGTGATCACGCTGATCCAGTTCCGCGGTCAGAGCCGCAGTGAAAACGAATAAGGGAGGCAATGATGAAAAGTAAATCCAAAAATCGCACCGTTGCGCAGGTGATCACATATGCGCTGCTGATCCTGCTCGCTGTGATCATGCTGGTTCCCTTTGTCTGGATGATCTCGGCATCACTCAAGCAGAATAAGGACATCTTCGTGATTCCCTATGAGTGGTTTACCAGCAGTCCCCGCTGGCAGAACTACGTCGATATCTGGAAAAAGATCCCGCTCGCCACATTCACGCTCAACACCGTCAAACTGACCCTGATCGTGACATTCCTGCAGATCCTGACCTCCAGCTTTGCCGCATACGCCTTCTCAAAGCTCCACTTCAAGGGACGCAATACCCTGTTTCTCTGCTACGTTGCCACGATTGCCGTGCCGTGGCAGGTATACATGGTTCCCCAGTTCATCTTCATGCGCAAGCTTGGTCTGGCGGATACCCACCTTGCTATCATCATTCTGCAGGCCTTCTCCGCTTTCGGTGTGTTCATGATGCGCCAGTTCTATCAGGGGATCCCCGATTCCCTCTGCGAGGCGGCCAGAATTGACGGAATGAGCGAGTACGGGATCTACCTGAAAATCATGCTCCCGCTCTCCAAGCCGGCCATCTCCACTCTGATCATCTTTACCTTCGTGAACACCTGGAACGACTTCCTTGGACCTTTGATCTACCTGACTTCGGAAAAGAAAAAGACCCTGCAGCTTGGACTGAAGATGTTCATCTCCCAATACTCCGCCGAATACGGACTGATCATGGCGGCATCCGTTCTGTCCCTGATTCCGGTCCTGATCGTGTTCCTCTCTCTGCAGAAGTACTTCGTTGAGGGAGTTGCATCCAGCGGTGTCAAGGGGTAATCCGGTGCTATACTCTAATGCATCTGGCAAGACAAAGGAGGAGTATTGAAATGAAGCGTTGGATTACAAAAGAGGAACTGGAAAACAGCCCTTCCATCACCGAAGAAGAGGCATGGGCGGCACGAAAGTTCTGCGTTCAAAGGACGCAGGAAAATCTCTCCACCTTCACAACGGCCTTTCCCGGTGCCGCCTCAAAGGATCTCTATTACCAGCCAGGACCCAACCTTGGCTGGACCACCGGATTCTGGACGGGACTTGTGTGGCTCTCCTATGAGGCGCAGGAAGATCCCGCCAAAAAGGCGGCTCTGCTTCACGCGGGAAAGACACAGGCTGCGGATTTCCTTCGAAGAATCGAGAACAAAGAGGATGTGGATCACCACGACATGGGCTTTCTCTACACGCCTTCCTGCGTTGCCGCCTGGCGGCTCCTGTCCGATGACGACGCAAAACACGCAGCGATCCTTGCGGCCGATCAGCTCCTTGCAAGGTATCAGCCCGTGGGTAAATTTCTGCAGGCCTGGGGAAAGATGGGCGCACCGGAGAACTACCGGTTTATTGTGGACTGCCTGCTGAATGTTCCCCTGCTCTTCTGGGCTTCCTCCGTCACAGAGGATCCGAAGTACCGGGAGGTTGCTCTCTCCCACATCCACACGGCTCTCGCAAACGTGATCCGGGAGGACGGTTCCACCTGGCACACCGTCTTCATGAACCCCAAAACCGGTCTGTTTGACCACGGTGCCACCTGCCAGGGCTACCGGGATGGCTCTGCATGGGCAAGGGGGCAGGCCTGGGCCGTATACGGAACCGCGCTTGCTTTTCGCGAAACGAAAGAGGAGGCCTATCTGGCTGCTTTCCGAAAGGTCACCTCATACTTTCTCTCCCACCTTCCCAAAGACCTGATCCCCTACTGGGATCTCTCCTTCGGAGATGGGGACGGGTATGCTCTGGATCCCTCCATCCACGGGGAAGCGCCGTTTACCGAGAGCGCCGGGACAAATGAAAACGGCGGCATCTTCCAGCCAAGGGATGCCTCCTCCGCGGCGATCGCGGTCTGCGGCATGCTGGAGATGAGCAGATACCTTGCGGAAGGCGAGGCAGCGTCTCTTGTCCTAACCGCAAAGCGCCTTCTGAAGGCCTGCATCGACACCTGCCTTGCCCGCCCGGATACCCCCACAAACGGTCTCCTGCTGCACAGCACCTACTCGCACAAGAGCCCGTTCAATACCTGCACCCCGGAGGGCACCGAGGAGTGCGTCATCTGGGGAGACTACTTCCTGCTTGAGGCACTGACCCGCGTCACCAATCCGGACTGGTGCGTCTACTGGTAACATACCGGGCACCATTTCGGAAGGTCAAAGAAATCCGGAATGGTGCCTTTTTCTGAGTTTTTCAAAGCCAGATGCGTTTTCCTGTCTCCGTGGGACGACAGGAAAACATTCATAAAGAGGAAAATAAGATGCATTTTGAAGCAGCTACCAAAGACTGGCAAAAGAGTCCAATCACGGGCATGACGCGGCAGAGCTGGATCGAGGCGGGACAGTACCTCCTGGAGGGCGCCTTTTCAAAAATCCAGAGTATCGACGAACCAATGATCGTGCCGCGCAGCGAATTTGCAATCACCTATCCTCACCAGGGCGTTCCCAGCTCCCAGCTTGAGCGGGAGAAGCGTGCCGAGGAATTTGAGGGACTGACAAGGACCTTTTTTATCGGATGCATGCTGATCCGAAACAATCCGGACACCATGATCCACGGAATCCGGATCGCAGACTACTATGCAAGGCAGATCCTGCGGGCCACGAATCCTGACGATCCCCTCTTTGTGGGAAGCTACGAACAGATGCAGGCCCTCTCCGGGGAACATCGGGACGATATCTGCTTTCAGCAGACCGTGGAGACCTGTGCCCTGGTCATCGGGCTCTGGGCCTGCCGGGAACAGATCTGGGACTGCTATTCCAAAAAGGACCAGGACCAGATCGCCGCTTTTTTGCAGGATTGGGCGGTGCATGCCACCGTCCCCCAGAACTGGCGTCTCTTCAACATGCTTGACCTCGCTTTCCTGTATCAGAACGGCTACCCCATCGATTCCTCCCTCATGGCAGAACATGCTGCCGCCATTCTCCACTACTCGGTGGGGAACGGGTGGTACCGGGACGGCCAGAGTTTTGACTACTACAGCGCCTGGGCTTTCAACACCTATACCCCGCTCTGGTGCGCCTGGTACGGATACGAAGAGATGCCGGAACTGGCCGCCGCATTCGAGAAGCAGTCAAATCTCCTGATGCAGACCTATCCGGACTTCTTCGACGCAGACGGCTGGACGAACATGTGGGGACGAAGCGGAATCTACCGCTGCGGCGCGGTGAGCCCCCTGGAGGCCAACTTCTTCCTCTCCCACCCCACGGCAAATCCGGGACTTGCGCGCCGCATCGCCTCCGGATCCCTCCTGCAGTTTCTCTCCCGGGATGACTTTCTGGTAGACGGGGTTCCTTCCATTGGCTTTTATGGTCCCTTCTCCCCGCTGGTGCAGCCCTACTCCTGCGCAGAGTCGGTCTACTGGCTGGGGAAGGCCTTCCTGTGCCTGTACTTTCCGGAAGATCACCCTTTCTGGAGTGCCACAGAACAGGCGGGCACTTTTTCCGACAAAACCCGCCCGGTGAAGGTCACCGTTCTGGACGGCCCGGGCCTTTGCACTTCCAACCACCCGGCCAACGGTGAGACCCTGCTTCGCACCGGCAAGGTGGTAAAGGATGTCTCGGACACCCGGGGCATGTGGGCTTACGGGAAACTCTGCTACAGCACCAAATACCCCTGGGAGGCGGTCAGTGTCTCCGAGCAGTATGAGCTCACCTATGAGGAGGGCGGAAAGGAGTGCTCTCTGATTCCCAATGCCCTCTTCTACTGCGGACCCAAGAAGGAAATTCTATACCGCAGGGCGTTCTTTTCCTTATCCACGGGCATCGAGATGCACTGGCTCGATGCGATGGATCTTGCGGACTTCCCGGTTGAAGAAGGGATTCTTCGCTGTGACAGGATCCGCCTCTGCCACCGTCCCTCCAGGCTCACGCTCGGCTCCTTCGGTTTCCCGGACAACGAAACCACTGTGCAGACAAAGGCGGGGCCAAACGGCGAAAAGGCCATGATCCTGAAGGGGACGGATGCCATGGGACAGCCAAGGCAGCTTGCCATGACCATCTTTGCCGGCTGGCAGGACCTGTCCCTGATGCAGGAAACCGGCACCAACCCGGACTCGGCAAAGTCTTTGATCCTCGCGGCCTCTGTCCGCTATCAGCACCACTATGATGCGGCAGAGCCCCATGTGCTGCTCTCCCAGGTGCTCACAAGAGAGGATGGAAAAGACTTTACTGAGAGGGAGCTCTTCCCCATCGAAAAGATCGACTGGGAAGATCCCTGGCAGAGCGGCGTGTACGGCGCCGTGACCCTGCATATGCGGGATGGATCGGTTCACCGGATCGACTACACAGGGATCGAGGCAAAACTCACGATTTGACCACGCAGGAGGATACAGCGATGGCTGGAACCATGAAAGAAGATTATGCAAACATTCTGGAAGCGGACTACGACAGCGCGTTCCGCATTTCTCCCATCACGGCATCTGCACTGGTCCGGCCGATGGGGAGAAAAACCGTTTCTCTCGATGGCGAATGGAACTTTGCGCCGGATGTATTCGACATGTGCTTCCGCAAAAAGATCTACCAGGAAGTGCGCACTGATGACCACGGCCGCGAGGTTCCGACTGACTACGACTTTTCCAACTGGGAGAAGATTCCCGTTCCTTCCTGTTGGAATACTGTCCGGCCGGAGTACACCTACTTCGAGGGAACCGGGATTTACTTCCGGACCTTCGATGATCCGCGGACGGAGAAAAACGGGCGGGTTCTGCTCTGCTTTGAGGGGGCAGCCGATGAGTGCCGGCTGTTTCTTAATGGGAAATACATCGGCCGGCATGTCGGAGGTTTCACGCCGTTTGCATTGGACATCACGGACGAGATTATTCCAAAGGGAAACCGGCTGGTGGTGACTGTCAACAATGAGCGGAAAATGGGAGGCGTTCCCGACAGAAACTATGACTGGTGGAATTACGGCGGTATCTTCCGGTCTGTCTTTCTCCTCCCTCTTCCGGATACGTATCTGAAGACGATGCACTGCCATCTTGTCCCCGACGGCACCGGAAGAAACATTCATGCAGACTTTGCCCTGAACCGCCCCGATGCGGCGCTCCCATCCCTGCATTTTTCCATTCCTGAGCTTTCCGTGGAGCTGGATATTCCGATCAGGGCAGACGGAACTGCCTCCGTGGATTTTTCCGCCAAACCGGATCTCTGGAGTCCGGAGCATCCCAAATGCTATCGCATCCTTGCCAGCGCGGGAAAAGATCTTGTCAGTGAGGAAACCGGATTTCGGGAAATCCGCGCAGAAGGAAACCGGATACTTCTGAACGGGAAGGAAATTTTTCTTCGCGGCGTCTGCTGCCATGAGGAAAGCAATCTGAACGGAAGAACGCTCTCTCCCACCGAGCGGGAAGAGATGATGCGCACCGCCAAAGAACTGGGTTGCAACGTGATGCGCCTGACCCACTATCCACATGATGAAGCTTCCGTTCGTATTGCAGATCACATGGGCATGCTGCTGTGGGAAGAAATCCCGGTTTACTGGGCACTGCGCTTTGAACAGAAAGAGACGTACGAAAACGCTGAGAATCAGCTGCGCGAGCTGATCGCGCGGGATTACAATCACCCCAGTGTCATCCTCTGGGGCATCGGAAACGAAAACCCGGATACCGATGCGCGCTATCGGTTTATGTCGCGGCTTGCAGCCGTGTGCCGGGAGCAGGATCCCACCCGCCTTGTCACTGCCGCGTGCCTGGTCGATATCGATGAAAAGCGCGTAAAGGACCGGCTTGCTGACTGCATCGATGTCGTGGGGATGAATGAATACTACGGCTGGTACTACCGCGATTATGACATTCTGCAGGAGATCCTGGACAGAACGCTCCCTGTTCTGCAAAAGCCGCTCGTAATCTCCGAGACCGGCGCAGCAGCCGACGCCGGGGACTTTGGCGGGGATGAGGATCTCTTTACAGAAAACCACCAGAAAAAAGTCCTGCAGGAGCAGATCCGCATTGCAGGCAACCGCGTAAACGGCATGTTCCCCTGGATTCTCTTTGATTTTCGCTCGGGACAGCGGCTCCATCCCAAACAGGGCGGTTATAATCGAAAGGGCCTGGTGGCGGAAGACCATAAAACCAGGAAACTTGCTTTTGATGTGGTTCGCGCTTTCTATCTGCAGCGCGCGAAGGAGGAAACGAACGCCGCCCTGCAGGAATCGCGCTGAAACATTCTGCAGAGCGTCTGTTTTGATTCTGTCTCTTTGAAGGAGTGATGATCGGCAAATTTTGCCGGATCCTTTCCTTCTTTCCGACATGTAAAATACCCGCGAATTCTTCCCTGTTCGGAAGGACTCGCGGGTATTTTTCAGTTTTTCTCACTCCACATATCCGTTAACCAGTTCTCCACGAGCTCTGGCCAGATCTGTACACTCGGCTCCGGCTGGTAATGGCAGTATCGCCTTACGCCCTGTACATATGCCGCTGCCACGTCCGTTCCTTTGGGCAGCGCAGCCATTCCGGAAAATGGCTCCACCGGTGTCATGTCATGCGCAATGCAATAGGCAATGTACTCTGTCAGCTGTTTCATGCAATACAGGCTGCCATAATTTCCATTGGCCCAGTCATCATTGGCAAGCGACAAACCGTGCATTCCCCTGCGGAATACGTGGTGCTCGAACGGAACGCCCGCCTTTTTGCAGCTCTGTGCAAACAGGTAACTGTTTTCCACCGGAACGGCTTCATCCGTCGCGGTCTGCCACAGGAAGACCGGCGGCGTGTTCCGGCTGACATGCAGCTCCAGCGACATGTATTCCAGTTCCTCCTTTGAGGCATCCTGCCCCAACAGGGCAACGAACGAATCCCGATGCGCGTACTCGCCCGCAGTGATCACCTGATACGACAAAACCACGGCGTCTGGCCGGTTGCTGATGCCTGCATACTCCCCTCCAAGCTGAATCTGCGGCTCGTCACCGTGAACCGCAAGAGAGCCGCAAAGATGCGCACCCGCCGAGAAGCCGCAGATGGTCACGCGGTGTTCGTCAATCCCGTATTCCTCCCGATGCCGCCTGAGATACACCACGGCCTTCGACAGGTCCTTCAGCGGCTGAAGCCGTACCGGCTCCGGCCCCGGCATGCAGGTGGTATACGTCACCACAAAGGCATTGAAGCCCTTGTGGTAGAACTTCATCGCCACCAGCTCGCCTTCAGTTGCCGATACCATGCGATACCCGCCGCCTGGAACCATAACAAATGCCGGATGGATCTTGCCATCCCCATGTACGTAGCTGGTCAGCGTCGGCAGAAAATCCCCGATCACCGGATACGTATACTCCTCTTTGGTCCACAAATTCACCGTCGTCTGCTTCATACCCCTTCCTGCATTCCCAGGCTGCGGCGATTCCATCCTTGCATCGCCGCGGCCGGATCCCTGATGCGAATTGCCACACCATCATATCCGAGCGGGTTCATCAAATCCAGGCTGTCATACACCGTCTTCCGCTTTCCTGTCCCCCGGCTTGGCAGTTCCACGCAGTCGATTCCCGATCCGGCCTTCTGCCGGTTCCCGGTGTCCGCCCTGGCCTTGCAGACCTGCACCATATCTTGGCATTTCTTCTTTCCAGCACAGAAAAAGACAGGGATCCGGATTTCTCCGAATCTCTGTCTTTTACAATGCAATGTTGTCTTACTTGTCTTCCTCGATCTCTTCCTTGGTCGCGGTGCACTTGATGTGAAGCTCGTCCAGCTGCTGCTGCGTGACCTCGGAGGGAGCGCCCATCATGACATCCTGCGCGTTCTTGTTCATCGGGAACGGAATGATCTCACGGATGGAGTCCTCTCCTGCCAGCAGCATCACCATGCGGTCGATGCCAGGTGCGATGCCGGCGTGCGGCGGTGCGCCGTAGCAGAAGGCGTTGTACATGGCAGGGAAGCGCTTCTTCACATCCTCCTCGCCCAGGCGCACGAGCTCAAAGGCCTTGACCATGATCTCCGGGTCGTGATTTCGCACAGCGCCGGAGGAGAGCTCAATGCCGTTGACCACCAGGTCATACTGGTCTGCCGTGATGGAGAGCGGATCAATCTCGCCGCGCTCTGCGGCAAGTAGGGTATCCAGTCCGCCTGCAGGCATGGAGAAGGGGTTGTGGCAGAACTCCAGCTCGCCGGACTCCTCGCCGATCTCGTACATCGGGAAGTCGACGATCCAACAGAATGCGTACTGCTCCTTGTCCATGTGTCCCGGCACTGCAGCACCCAGGGTCTTGATCAGAACACCTGCGGTCTTCTGCGCCTGGGAGAGCTTGCCGGAGCCCAGGGCGACAAAATCGCCGGGCTTCAAGCCGAGCTTTGCAAAGATCTTCTCCTTCACCGGCGCCACAAACTTGGAAATGCCGCCGACCAGCTCGCCGTTCTCGTCCACGCGGAACCAGTAGGGCTTTGCACCTGCCTGAACCTCCACGTCGGCCAGGGTTTTGTCGATGAACTTTCTCGTTCCGGTGAAGCCGGAGACCACCACCGCCTTGATGGCAACATTGGTCTTCTCGGTACCGGTGACGTTGCCGTTCTCGTCCTTCACCTCTGCCGTTGTGGCAAAGGGTCCGAAGCCGGTGTCCGCCAGGACATCGGTCACATCCTGGGCAACGAGGTCGATACGCAGATCCGGCTTGTCGGATCCGTACTTCTCCAGTGCCTCGGTGTAGGGGATGCGCACAAACGGCGCCGAGGAGGCGCGGTCATAGGTGCCGAACTTTGCGAAGATCGGCGGCAGCACGTCCTCGAGGACGGCAAACACGTCCTCCTGGGTGGCAAAGGCCATCTCCATATCCAGCTGGTAGAACTCTCCCGGGGAGCGGTCTCCTCTTGCATCCTCATCGCGGAAGCAGGGTGCGATCTGGAAGTAGCGGTCAAAGCCCGCGGTCATGAGCAGCTGCTTGAACTGCTGAGGTGCCTGGGGCAGGGCGTAAAACTTGCCCGGGTGCTTTCTGGAGGGAACCAGATAGTCCCGCGCGCCCTCGGGGCTCGAGGCCGTCAGGATCGGAGTGGTGATCTCCAGGAAGCCGTGATCTGTCATGGCCTTGCGCAGGGCGGCAACCACGTTGCAGCGCAGGATGATGTTCTTCTTCACCTCGGGATTGCGAAGGTCCAGGTACCGGTACTTGAGACGAACCGCCTCATCGGCCTCCCTCGAGTGGTTGATCTCAAAGGGCAGGGCATCATAGCGGCATCTGCCGAGGACCTTCACGGACGTCGGAACGATCTCAATCTCGCCGGTCGCCTGCTTGGGATTCTTGGAGGAGCGCTCGCGGACCGTGCCCGCCACCTGAATGGTGGACTCCTTCGTGATCTCCCGGAATGCCTTCATCATCTCCTCGGTCTCGGCCACCACCTGGGTGGTTCCGTAGAAATCGCGGACGACAACAAAGGCGAGGTTTGCGGAGACAATGCGCATGTTTTCAAGCCAGCCGGCGATGACCACGCTCTTTCCCACATCGCCGATGCGCAGCTCCCCGCAGGTATGCGTTCTAGACTGCATCATAGGTTTCTTACCTCTCTTTTGCTCTTCTTCTCCTCATCGCTCCAGCATGCTGCTCACTGGATCGGATTTGCATAAAACTCCTGGAAGCTCGTGTATCCCGCATCCGTCAGCTGCTGCTTCTGGTGCTTCTTGTTCTTGTTCATGCGGACCACGAGCACATCCTTGCCCTCTGCTCTTGCCTTCTGGGCAGCCTCGATGGCCTCCCGCAGGCGGTCCGAGGGAAGGTTCTTCTCCAGCAGGTAGCAGATCTTCTCCGGGCGGTTCGGCACCTTGAAGCCCTGCTCCATCAGGATCAGGATGATGCGCTCAAAGCCGATGGAGAAGCCGCAGGCAGGGACATCCGTGCCGGTGAACTTTCCGACCATGCCGTCGTAGCGTCCGCCGCCGCCGCAGGAGATGCCCAGCTGGGGCATCGCGATCTCGAAGATCGTCCCGGTGTAGTAGGACATGCCGCGGACAATCGTGGGATCAAAGACCATGGCAAAGTCGGCCTGCTTGGTGGCCTCCACGGTTTCGATGGTCTCCCGCAGATTCGGGATGACGTCCTCCTCAATGGAGCCCGCAAGCTCCTTCTCGAGGAACGAGAGCTTGTCCTGTGCCTGTTCCATGCCGGTGAACAGGGCCACGTACTTCTCCACGGCGTCCGCCTCAAAACCGTTCTCCAGAAGCTCTGCCTTCACGCCGTCGATGCCGATCTTGTCCATCTTGTCGAGGGTGATGCAGACCTCATCAAAGCGCTCTGTGGGGAAGCCCGAGTACACCGCCATCGCCTTTAAGATCCGACGCTCATTGATGCGGATCTGGAAACCGGAAAAGCCCAGCTTTCCGAGGGTCGTGGTGGTGGCCAGGATCAGCTCGATCTCGGCCAGGTTCGTGGGCTCTCCGATGATGTCGATGTCGCACTGCATGAACTGGCGGTACCGACCCTTCTGAGGGCGGTCAGCGCGCCAGACATTGCCCATCTGCAGGGCCTTGAAGGGCTGCTGCAGCTCATTCTGATGCTTGGAATAGTACCGGACCAGCGGGACCGTCAGGTCATAGCGAAGGCCCTCGTCCGTCAGATCGGCCTCGCTCTTTGCCTCATCGAGGCGGAGCTTCTCGCCGCGCTTTAAGATGCGGAAGATCAGCTTCTCGTTGTCTCCGCCGCTCTTGGAGGTCAGGTTCTGAATGGACTCCACGCAGGGTGTCTCGATGCTCTGGAATCCGAAGGAGGCGTAGGTCTTCTTGATGACGGAGATGCAGTAATCGCGAATCTCCATCTCCTCGGGCATGATATCCTTCATGCCGGTGACCGGTTTTGTAATTAATGCCATCGTATTTCACCTTCCTGATGCTGTTGTTCTGTCACTTACACAAGTAGTAAGGATACAATGATTTTCCCGGGTTTTCAATGTTTTTGAGCATTCCCTTCAGTCCAGCAGGGTGTTCCAGACCTTGCGGGTCTGTGTGAACGTGAGCTTCACGAACTGATTGTTGTTCCAGTCGGCCTGATCAACCGGGACCTCCTGCTTTCTGGCAAGGATCGGCAGTACCGAATCGCCCTGGGCCACCACGCTGTCCCGGATGCCAAACGAGATGGTGTTTCCGTTTTCGCTGTAAATGTCATAAAAGCCTTCAAAGGAGGTGTCGATGGGAATACCATGTTCTTCCTGCAGGAAAGATGCGGCAGCTTCCCCAAAAGTGGTCTCACCGTAGCTGCCCGGCCCGAATATCACTTTCCGGCTTTTCTCCTTCCCGTTCTGGTACGTGACCCCGTCGTAGGCAAGATCCGAGCTCCCAGGCTCTTCCTGCTCCAGAGCAAAGGACTTCTCCAGGGCGCCGTCCTGGTAGACGTATCCCGTGATATTCTCATCGCCCCCATTGGTCTGAACGCAGGCTTCCATGCAGTACTCGACCACGATCACAGGCACGCTTCCGGTTGTCACCGCATTCACGAAGATGCCGCCCGCATCACAATAGTCCGCATCCGCCACCTGTATGGAGTCCGCGCGCTTTGCCTTGTTTTCCACTGCCTCATACAGATCAAGCATCGTCTTGCCCTTTGCATCCCGCACAAGGAGGAGCTCATTCTGCCCATCCCCGTCAAAATCAGAGAGCACAGCCGCAAGAAGGCCGTTCTTTTTGAATCCGGTTTTAGAGGAGATGAGAGCATCTCCCTGTGTGGAGCAGTTCTGGAACGTCTTTTTCTGCGACTTCGGGATGACTCCATACTTCTTCTTGGCAGCGGCAAGGCACCGGTCAAGCGCCGCGTCCTGCGCACTGGCCGCCTGCGCGGAGAGCGCGCAGGGCATTGCAAAACACCCCGCAAGAAGCACCGCCGCAAGTGCTGCGGCATACAGATGTTTTCCCAGCTTTCCTCTTTTCATCTTCTCTCTCCCATCCTGATCTCAGCAGATTCTCGGAAGTCCCTCTCCGTACAGAGGGCCCAGAATCCGCCTGCCGCCGACCTTCGTTTCAAGGACCACGCCGGGGCGGCCGCCCTCAGCCTTTGTCACCATGCCGATGGCCGCCGCATTCTCCCCGTAGCGGCTGCCCTGCAGGATCTGCAGAGCATAGTCCGCGTCCTTTGCATCGACGATGCAGACCATCTTGCCCTCATTTCCCATGTACAGGGGATCTAGGCCCAGGATCCCCGCAAAGCTTCGCACGGCGGGGGAGACGGGAAGATCTTCCTCCCGGATCACAAAGGTCTTTTCCGCGCTTCCTGCAAACTCATTTAACACCGTGGCAAGGCCGCCCCTTGTCACATCCCGCATCTCGTGGAGGGCAATGCCCGCCTGTTCCATGGCCTCCACCATCTCCGAGAGCGGTGCGTTGTCGCTCACAATGTCATTTTCGATCCCCATGCGCTTTCCAAGGAGCGCTGCATGGTGGTCTCCAAGGTTCCCGGAGAGGAGGATCACATCCCCCTCCTTCACAAGATCCGCAGACACCGGACGGTGCTTTTCATCAAAGACGCCGCACCCTGCGGTGTTGACCAAAATCCCGGGCTCCTTTCCGGAGCGGTTCTCGATCACCTTCGTGTCGCCGGCAACAACAAAAACCCCCGCCTCCTTCGCGGTCTCTGCCATCGCGCGGACGCAGGATTCCAGAACCGAAAGCGGAAGGCCCTCCTCAAGGATCCATCCCGCCGTGAGATACCGGGGCTTTGCCCCGCTCATCAGAACATCATTTACCGTCCCGCAGACGGAAAGTCTTCCGATGTTGCCGCCGGGAAATTCGATGGGCGTCACGACAAAGGAATCTGTCGTCAGGGCAAGTTCTGCCCCGCCGGGGACCCTGGTGGCATCCTCCATCTGGGAGAGGTAATCATTGCCGAGGTACTTTGCAAACAGGCTGTCAATCAGGCGCTGTGTCGAGACGCCGCCTGCGCCGTCTGCCATCGTCACTCTGTCCATCAATAAGGCACTCCTTCCTGAAAGTGGTTGAAGCAGCTCCCCTCCTGGGACACCATGCAGGCGCCCTGGGGATTCTCCGGCGTGCAGACCTTTCCAAAGAGCGGACACTCCCTGGAGGAGATCCGCCCCATGAGGACATCCGCGCAGCGGCAGCCGCCGGCCACGTGATCCCTTGTAAGGCCCTCCGATCCCGCATCAAAGGATGCAAAGTCGGGCCGAAGGCAAAGGCCTGTCCCCGGCACCGTGCCAAAACCGCGCCAGGCGGCATCGCAGGGGGAAAACATCTCCTGAACTGCCGCTCTCGCCGCGGGATTTCCGTCTCTTGAGACCGCCTGGGGATAGAAGTTTCGGACAACACCTCTACCCTGCTCCCGCACAAGGCCGTAGATTGCCGCAAGGAGCAGATCTGCCGAAAAGCCCGCCACGATAAACGGAAGCTGAAACTCCTCTGCGATCGGCTCATATTCCCGGTACCCTGCGGCGGCACAGACGTGCCCCGGGGCGAGAAACCCTGTCACCTTTTTGTCCGGCGCTGCCTTTTCATTCTCCCTGCAGAGCCACCGGACAATGCCCGGCATCGTCTTGAGGCTTGTCAAAAGCTTTACGTTGGAGAGGTCCCGGCGCCTGGCCTCCTGAATGAGATCTGCATAGACGGGAACGGTCGTCTCAAAGCCGACGGCGGCAAAGATGTGGCAGATATCCGGCTCCCGCTCTGCAAACGTCAAAAGGTCCGCCGGCGCATAGACCATCCGGACCTGTCCGCCCAGGGACTTTGCCTCGGAGAGGGAGTACCGGCTCCCACGCACCCGCAGAAGATCCCCAAAGGCGTACACGGTGCTGCCGGGGGCAAGGGAGAGCTCCACCAGCCGGTCGATGTAATCGGTCACCGTCACGCACACCGGACATCCGGGTCCGGAGATCAGGTGAATCTTCGGGGAGAGGAGACTCGGAATCCCAGTCCTGACGATCTGGGCCGTGTGGGTGCCGCAGACCTCCATGATCCGGACTTCGGGTCCGTCGTAGTGCCCAAGAAAATCCAGGATTTCGTCACGGCGCGTCATGGGGTGTCTCTTCCTTTCCAGACCGTCCGAGGTCCTCCTCATAGGGCTTTTCCTCGTTCTCGATCTCCGCAATGTCGTCGAAGATCTCCTCCATCGCCACCGCGTCTTCCTCCTTCAGCACCTGCAGGACACACCCCGCATGGATCAGAACGTGATCCCCCTCCTTCACGGGGATGAATCCGGTCCTGGCATCCACCCTCGTTCCGCCAAAGTCCACGCTGCAGACCTTGCCGCCGTCCTTCAGGGCAAGGACCGTTCCCGGATATGCAACACACATAGAATACCTCCACAAAATAAGGCGGGCGGCCGGATTTCTCCAGCCACCGCCTGTCAAACCATACGTGCGCCATGATCACTTCATGGGACTGCGAAAGATGCCCCTGGCGTATTTTGCAATTCTCTTCTTTGCGGCCGCTTTTTCCAAAGCCGCATCTGCCGCATCCCGAAAACCATGCCGCCACAGCCAGCGGACACTGTAGACGAGGCAGCCGATCAACAGGAAATCATAGGTCGTGGCAAAACAGAACAGCTGCTTCTGATTGTCGGCAAAACCATTGCCGAGAACAGAGAGGGGATACTGCAAAACGCCCGTAAACATGACAAACAGCAGCCCCCACGCAAGAAGCCTTGCCCGCCTGGCCTCTTCCGTCTGGTCCCGATTCAGCGCTCTCCGCATAAGGAAGATCAGCATGATCAGGTAAAGCGCAACATATCCAAAGAAATGGCGCGGCGTAAAGAACGGTCTCCAGTACAGCCACAGCCCCATGCCATCCACCGTGTCATGATTCGGATCCGAATAATCCTGTCCGAGGTAAACCCGAAAACTGTTATACAGTTCATGGGATTCTGACGCCGCGCGGTCCAGCATATACAGCAGCTTCGTCGGATGGGTCACGTACCATTTCAAAATCGTCCCGACGCTTACGTGGTCATAAAAGGCTTTCTGCGCCTCTTCGGACAACGGCGCATACACATAGTTCTCGTCGTTTGAAAAGTCCACGTATTTCCCGATATCTGGAGCCATGGCCGTGTCAATGCCGGCTTCTTCCATATCGCCGATGGGGTCATCGGAAATCATCAGGATGCCGTAAAAGTACGCCTGCCAGAGGGTGTGCTTTTCTGAGGTCGAATCGGAGGTTCTGTCTGACCGGTAAATGCCCACAGCACCGTAGAGGAAAAAAACCAGTGACGCTGCCGCTGCCACGCCAAGAAGCACACGAAGATCATACCGATACGGCAGATGATGCAGGAGGAGAACCACGAAAAACACGATGGCAACAGGCGCGGAGACAAACATCTGCGCCTTGGATCCAATCAGGATATAGAGGGACAGAAGAAGCAGAAAAAACCACAAAAAGCGCTTCCAGAATCCCTTTTTTGGCATCACCGCGATGTGAATCCCGCAATAAATGCTCAAAACCAGGCCAAGGAGAATTGTTGTTTCTCCGAATAATGAATTATACCACACCAGATACGTTTCACACATCAGCATGGCATTGAGGAGGATTCCCAGTACAAGCGACCATCTCTTCAGGCAGGGAAAGAGATCCCAGGTGATCCCCGTGATGCAGACGAGTGTGACAAGACTCATCCAAACCGCCATGCCGTACGTGCTGAATATGCCGCCGGTCAGGCCGGAAAATATGCGCAGGAAGGAACTGAAAAAATAGAGCGTATAGGTAGGGGACAGCGGCGTAAGTTTCAGGGCAGAAAACGGCTGATCCCAGACATACTGCTCGATGACCTGGTGAAGTACCTGCGCATCCGAATCGTAATACAGATCACTGGTCCATGTGAGCAAGAGCTGATCCATCATGCGGCCGAAATCACCGTTGTTGACCATCCCCGGATGATGCGGGGTTCCATAGCAGCAAAGCAGCATGACGGCCCCCATGGCCGCGGTACACACCGTAATCACTTTTCTGCTGAGCAGTTTTTCTTTCGGGAATCGTCTTTGAAGACGAACCCATCTGCTCTTTTTGGTCTCCTGCACGCAGCTTCGTCCCGTCAGCAAATCGGCCTTTCTCGCCTTGACACCGCTTCGCTCCTTCTCCCCCGCCGATGAATGGACCATCATCCATCTTTGCAGCTTTCTGACCGGAAAAGGCAGCCACGTGCCAAGCGCGATGGCTGTCAGATCCTGAAAAAAGACAAGCGGAAGGATGGTCTGCGAGGCAAGGCCATATCCATTCAGGATCACCGCCGCAGGAAAATAGGCGGCCGCACAGACTGCCGCAAGGCCTCCGATGACATACAAAAAGCGCCTCTTCCGGATGGCCTGCATCAACGATACCGCAAAAAAGGCCAGGGACAGGACAGCCAGAGACTTCCAGGAATAGGGAAGGAGTTTTCTGACAAAGCCAAGGATCCCGGATCCTACCCTGTACCCATAGACCGCTCCGCTTTCCGTTTCTGCTGCGGTCAGCGTCTGATTTCTCACACTTTCATAGGAATCTCCAGGCTCCGGAAAATGATTCAGAAGACGAACCGCCAGCTCCGGATGGCGAAGATACACCGACAGCGCGCCGACAGGCGAGAGCTTCGAAAACAGCTCCTTCGCCTCCTCAGTGTCTTTCGGATCATGCGCAAACGTATCCCCCGCATCATAATAAGATTTTCCAATATCCTGCTGATAGCTCTCATCCAGTCCCAATTCCTGCAGGCATTGCCGCTGCAGATTGGCATCCGCAAAGGTGAGTGCCTCTGTGAATACCGATTCATACCGGGCCGCTTCCGAAAAATAATCGGGATCCTTTCCATCCGCCAAAAGAGCGCCCTCTGCGCCTGTCAGGGTGATCACGATGGCCATCACAGGAACCAGGGCTCTCCTTTCGCCATCCCGGCGCCACCACCCAACGAGTGCATATCCCTCCCACAAAAGGACAAAGGGCAGAAAGACGAAGAACGGCGAGACCGCTTTCAGGAAAATCACGCCGAGCACGGTGGTGCATAAGAGCGGTCCCGTCCCGAATGATTTTTTCATGAGGATCCACAGAATCGAGGAGGCATAGAGCAGTGTGAACACGACAGCACTTCCCTGCGGATAGAGACTCCGCAGCATGGCCATGAAATTCCCATCTGTGAACAGGAGGCAGAAAAACACCGCCGGGATGCCGCAGACGCCTCTTGTCCCAGGGTGCTCCGCCAGGGCTCTCGTGATCACATACACGCAGACACACAAAAGCAGGCTCCAGACAACAGAGAGCGCATCCAGAGAGAGCGGGATCCCCAGAGGCTCTGCAAAGAGCCGCACCAGCGAAACCCCGTAGACAAGGGCACCGCTCTCGGAAGGCGTAAAGAGCTTCATCCACGAAAAATGCGTCCAGCGAAACGTCGTGACAGCACGGCTGTACTGCAGATTTCCCGCCGCCTGATCTTCCTGCGTCCAGGTGATGGAAAGATCGGGGAAATAGTTCTCATATTGTCCGTAATCCACGGAATACAGCTGTCTGCAGAAAAACAGTGTTCCCAAAAGGCAGACGAGGGCGGCAAGGGAAGCTGCAAGCGCCAGCCCTCTGCTTCCCGTCCAAAATTTCCCTGCCTGTCCCGTGTGCTTTCTCTTGCCCATATCCCTGTCTTTCTGTACTGAACCATGCACCTTCGCCTGTCTCCTCCGGGCAGCTGCGGTGCAGCCCTCATTTCTGGTAGATCTGATCGGTCTGCCCGTCCTCCCAGAACCGGGTGACATCCTCCGCATCCATGGCTTCCGGAGTTACCTCCAGTTTTCTGATCCGCTGCGTCGAGAAGCGGAAGGGTTTTCCCGTCACCGTCCGCTCGCATCCAAGGAGCAGGGTCCCGTCGTAGGCAGCGCACAGGCTCTCCACTTCCGCCTGCTTCTTCCCGTTCACATAGATCACATACCGGTCCTCCTGCCTGACAATGGAAAGCGCGTACCGCTGGCCCTCCGGCACCGTGATCTGTGTGCTGACCCGCCCGGTGATCAGCGTGAGCGTCGTATCGTCCGACTGCCGCACAACGAGTCCCCTGTAATCCGCCGGGTCCTCCGCAAAGCAGGAGAAAAGGGTTCCGTTTCCGCCGGGATCCACAATGCAGTTCAAAGACCAGGTCTTTTTTGGCACATCGTAGAGCTGTACCCCCGTGTCAACAAAGGCATCCTCCCCATTTCCGGCAAAGGACGTCTCCAGCGTATAGGTCACATCGCTGCCCGGCTCTTCTTCCGCTTCCGGAAGGATTTCCGGATCCCACGCAAGGATTTCTTCCTCCGAGAGGAGTCCGTCGATGACTTCGAAATTGTCGACCGTCGTCCCGGAATAGCGGAATGGAATACCGTTTGCATCCAGCTCGCAGCCAATCATCAGATCCCCGTTGTAGGCGTCCGATTCACAGGCTTCCCCGTCGACGATCTTTTCTCCGTTCAGCCAGATGTCATATGCAAGGCGGGACTTTCGGATCACCAGGATCGACGGCGCATCCGTCGGCATATCCACTGTGATGCCCACCCCGTTTCCATATATAATATTCAGCTTTCCCACATCCACACGCCGGACAAGGATTCCCCGGTAATCTTCCGGATCCTCCGCAAAGCACGAAAAATAGACCGCATCTCCGGTATCAATATCCGGTTCGATTTTTGAGAGCAGTGTCCAGGACGATGCCGGATCCTCAAAGAGCTTCACGCCAGTATCCAGTGCGTTGCCGACACCATCCCCCGCAAAGCGGCTGTCCAGCAAGACCAGGGTATTTTCCTCCCTGTCCGTATTGTTCAGATAGGTGACACCCTCCGGTTCCGGCAGCTCTTCCGGATCCCACGAAGCAATCTGCTTTGCATTCAGGACACTGTCATAAACTTCCAGGTTGGAT
>JBJEYC010000430.1:0-5692 GCA_051886435.1 Lachnospiraceae bacterium
CACCGCCCAGTGGCATTTTCTTACAGCTGATGATAGTAAATCAGGATGTCTTCGTAGGTTCCCTCCGGCAGGAGAAATCCGCTGGGGATCTTCCCCAGCTCTGTAAAGCCCATCTTTTGGTAGAGGTGCCTGGCTGGGAGGTTGGAGGCAACGACGGCATTGAACTGGAGAATCCGAAAACCGAGACGCTTTGCCTGAGCCAGGCAGTCCCCCACAAGGGCCTCTCCTACGTGTTTTCCCCGCATGTCGGTCCGCACTGCGTAACTTGCGTTTGCGATATGGCCGCAGCGGCCCACGTTGTTGGGATGAAGGATGTAGAGTCCGACGATCTCTCCGGTCTCCTTTTCCACGGCCGTACCGGTGTAGGACTGTCCCGCAAAGAAGGACTCCGCTTCCTCGGTGGAAAGTCCCTTCAACTGGGGAAAAGCGCGGCCGTCCTCTACCACTTTGTTCCAGACCCCGCGCAGCGCCTCCGTGTCTTGGGGCATAAAAGCCCGTACCACAATGCTCATCTGCAGCCTCCTTCCACGTTCTTTTCCGGCAATGTTACTCCCTGTCCTGCCCCTTTGCAATCGCTTTACCCTCATAATATGGCATTTGTTTCTTTCCAATCCCGGTGAAACGGGGTATGCTGAACCTGTCTGCCCATGCGGCAGGACAATCGATCTTATTGGGGGTGCTTGGCATGACACTTCTTGACGCAATGCGCGCATATGGCCTCCGCTTTGCCGGCTCGGTGGAGGAACGGGACAAAAAGGAGCTCTCAGACTTCTGGGAGCGCACCGCAAAGGAACACGGCGGCTCCCTCTCCGGAGCGGAAATGGAGAGCATTCTGGAGGTCTTTGAGGACAATGGAATGCTTGCCCGCGCCAAAGCGGTCCACGACACGGAGCCTGTCTACGGAAAGGTTCTGTTTGTATTAAAGGACACTGGGGTTCTCCCCCAATCTTCCCTTTCCGGCACTTTCCTGCACCCGGAAGGACACTTTGCGTTTGAACAGGATCCTGCGGAGGAGCAAAAATCTGCTGCCCCTTCTGCCGTTCCCTCCGATCCCGCGGATGCCTTTCCCGCAGACGGTGGTCTTGCCGCGGCACGGGAATTCGAGGCAACAGAAGCGGAAGGAAAGGTGCTGACAGCTGCACCAGAACCTGTCTCTCCTGCGGAGGTAAAAGACTATCTGGTGGATCGGCTGGATCCCCGGTTTGCCAATCTCCTGCCGGTCCTCCAGGAAAACCATGTGGGCTGCTTTCTCACGGGCTATCAGAAGGGGGAGCGGAAGGATTTTCTCGTCACCGGAATTCATGTAATCAAGGATCGGGAGGGATCGCCCCGGGCGGTGCGGGAGGAGCTTTTGCAGCGCGTCATCGAGCGTCTTCTTGCGGCTGCACTCCCAGGCAAAGAGCAGGCGGCGCCGCAGGACGAACTCCTTACCTCCATTGATGACATCCGCTTTTTTCTGCAGGCCGCGGACTTCACGCTCCCTTCCGGGATCCGCACCTGGGCGGATCGACAGGTCCGCTCTCTGGACGATGACAACGTGACCGCGATGGAGAAGCTCCACGTGCAGCGGGCCCTGTCCATGATGCTGAACGTGCGCTGGGAGAGCACCGACTTTCCCGCCATTGACCCCAAAGAGGCCAAGCGGATTCTGGACGAAGAACTCTACGGCCTCGAAGAGGTGAAGCAGCGGGTGCTCGAAACCATCATCCAGATCAACCGGACCCACACGCTGCCGGGATACGGGCTTCTTCTCATTGGGCCGCCCGGAACCGGCAAGAGCCAGATTGCCTATGCGGTAGGCAGGATCCTGAAGCTACCCTGCACCGTGCTCGACATGAGCACGATCCGGGACCCGGAGGCGCTGACAGGAAGCTCCCGAATTTACTCCAACGCCCGCCCCGGCAGGATCATGGAGTCCTTTGCCCGGGCCGGCTCCTCCAATATCGTCTTCGTGATCAACGAGCTGGACAAGGCAGACGCCCAGAAGGACTCCGGAAGCTCTGGAGATGTGCTCCTGACACTCCTTGACCACCTGGGCTTTACCGATGTCTACATGGAGTGCGCCATCCCGACCCAAGGTGTCTACCCCATCGCGACCGCAAACGACAGGTCCCGCATCTCGGGTCCTCTCCTCTCCCGCTTCTCGATCATCGAGATTCCGGACTACACTCCAGATGAAAAGCGGACAATCTTCTGGAACTACTCCCTGCCGCGGGTGCTGCTGCGCATGGGCATGAAGCCCGGCGAAGTGGTGCTGACACAGGAGGCAGTGGACGTCATCATCGACCGTTTTTCAGACTACACCGGCTGCCGGGAATTGGAGCAGGCGGCAGAACACCTGGCAGGCAACGCCCTGTTTCGGATTGAGACAGAGAGGGTCCCCAGTGTGACCTACGATGCCCCGGATGTGCGGCGCCTTTTCGGGGAGCGCAGCAAAACAGAATCCTGAGTATAAAAAAAGGACCAACCCGGCATCTCGTCGGATTGGTCCTTTTTATAGGCTGTTATGCGGTCTTCCGGTCTGTGAAGAACGTCCCACGCTTCTCTTTTTCGATCAGCTGCTGGAGCTCCTTCACCTTCCGCTCTTCTTCCAGCGTCAGGTGTTTGGGCACCTGAATCTGGATCACGGCATACTCATCGCCCTTGACTGTGGGATGATGCATATCGGGGATGCCCTTGCCCCGCAGACGGATCTTGCTGCCACCCTGGGTTCCCTTCGGAATCTTGCAGATGACCTGCCCCGTTAATGTGTCAACACGGGCCTCACCGCCGAGCATTGCCGTAGTAAACGGCACCTCACAGTTCACGTAGACATCTGTGCCCTTTCTGGAGAAGCCCTCCCGGGGTTCAATGTGCACGCGAAGGAGCAGATCTCCCGGTGTGCCGCCGGTGTAGGAGGGATTTCCCTTTCCACGAAGCCGCACCATCTGACCCTCGTCAATGCCGGCGGGAATCGAAACCTCCAGGGTCCGCATCGTGCCGTCTGCATCCGACAGACGGATACTTCTCGTGCAGCCAAACGCCGCGTCGTTGAAACCGATCGTCACATCTGCCGTCAGGTCAGATCCCTTCTGGGCTGCACCGGCTCCGGCGCCGCCGCCCGAAAAATGATGGAAGCCCGAGAACCCGCTGCCGCCATGGCCAAACAGATCTCCAAACATGTCGCCGAACATGTCGCCAAAGTCCTGCGCATTGCCGCCGTTGGACGAGTAGTAATATGTTCTGCCATTTCCATCCTGATAGGAGTGGAAACCGCCTGCGCCACCCGCGCCGGCGCCAGGATTCGCAGTCTGGTCAAAGGCCGCCATGCCGAACTGATCGTAGAGCTTCTTCTTCTCCGGATCAGAGAGCACCTGATAGGCCTCCCCGATCTCCTCAAACTTCTTCTTCGCATCCGGGGACGGGTCCACATCCGGATGATATTTCTTTGCCAGCTTTCTGTAGGCGGACTTGATCTCCTGATCCGTCGCGCCCTTTTGAAGGCCCAGCACTTCGTAGTAATCACGTTTCACGTCCGCTCACCTCTTTCCTCTGTTGTGATACTGTAATCATCATTGTTCTTACGGCTATTGTTATATCATATCTAGAACAGACATACAAGTACCACACCGGGAAAAAGGGACGAAATTTGCCTTCCTTCGCCCATTTGCTTTGGTCGCTTTTTCCCATCGAAAAAGCCCCCTTTCGGGGGCTCCTCGGAACGGATCTGATTTGGGATCAGTACATCTTGATCTCCTTGGCGCGGGCCGCGGTGACGATCACCGTGATGCCGGCGGCAATCAGGTAGACACCAACCACGATCGAGGCGGCCGCCGTGGAGGCAACCGGCATCAGGATCAGGATGATGGAGAACAAGATCTTCAGCACTCCGCCTGCGGTGGAAAGGCCGAGGCCGTTGATGCCAAGGAATGATAACTTTCCTGCCGCTGAGATCTCCTCAATGCCCAGAAACAGAAGGTCCGCTGCCATCAGAAAGCTGAAAGTCACCAGCATGTCCTCCCGGGGCGAGGTCAGAAGGAGAACCGCCATCAGGATATTCAGGATGCCAGAGACGATCCCGGAGCCCGTGCGCATCATAGGCGGTATCGAGAAGTGGGCGGCGATCTCAAAGATGCCGAAGACCAGAAGCAGGATGGCGGCAATCACCTCCACCACCAGTGCAGTCTGCACCGGGTAGATGCAGGCGATGATGCCAAGGATCAGCATCAGAATGCCGACCACGAAACCGCCGATCCGGTAGTTTTTGACATGCTTGTTCCACGACGCCTTCAGGTCATCGACCAGTTCTTCTTTGGAGTGATATTCACGAAACATAGTTTCTCCCTTCTCATGCAATTTTGATCTATGTTAATGGTCGGTGCCGCCATAGGGCTGCCGAACCTGCATGATGCTCTTGTATGCCGGGCGGATGATCTTTGACCCGGAGGAAAGTTCTTCAATCCGGTGGGCACTCCAGCCCGCGACCCGAGCGATCGCAAAGATCGGGGTGTAGAGCTCCCTGGGGATCCCCATCATGTCATAAGCAAAGCCGGAATAAAAATCCACGTTCGGGGCGACGCCCTTGTAAATCTTCCGACTTCCTTCGATGACCTTCGGGGCAATGGCTTCCACCTTGTGATAGAGGTTCATGTCCTCTTCCCGATGCTTCTCACTGGAGAGAAGTTCCACATACTGGCGGAAGATCTGCTCCCTTGGATCGGACTTGGAGTACACCGCATGGCCCATGCCGTAGATAAGGCCCTTGTGATCAAAGGTCTCCCCGGCAAGCATCCGCTTCAGATAAGCCTCGATCTCCTCATCATCGTTCCAGTCGCGCACGTTCTCCCGGATGTCGTCCATCATGTCCATGACCTTGATGTTCGCGCCTCCGTGTCGGGGGCCCTTCAGGGAACACATGGCCGCGGCGATCACCGCATAGGTGTCGGACCCGGCAGATGTGACCACCCGCGTCGTAAAGCTCGAATTGTTGCCGCCGCCGTGCTCCATATGGAGCATCAGCGCTACGTCCAGGGCCATGGCCTCGGTATTGGTGTAAGAGGAGTCGGGCCGCAGCATCCGGAGGATGTTCTCCGCAGTGGAGAGGGCGGGATCCGGCCGGTGGATGTACATGGACTGCATGTTCTCATAGTGGTTGTAGGCGTGGTAGCCGTAGATCGCCAGCATCGGAAATACCGAGATCAGCTGAATGCACTGACTGATGACGTTCTCCAGTGAGGTGTCGGCGGCATTGCTGTCATAGGACGCCAGCGTCAGGATGGACCGCGTCATAGAGTTCATGATGTCCTTTGTGGGGGCCTTCATGATGACATCACGCGTGAAGTTCGTCGGCAATTCCCGGGACTTTGCAAGGAGCTCCCGGAATTCACCCGCCTCCTGCTCTGTCGGAAGCTCTCCGAACAGCAGCAGATACGTCAGGTTTTCATAGCCGCACCGGGTGTGCAGATATTTCTCCACGAGGTCATGGATCTCATATCCCCGGTACCAGAGCTTGCCGTCGGCCGGCTTTCCCTCTTCGTCAAAGGCATCAATACGGGAAATATTGGTGAGCCCTGCCACGACACCCTTTCCGTTCAGGTCCCGGAGTCCCCGCTTGACCTGATAGCGGTCGTACAGGGCAGGATCGATGGCATCCGCACGCTCTGCGAGCGCCGCGTAGGCAGTGGTATCAATGCGGTCTCTGGTCTTCATGGCA
>JBJEYC010000431.1:0-5618 GCA_051886435.1 Lachnospiraceae bacterium
CTGCCCGCCATCCTGACCACCCTCGGCGTCTGCGGCACCCGGTTTGTCTGGATCTTCGCGGTGTTCCCGCACCACCGGAGTTTTCAGACGATCATGCTGGTCTATCCCCTGAGCCTTGGCATCACGGCCGGCCTGATCCTGCTCGCGCTGCTCCACGCGCACCCGTCCACTGCGTCAGGAAACTGAAGAAAGGCACGAAAAAGTGCGTACTTCCCTTTTTCGTCGGAATCGGGTACATTGGCGTTGTCAAAGGGAAAGGCAGGTACATAAGATGAGCAGTATTTACCATAGAATCAGCGTGCGGAAATTTACCGACCAGAAGGTGAGTCAGAAAGATGTGGAGGAGCTGCTGCGTGCCGGCATGCAGGCACCCAGCGCGGGAGATCAACAGCCCTGGGAGTTCTATGTCGTGACGGATCCGGAGAAGATCCGGCAGCTCTCCCAGGCAAGCCCCTATGCGGGCTGCGCGGCGGGTGCCGGGACGGTGCTGGTTCCGGTCTACCGTACGAAGGGGCTCCGCTTCCCGGAGTTTGCCCAGATTGATCTGTCCATTGCCCAGGAGAACATCTGGCTGCGGGCCGATGAACTGGGACTTGGCGGAGTCTGGCTTGCGATCGCGCCGGTCCCGGATCGGATGGAAAAGGTGCGGAAGGTTCTCTCCCTCCCGGAGGGACTCGAGCCCTTCTCTCTGTTTCCGGTGGGATATCCCGCGGAACAGCGCCCGCAGGAGGACCGCTTTGACGCGGACCGCATCCACTACGTGACGCGCTGAGACAGAACAAAAAGCCGAAATGGAAGGCGCAAGGCCTCCGGCAGCAGGATGTTTCCTGCCGCCGGGGGCCTTTTGCTGTCCACTTTTTCGGATGTGTGGCATAAACCCCGCGGCCAGAAATCTGGAAATTGAGTTCCCCGTCCCGGGAGGACATAATGACCGCGAAGACAGCAGATACCAGAATCCGAAGGGAGGAATGGAAGATGGAAGAGAAGATCGTTCAGACCGCAGGGAGAGAGCAGCTCGGGGAATTTGCCCCGGATTTTGCCCACTACAACGACGACGTGCTCTTTGGTGAGAACTGGAACAACAGGGACCTGGACCTCAAGACAAGGTGCCTTGTCACCGTGATTGCCCTGATGGCAAGCGGCATGACGGACAGCTCCCTTGCCTACCACATCCGGAACGCGAAGAACCAGGGCGTCACCGCAAAGGAGATGGCGGCGGCCATCACCCACGCCGCCTTCTACGCAGGCTGGCCCAAGGGCTGGGCAGCGCTTAGGCTCGCGAAGGAAGTCTACGAAGCGTAAGGGCAGATGAGACGCATACGGCTCGATGACGGGAGAGTTCCCCTCTACGCGTGTCTCAACGACACCCTGGCCGCCGAAGATTTCGCCAGGCGCCTTCCCTGCCGCCTGAGCGGGTCGGACTTTGCCGCCGGGTACTGCTTTCCGGTGGCAAGCGGCATCTTTGATCCCATGGAGATGAGCACGGATTGGGAGAACGGAGATCTGTGCCTGTGCAGCGGCTACTTTGTGCTGCTGGGCAGCAGGGCGCGGGAATTCGATCCCGGAGGAAATTTGATTCTCATCGGGAAGCTGGAGAAGACTTCCCTGGAACGGATGAAGCAGTGGTCCGGAAGGGTCACGCTGCGCATTGCGCCGGTTGGCGCAGAAGGAGATTGCAATGAAGATTGAAAACAGAGAAGAGTTTGATTCCGTCAACGCATTTGGCACCGGGGCGCCCAACGACGCCTATGCGGTCTACTTTACCGGCCATTCCTTTCTGAACCCCCTGACAAAGCCCGGACAGGATCCCCTGTTTCTTGCCAATGTCACCTTTGAGCCTGGCTGCCGCAACAACTGGCATATCCACCACGCGGACAAGGGCGGCGGGCAGATCCTGATCTGCACGGCCGGCGAGGGCTGGTATCAGGAGGAGGGAAAGGAAGCCGTTTCCCTGACGCCCGGCAAGGTCATTGTGATTCCGGCAGGAGTTAAGCACTGGCACGGGGCAAAGAAGGACAGCTGGTTTGCCCACATCTCCCTGGAGGTACCGGGGGAGAACACCTCGACCGAGTGGCTTTCGCCCGTGACCGATGCCGAGTATGACGCACTGAAAGATTGAAGAGGAGAAATTATGCAGGATCAGAAACTGGAACTGACAACCGAATGGGACAAGACGTTCCCGAAGAGCGACAAGGTCGATCACAAAAAGATCACCTTCCACAACCGCTACGGCATCACGCTGGCAGCGGATCTGTACGCACCAAAGAATGCACAGGGTAAGCTCCCGGCCCTTGCTGTGGCGGGACCTTTCGGCGCCGTCAAGGAGCAGGCCTCCGGCCTGTACGCGCAGATCATGGCGGAGCGGGGGTTTCTTGCGATTGCCTTTGACCCCTCCTATACAGGAGAGAGCGGCGGGGAGCCGCGGTATGTTGCCTCCCCGGACATCAACACCGAGGATTTCAGCGCAGCTGTGGATTTCCTCAGCGTGCAGGACAATGTGGACCCCAACAGGATCGGCATCATCGGCATCTGCGGCTGGGGCGGCATGGCGCTGAACGCGGCAGCCATGGACACGAGAATCCGTGCTACCGTTACCTCCACCATGTATGACATGAGCCGCGTCACCGCCAACGGCTATTTCGACGCGATGACGGAGGACGACCGCTACAAGCTCCGGGAGCAGCTGAATGCTCAGAGAACCAAAGATTACAGGAGCGGCACCTATCAGCTGGCCGGCGGCCTTCCGGAGGAGGCGCCGGAGGACGCGCCGTTCTTTGTCAAGGACTACGTCGCCTACTACAAGCACAGGGCTTACCACAAGAGATCGCTCAACTCCAACGGCGGCTGGAACATGACCTCCTCCCTCTCCTTTCTGAATATGCCGATCCACTGCTATGCCAGTGAGATCCGCAACGCGGTGCTGATGATCCACGGGGACAAGGCCCACTCCTGCTACTTCACGAAGGACGCGTTCAAGAAGCTCAAGGGGGACAACAAGGAGCTCCTTCTGATCCCCGGCGCCGTCCACACCGATCTCTATGACAACCTGGATGTGATTCCGTTCGACCGGATCGAGGCATTTTTCCGCAAGTATCTCGCATAAGGTATGGTATGATGTGGGAGAAAGGAGACTTGCGATGATGAGAGATGGAAGCATCTATGTCCCCTATGAGAAGCGGGACGGAGCGGAGTCAGATGTCTTTTTCACCCGGGACCTCTCCCGGGAGGGACTGGCAAGGATCTACGAGAAGGTGAATGGAAACATTGTGGGCAAGACCGGCATCAAGCTCCACACCGGCGAGCGCAACGGCCCCAACATCATTCCCCACGACTGGGTGAAGTACCTGATGGGCAGGGAGCCGGAACTTGCTAATGCGTCGATCGTCGAGACCAACACCTACTACGCGGGGGACCGGGATACCACCGAAAAGCACCGCAAGACCCTGGAGATCAACGGCTGGACGTTCTGCCCGGTGGACATTATGGACGAAGAAGGCACAGCACTCCTTCCCATCAAGGGCGGAAAGTGGATGCAGGAGATGTCCGTCGGCTCCCACATGCTGCAGTATGACTCCCTGGTGGTGCTGACCCACTTCAAGGGCCACGTGATGGGCGGCTTTGGCGGATCCAACAAGAACATCGGCATCGGCTGCGCGGACGGCCACATCGGCAAGAAGTGGATCCACTCTCACGAGGGCGAGGGCCAGTGGTCGATCGCCCAGGAGGAGCTGATGGAGCGGATCACCGAGTCCACCAAGGCAACCATCGACTTCTTCGGGGAGCACATCCTCTACATCAACGTCTGCCGCAATATGTCCGTCTCCTGCGACTGCGAGGGCACCGCGGCCCAGCCGGTGGTGACACCCAACATTGGAATCCTCGCCTCCCGGGACATCTGCGCCGTCGACACCGCCAGCGTGGATCTGGTCTATGCCCTGAAGGAGCAGGACCATCACGACCTGGTGGAGCGCATGGAGTCGCGGCACGGCCTGCGGCAGCTCTCCTGCATGCACGAGATGGGCATGGGAAATGTCCGGTATCGGCTGCACGACATCGACCACGATGACCGCCTCATCACCCAGAAGGAAGCGGTGGCGGACGTGGTGCCGTTTGCGGGATGAGAGAACCATATCTTTGCAATGCATGAAAACGATCAGAACGCCTCTGGCGTTCTGATCGTTTTTTGTGCGCCGCATCGGCAGCCAAAAATGTAAAAATAATGTTGACAACTATCCCGGCAGATGTTATCCTCCTTCCTGTCGGAAAGATGTAACAAAAATAATAACATTTAGGGAGCAGGATCCCGGGAGAAAATCAGCATGGCAAAGAAGATCGCAGTTGTTGCAGCAAATGGAAGAGTCGCAGGAAACGTCATCCGGGAGGCCGCTTCGCGGGGATTCTCAGTGACCGCCTTCGGAAGAAGAAAGGAGAACAACACAGAGGCGCAGACCTATGTCTGCCGGGACATTTTTGACCTGACGCGGGAGGATCTCGCAGGATTTGACGCCGTGGTGGATGCCTTTGGTGTCTGGAAGGAGGAGAACTTTGACCTCTACAGCACCACGCTGGCGCATCTTTGCGATATCCTCTCCGGTACCAATGTGCGGCTCCTTGTGGTGGGCGGCGCAGGCTCCCTCTATGTCAACCCGGAGCACACAAAGACCCTCTCCCAGGAGGCAGATTTCCCGGAGGCATTCAAGCCCCTTGCCAACGCGGCGGCAAAGTCGCTGACTGAGCTTAGAAAGCGGGACGACGTACTCTGGACTTATGTGAGTCCTGCGGCGGATTTCCAGGCAGAGGGAGAGCGGACTGGTTCCTATCTGCTTGGCGGGGAGGAGCTTCGGTGCAATGACCGCGGGGAGTCTGTCATCTCCTATGCGGACTATGCGATCGCCATGGTGGATGAGATCGAGCGGGGAGAGCACCTGCGCCAGCGCATCGGTGTGGTGCGCGCCTGAGCGGCATCTTTTCGCGGCGCGGCCCTTTTCAAGCGGGCAGGAAGCGGATACACTGAGGCCATATGGAGGTATCCGAATATGTCTGATTGCACCGCAAGGGCGGTCAGGGAGATGACCGCATTCTATCGGAAAACCAGTCATGTCGTGGTGCACGACAGCACCCATTTCCTGAAGGTCTGGGCCTACGCGAGAACCATCGGCCTTTCGGAGGGAGTGGATCCCGAAACCCAGAAGATCCTGGAACTGGCTGCCATTGCCCACGACATTGCCTGCCCGCTCTGCCGGGAAAAGTACGGGAACACCAACGGAAAGTATCAGGAGTTGGAGGGCGGTCCGCTCGCGCGGACGTTCTACCAGGACTACGGCCTTTCCAATGAGGAGCTGAACCGGATTGTGTATCTGGTCTCCCATCACCACACCTACACCGGCGTGGACGGCATGGATTATCAGATCCTTTTGGAGGCAGACTTTCTTGTGAACGCGGATGAGTCCGCAATGAAGGAGGACGCCATCCGGGCCTTCCGGGACAAGGTGTTTCGGACTAAAACAGGGCTTGCCCTTCTGCAGGATCTGTTCTCGGTGGAAAAATAGAATAGGAAAGGAAGAAGGGGCTGTTGCAATAGTACTTTCAGTACTACGGGCAGCGGCCCTCTTTCTCTG
>JBJEYC010000432.1:0-5589 GCA_051886435.1 Lachnospiraceae bacterium
TCAGCCGTGCCGGAGCAGGCCATGGTGATCTTCCATGAAGCCGCCCTGCACGACATTTTTGTATCCGAGCTTTTTGAACGCCCGCACGCCCTTGGCGGGTTCCGATGCGGTGCTTCCGATGACATAGATCTTGGTCTCCCGGTCCGGAATGCGGCGGGTGATGAGCTCTGCTTTGTCCAGCGGGATGTTGACGCTTCCTGCCACATATCCCTCCCGATAGGCGTTCTTGCTCCGAATGTCGACGAGCACGGCATTTGGCGTCGTGCGGCTCTCATTGATGGCTTCGTTGACGGTCAGTGCTTTGTGAAAAAGACCCATGAAGATTCCTGCCTTCCTATACGTGATGTCTTTACTATTTTAGGCGGCGGCATGCATGCTGCGCAAGGCCTGGCGGCGGTCAGACAGCGGAAAAAAGAATAAAAAAATGCAAAAAAAAGGACATCCATCAGCTTCCCTGATCGATGTCCCGCTAACTGATAAACCGATTGATCTGCATGATTTTCATTGGTTTGTCCTCCTTTGCATCAGCTCTATTCAGTTGTCAATCATGCGTTCCTTCCCATTGGTCTGTACCTTCTCTTCGTGCCAGTCAATTGTGTCGTCTCAGATCTGCATTGGTCGAATCCTCGTGTGCTTGTCTGCGGTTCCCCTGATATCCCTTTCCGATATCGGAATCTCGTTTATCTCGCTTCACGGTTTCGCTTGGATCTGCTTAGTACATTGGTCTTACCTTCCTTGTTTGAGATTGGATTATGGTTCTGTGGTCCTTACCTGCCCTTCGGTCCGTACCTCCTTTGCCGGATTTCCGCTCCTCCCTTTCTCGTCAGGAGGTTTGGATGGTGAAGTGCTTTCCTTCTTTGTTCTGACTACAGCTTATCATTGAAGGGCCAATCTGTCAAACATAATTTAAAATTGTCAGAGAAGATCTGCTTTACAGCGCAATTCAGAAAAAAGAGTGCGAAAACTTTGCGCCATATCAGCCCAATCCCCTCGCCACAGGTGATATAATCAGTTCGAATTTGCCACCCGGCGGGAAGGAGGCAGAGCATGGGAAAACTGACCGGCGTTCGCACCGGCATCGCCCTCTCCGGGGGCGGTGCCAAGGGTGCCTACCAGATCGGCATGTTTCAGGCACTGGAGGAGGCGGGACTGGAAAAACAAAATCTCGTCCTCTCCGGCTGCTCCATCGGCGCGATGACGGCCCTTGCCTATGCGGCAGGAGATGTGGATTTCCTGCGCCGCTTTTTCCGGGAGCTGGGAAAGGCCTTTGCGGCGCTGCAAAGCGGTGCAAAGATCCCGGACTGGGATCAGTACATGCAGGACTTCTGGGCGTCGCTCATTCCGGATGAGAAAATGGAGCATCTTGCGGTGCCGGTCACGGTCTGCTGCTATTGCCAGGAGACCGCGCGCCCTGAGTACTTTCTGCTCAACGGCAGGACCCCGGAGGAGATGCGCCGCCTGGTGACCGCCAGCGGGAGCCTTCCGGGAGTCCTGCCCGCAGTGTCCCTGTGGGAATGCCGCTACACCGATGGCGGCGTGGTGCCAAAGGGGCTGGAAGCGCCTGAGCCTGCGGACAAGGTGCCGGTGAAGATCCTGCGGCCTTATCCGATGGAGCTTGAGATCGTCTCCTACCTGACGCAGACGGATACCACGCCTGCGCAGGACTTTGTTCCCGGGGCGAAGAAGCTGGAGATCTGGCCCTCCCGCCCGCTGGAGGATCGGCCCCACGCGGGGACGCTGGACTTTTCTGAGGATAAGCTCCTGCGGAATGAGGCCATGGGCTATGCGGATACAACGGGACTTCTTGCGTCCCTGACTTGATCATCATTGCAGAGGATGGGTTATGGAAATCGATGCAGTAACATTTGCCAATGGGAAGAAGGCGGCCCTGGCTGCCTGTACAATTGGGATCCCCGCGGGCTTTGCCACCCGGGGCGATCTGAAGAAGAGCTTTACCGCCTGGCTCCCTGACAGGGAGCAGCCAAAGGACCCGGAGGCCGCGCCGCTTGTGATCGCCAGCAGTCTCTATGAGCCCTATGCGAAGGGCGCTATGGATGGCATTACCGGCCGCTCTCTGGGACGGTATGTGCAGCTGGTCGCCGCGGCCTCGGAGAACGCGGAGGGAGATCCGGATGCCCGCCAGCAGAGCTTCTCCTTCGGGAGCGTCTGCGGCACCTACAATATTGTGCGGTTCTCCGGAAGCCGCAACTACTATCCGACTGTCTACCTGCCCGGCGGAACCCAGCAGTTCCACATCCGGGTCAATGATCCTACCATCCCCGGGGAGCAGATTCTGTCCTTCCTGCAGCGGTGGATGGAGACATTGGTACCGGCGCAGAGCTGGCCGGAGAGCCTTACGCTCTCAGACCCGTCCTTTTCCGGGCAAGAGCTGACGGCATCGTCCCTTGCCGCATTCCGGGCAAACATGGAGCAGCGCATGCATGAGGAGGCGGTGTGCTTCCAGCTTGGCTTCCAGGTTGTGCAGGAGGAGATCGCAAGAGCAGCGCGCACCGGAAGCCCCGACGGAGAGACGATTCTGGCGGATCTTGCCAAGGTCCGCGAGGATTACGCAGCAGCGCTGGACGTGGTGATCCAGGAGTCCGCGGACTGTATCCGGGACGTCAGCAAAAACAACCCCGACAATGAGCTTCTATTCTCCCTGGTGGAGACGATCCGGGACCTGAATCCCCTGGATCAGGTAACCCAGACGATCAACGGCGAAGAGTATGCCACGCCGGTCAGCCTGGCCGCCAAAAAGGCGGAGCTCTTCTCCACCCCGGAGATCCAAAAGATGGAGGAAAAGCGCCGGGAAGAAGAGGAAAAGGCGGAGGCTGTGCGCAAGAAGCAGATTGAGAAGGAGCGCGCGCAGGTCGAGACCAAGATCGAAGAGCTCAACCGCGAGAAAGCTTCCCTGAACGAACAGAAGGAGCGTCAGGCCGAGGGGCTTGCCAGCAAGAAGGAGGAGTTCTACACAGGTCTTGCAGACCTTGAGGGAATCAATAAAAAGCTCGAGGAGGCAAACGGCGTCATCTCCTCCCTTACCGCCCAGAAAGAGCGGCTCTCCTTCCTGCAGCGCAGGAAGAAAAAGGAGCTGGAGCAGCAGCTCGCCGACGAGCAGCAGGCATACGGCAGACTCAAGGATGACCTCTTTGCTGCCAAGAAAGAGCGGGCAGAGCGGGACCGCAAGTGGGATGAGGTCGTGACCCTGGAAAAGGGCAAGACCCAGGAGATTGACGCGCGGATCGAGGAGTTGGACCGGCAGCTCGCGGAGCAGAACGAGGAACTGGAGAAACTTCATTGATCGGAATTCATGAAATATTTAACGAATCTTTCAGACAACTAGCCCTTTAATAGCGGCTATTTTTGCCTTGTCTTTATTTTGTCCTAAAACTGTGCGAAAATACAGATAGAAAGGTAAAACGCGGAAATCTGACCGCACGGGATAAGACAGTGGCAGGCACAAACATACTGAAGGATAAGTTCACAGAGGAACTTCGGGGCAGGAGCGGCATGTCGGACGTGCTGCACGCCCTCCTGGAGACAGATGTCTTTGCGTGCCTGCACGCACCCACGGAGGATGATTACCTGGATTTTCTGGGCAGCTTTGAAGAGGATTTCCCCAACGTGGAGGAGATTCTGCAGGCATACGAGGATCGCTGGGGGATTCCGCCGGGAGTGATCCTGACGGGACAGGAGATCCGGGAGAAGAAGGAGATTCTTCACTACAAAAAGCTCTATGAGGAGTACCCGGTGGTGACCAAATACCGGATCCGGACCCTGGTGGAGTACTGCATCGAGAAGCCGGCAGAGCGCAGCTTTGTCTTCAATTACGGCGACGGCGTCTGCCAGGTGTTTGCCCTGCGGCCGGTGATCGCCAGGGATACGGTGCGGCACTGTGTGGATCTGGTGGACTCGATGGTCTGCCGGATGGTTGACTTTGGCGGAGAGTTTCTGTTCACCTACCGGATGGAGAAGACCGCCTATGTCAACGGCTTCCTCTCCACAAACCGCCAGCTCTATATGGCGGACCGGGGGCGCATCCGGAGTATGCTGTACACCTGTGTGAATCCGCAGGAGAGTCCGCCCATCAACGCGGAGCCGGAGGTTCCGAATCTTGTCATCGCGATTGCCGGCGTCGGCAGTCCGTAACAGCAGCTGAAACACTTTGAGGAGACAGACGAATGGAAACGCATCAGATTCAGGAGGGATACCTTCCCTTCCTTGGATACCGGACTTACTATCGCATCGTGAAGCCAAAGGGGGAGGCCGCGGATAAGCCGGCACTCCTCCTTCTTCATGGTGGGCCGGGTTCCACGCACAACTATTTTGAAGTTTTGGACGGTCTTGCCGATACCGGGCGGCCGGTCATCAGCTACGACTGCCTTGGCTGCGGCAATTCCTACGTGGAAAACCGCCCGGATCTGTGGGTCATGGACACCTGGGTCCGGGAACTGGAAAACCTGGTGGCGGGCCTTCATCTGGAGCACTTTCATCTGCTGGGGCAGTCCTTCGGCGGCATGCTGGCCCTGTCCTATCTCCTGGACCGAAAGCCTACGGGGGTCTGCTCGGTGATTCTTTCGAGCACCCTCTCCTCTTCCTGGCTGTGGGGCCATGAGCAGCACCGGCGAATCCGGTTTCTGCCGGAAGAGTGCCAGGAGGCAATCCGGCGTGCAGAAAAGACCGGGGATTTTTCCGATCCGAAGGTGCAGGAGGCAACGCAGATCTTCATGGAGCGCTACTGTGCCAGCGCGCCGGGACCGGAGGATCCCGAGTGCCTGCGCCGGCCAAAGAAGTCGGGAACCGAGTCCTATATCACGGCCTGGGGCCCCAACGAGTTCACGCCCATGGGGACGCTGAAGGATTTTGACGTGACAGACCGGCTTGGTGAAATCACGATCCCCGCCCTGGTCATCAGTGGAACCAATGATCTGTGCTCGCCGCTTATCGCAAAGACGATGTATGACGGAATTCCGGATGCGAAGTGGGAACTTTTTGACGGGGCACGGCACATGTGCTTTGTGGAGGATACGCCGAAGTACACGGCTCTTCTGACGGGGTGGATGGCATCCCACGACGGAAACTGACCAGAGCGTATCGGCTTTGGGGAAATTTTCTGCATCTTCCGGATTGACTGCGACATTGTCCGCCCCGTGCGTTAAAATATAAGAGGGGACAGCCCAGACAAGAACAATCCAGGGAGGAGGTACCAGAATGGCTAGAATCACGAAGGCAGCGCCGGAAAGCGCGAAACAGGAAACCACATCCAGAAAGAAGACAAAGGCAAAGCCGGAGATCCCGACCACGATCAACCTGCAGGCTTACGGAAAGAGCATTTCCGGAGAGGAGCTGGTTGAGATGGCAAAGCAGGCCTGGGTGGATACCGGGCATGAGCTCTCTGCCATCAGGCGGCTTGACATTTACATCAAGACGGAGGACAGCCGGGTCTACTACGTGGTAAACCAGACGGACACCGGAACCTTCTTTTTGTACGGCTGAGAAAGGCAGCACTTCTGCGCAGGCAGAGGTGCTGTTTTTCGTAGGGAAAAGGACGATCTTCGGAAGGCTGGAAGGCGGAAGAAAAATAAATAG
>JBJEYC010000433.1:0-5583 GCA_051886435.1 Lachnospiraceae bacterium
TGTCTTCTGAGGAAGTCGTGATATCTGCTCTGCGCCGCATACCAGCCGTCGTCCTGCACAAAGGTGTCATCACAGCGGAGGTTGGTCGTCATCCAGTTTCCGTCATCCGGACACACCGGAACGAGATCAGACGGCACACGCATCTGGATCTTCGTATTTTCCGGAACGATCAGCTCCCCCTTTTTCCCGATCTGATACCCCTCAGAGAGGATCATCTTACGAATGATCTCGTAGTTATCGTAAGTCTTGTCCTTTGCTGCCCCGCTGGGCGAACTGCTCTGGAACAGGCCGTAATCACCCTGCGTGTAGAAGAGCCTCTTCTTGTCAAAGCCGCTCTTTTGAAAGCAGTGGTCCACGTTGGTGGTCAGGACAAAGTAGTCCTTGTCCTTCACCAGCTCCAGCAGGTCCTCATAGACCCGCGAAGGGATCGGCATGTACCGGTTGATCCAGATATACCGGCACCAGTAGCCCCAGAACTCCTCCATCGAGTCATAGGGATAAAATCCCAGCGAATACATGTCATGGTAGCCGTACTTCTCCTCAAAATCCCGGAAGTACTGCGCAAACCGCGCACCGGAGTAGGTGAATCCGGCTGAGGTGGAAAGGCCCGCTCCAGCGCCGATCAGCACCGCATCCGCCTCTTCCAGCTCTTTCTTCAGCGCCGCAATCCGCCGCGCGTCGTCTTTGTAATGATCCTTTGTCAGTGTCCCGATCGGGGCAAATCCGTACTGCATGCCGCGCTCCTCTCTTCTTTGTGCAGGGTCCTGCTGCCCGTGCCTTACTTCCTGCCTTCCTCCTCCCGGATCGCCGCAAGCTCCTTCTCGTAGACGGACGCCAGGGTGTACCGGGAAAGGATGTCCTCAAAGGCCTCCTGAATCTCCTTCAGGTCCTCGTCCAGACTCCGGTGGATGTTTCGTCCGATGGGGCACTGGAGGCTGGGATTTTCGTGGAAATGAAACATGCCGTCCGGTCCCTTCACCTCCACCGCCCGGTAGATGTCCCGGAAGGTGATCTGGTCCATGGGCCTCGTCAGGACGATACCGGAGGAGCCCCGGTGACTCTCGATGAGACCTGCCCGCGACAGGTCCGACATGATCGTGCGCACGATGACCGGATTGCAGCCGATGCTCTTTGCCAGAAAGTCGCTGGTCACCTTCTCCTTCCCGGCAAAGTACTGGGACGCGGTGAGCAAATGCACCGCGATGGTAAATCTGGTGGATACCTGCATGTTCTGTACCTCCATTTGCGCCGGGGTGTCGGGCTCTTTTGCCTGCCCGGGCGCTCTCCTTACCCCAGCATGCTACACCCCGCAGAACTATGTGTCAACTATTTTATTACATCTTTTCCATCTGTCCCGCTCCAGGCATCAGATGGCTCTTCCGGTAGGCGCCGGGCGTCATGCCGGTGTCCTTTTTGAACAGGTTGGTGAAGTTGTTGATGTCCCGAAAGCCGCAGGAGAAGGCAATCTCCCGGATGGTACTCTGCGAGACCGGGAGGAGGTCCTTTGCGTGATTCAGCCTGACCTTGATCAGGTACTCATTCGGCGAGAACCCGGTCAGCCGCTTGAACTCCCGGGAGAGATGCCCCTTGCTGATGCCGAAAAAATACGAGAGGAAGTCGAGGGAGATGTCCTTCCGGTAGTTGCTCTCAAGATACTGCACCATGTACTGGATTTTCTGGGGGATGCTCTCTGCGGTGCTCTCGTTTCCCGCGCAGGACAGATCCAAAAGGTGGGTAAGAAGGAGGGTGATCTGCGCGTCGGCGCGAAAGTCCCGAAACGGCGCCCCGGCATGATAGGTGCGGAGCAGATTTTCGAGGAGCTCTTGGGTCATGCCCTCCAGGGGATCCGAAAACACGGGAGAACCACTGGAGGCAAATCGTGTGTAATAGAGCGGCAGAAGGCGCCCGGCGAGGCTGACCAAGCCAAACACCCAGCCGTCCGGACCGCTCTGATAGGCATGGGGGGTTCTCCCGTCGATGAAAAACCCCTCTCCCGGGGAGAGGTGCATGGTCCTTCCCTGATAGGTCAGCTCTCCTGTTCCCGCATAGGTGTAGTAGAGAAGATACTCATTCAGGTACGCCCGCCTGGTGTAGGACCCCGCATCCATGTGCTGGATGGAAAAACCCGTCAGATACAGGAGGTTCTGCTTTGCCTCCTCTGAGACCGGGGGAACCGAAAAGCTCTGGAAGTACCCGGCAATCGAGAAGTCCAATCCCTTGATCTGCTCCCTGTTTTTGACGATGGCATTCACCGTGCCTTCATCGTAGTGGTGGTGTCTTCCCGCATCCTCCGGGGATGCAATTACCTCCTTTACCTCCCGGGTGCTCATCGTCCCGGGGATGCGAAGAATGGAAAACGGAATCCCGTCAAACACAGCTTTCCTCCTTTGTATGTCCTATCCGCCGCTTCATCTGTCATGGCAATCCATTTTTATCGAAATTATAATATCACGATTATATGATTTTCCATCATCATAATCCGATGACAGGCACTGGTTTCCTCCGTATTCTTATGGGGAAATGTGACATCGAAGCAAAAGGGAGGCTTTGGAAATGATCATCATAAAGCAAAGAGTCAATCATCTGGAAAACCCCTTCGGGATTGGAACAGCAAGGCCTGAATTCTCCTGGGCCCTGAAGGCAGACGAGCAGGGCGTCTTCCAGACGTCCTACCGCCTTGTCGTCAAAAATGGGGAGCAGATCCTCTGGGACAGCGGGGAAGTTTCCTCCGCAGAGACCTCCGGCATCCGCTATGCGGGGGAGGACCTTACAAGTGCAACAACCTACACCTGGGAGATTTCTGTCACCGCAAAGGCGGCAGACGGCCGCACGCTCCGGGCAGAGAATGCCGGGAACACCTTTACGACAGGGATCCTCGATCCCGCACTCTGGAAGGCGAAGTGGATCGAGACCGAGCGGGAAACAGATCCCGACGCGGTCAAACCTGTCCGGTATCTTCGCAGGACGTTTCTCATTAAAAAGAAGGTCCGCCGGGCCCTTCTCTTTGACACGGCCCACGGCATCTATGCGGCAGCGATCAATGGACGGGACGTCACCGAGGATCTCTTTGCCCCCGGCTTTACGAGCTACTACACAAGACTCCAGTACCAGATGACAGACATCACGGATCTTCTGCAGGATGGTACAAACGTCTGGAGTGTCGAGGTGGCGGACGGCTGGTGGCGCGGCACCACAGGCGGCGACATCCGGAACAACTTCGGGACCAAAACCGCCTACTTTGGCCAGATCCTCCTGAACTACGCCGACGGCACCAGCGAGTGGGTGATCACGGACCGGAACTTCAAAATCGCATCCGGCGGTCTTCTTTCCTCCGACATGAAGATGGGGGACATCTTCGACGCAGGGAAGGAGCCAGTGGGCTGGCAGGAGGCAGACTTTGACGACGCCGCCTGGGAGAAAGTCCCGGAGGCGGAAGGCCCCCACTATGGGACAAAAATGCTCATTGCAAGGGAGAGCCAGCCTGTGCGCCGCCACGAGGCACTGACCGGCCGCCTCTTCACGGACGCTTCCGGAGACCGCGTCATCGACTTTGGCCAGAACATCGCAGGGCAGGTATCTCTCACCTTCCGCGGGCTCTCCCGCGGACAGAATGTGACGCTGGAGTTCGGCGAGGACTTCAAGGACGGCTCGTTCTTTAGTGAGAACGTCTCCCACGACACCCCGATCCCGGGCCTCAAGCGGTTTCAGCAGATCGACTACATTTCAGCCGGAGCGCCCGTAGAGCACTACACGCAGCGCTTCTCCGTCTTTGGCTTTCAATACCTGCGCATCCGGGGCGATGCCGGCACCCTGCAGGCAGGAGATGTGACGGCCTTTGCCGTCTACACAGACTTCCCGCAGACGGGATCCTTCCACTGCTCCAATGAACTTGTGAACCGCCTGGTCCAGAACAGCTTCTGGAGCCAGAAGGGGAACTACCTGGACGTTCCCACCGACTGCCCGACAAGGGAGCGGAGCCCCTGGACCGGCGATGCGCAGATCTACGCAAAGACCGCCGGGTGGTTTGGAGACGTGCTCCCGTTCTACAAAAAATGGCTCCAGGACGTCGCCGCCGAGCAGTGCGAAAACGGGAAGATCCTGAACATCGCCCCGAACTGCATGATGCCCCACGACGCGGAGCAGATCAAAAAGAGCAGGCAGCAGATGGAGGCGCTCGCGGCACAAGCAAAGGAGCACCCGGAACTTGTCCAGGATCCGCAGGCAGCCATCATGGCGAACATCTACGCGGACGACGGCGCCTACGTGATTGATGGGAGCTGCGGCTGGGGCGATGTCGCTGTGATCGCGCCCTGGGTCATGTACGAACGGTACGGGGATGTGTCGCTCCTTCGCAATCAATACGACTGCGCAAAGCGCTGGGTGGACTACGAGATGGCAAACGCAAAGGTCCACAACACGCATCGGAACGATGCCCCCTGGTATGCGCCGGAGGCCGGGGACGACGGAGACTACGTCTGGGATACCCGGTACCAGTGGGGAGAATGGCTCGAGCCGGACGTGCCGAATGCGGTGAACGCTGGGCCGGATGCCTTCTACCGCCCGGACCCGGAGGTTCCCACGGCATACATGGCCTACTCCAGCCGCCTGCTTGCCCGGATGGCCGGAATTTTGCAAAAAGAGGAGGATGCGAAGCGCTACAGCGCCTTTTCTGCGCGCGTGACCAGCGTCTACAACAGGTATTTTGTCTCCGACTGCGGCGTCATCAAAAAGGGTCGGCAGGCGCCGCACGTGCGGGCCCTTGCTTTCCATCTGGTGGAGGGGGAAACGCGCGCCGCTGTTGCGTCCTACCTGAACACCCTGCTCGTCGATAACGGATACCACTTAAACACCGGATTTCTCTCGACCCCGGCGCTCTTAAACGTCCTCTCTGACACCGGGTACACCGACACGGCATACCGGGTCCTTCTCCAGGAGGACTTCCCCGGATGGCTTCTCAACGTAAAGCTCGGTGCCACTACGATCCCCGAGTCCTGGGACGCAAAGCTGCGCCATAAGGACTCCATGAACCACTACGCCTACGGGGCAGTCTGCGATTTTCTCTTCTCCACCTGCTGCGGCATCCGTTGGGAGGAAGCGCATCCCGGATTTCGCCGCTTCGCAATAACGCCCCGTCCTGGCAGGGCGCTCTCCTCGGCATCCGCCGTCTATGACAGCGAAAACGGCAGGATCGAGTCCTCCTGGAGAAGACAGGGATCCAATATCCACTACCGCTTTGTCATTCCCTGCAACACGATGGCGGACGTCACCCTGCAAGGCGGCACGAAGGTGACGCTCTCCTCCGGCGTCTATGAGCTGGAGGAAGCGGAACCCGAAAAGGACGACGCCTGCTCATAAAAACGAAGCAGCCACAACTGCTGCGCCAAAGCGCCGCCTGGTCTTTTCCGGACCGGGCGGCGCTTTTTGACGGTATTTGATTTTCCTTCGGTTATTATCCTGAAAAGAAAAAGGCACCGCCTCCTCCCCACATGGGAAGGAAGCGGTGCCCGAGCGCATTCTATGCGCTTATCAGATCAGGAAGTACTTGAGCAGGAACAGCACAGCCAGCACATACATGAGCGGGGT
>JBJEYC010000434.1:0-5582 GCA_051886435.1 Lachnospiraceae bacterium
TGCCGCGCTTGTTGTTCTCCAGGTCGTTGATGAGCTGGCAGGCCCGGATCTTGGGTGCACCCGAAAGGGTGCCGGCAGGAAGCACCGCGTCGATGGCGTTCAGGGCATCGAGATCGTCCCGGATCTCGCCCCGGACTGTGGAGCCGATGTGCATCACGTGGGAGTAGCGGAGGATCTCATGGAGCGACTCCACCTTCACGGTGCCAAACCGGGAAATTCGGCCGATATCATTGCGGCCGAGGTCCACGAGCATGTTGTGCTCTGCAAGCTCCTTCTCGTCCCGGATAAGGCCCTCTTCCAGAGCCTTGTCCTCCTCGGGGGTCTTGCCTCTTGGCCTTGTTCCCGCCAGAGGGAAGGTGTGCAGGACGCCGTTCTCGAGTTTTACCAGGGTCTCGGGCGAGGCGCCCGCGACCTCCACGTCGGTGCCGGAGAAATAAAACATATACGGCGAGGGGTTCAGTGTCCGGAGAATCCGGTATGTATTCAGCAGGCTCCCTGTAAAGTCCGCATCCAGCCGGTTCGAGAGGACTATCTGGAAGATGTCTCCTTCCCGGATGTGGTGCTTGGCCCGCTCCACCATGGCGCAGTAGGCATCTTTGTCAAAGAGTTCCCGGAAGTCGGACTGCAGGACCCCAGCAGGCTCCTTCTTCTTTTCTCCGTGCAGGATCAGGTGCTCCATCTCATCCAGGGAGATCTCCGCCCTTGCATAGGAGGTCTCCGGCTCGGCAAGATCCACACTGGCAATCAGGATGATCTTCTGCCTGAAGTTGTCGAAGGCGATCACCTTGTCAAAGAGCATCAGGTCCACATCTTTGAACTGCTCCGTGTCATCCGCGTCCAGGTGAAGGGACTTCTCCGAGTACTTGAGATAATCATAGGAGAAGTACCCCACGAGACCGCCGGCAAAGGGCGGCATATAGGGAAGGCGGGGGCTCTTGTACTCCTCCAGCACCTGGCGGATCGTCTTGCCCGGGTCGTCGGTCTCAAAGGAGATGCTCCCGACCTTCATATGGCCGTTGTAGCAGGAGATCTCCAGCGTGGGGTCAAAGCCCAGGAACGTGTACCTGCCCCATCGCTCCTGCTGGTATGCGGACTCGAGCATGTAGCAGTGCTCGGACACGTTTTTCATCCGCCGCAGCACCTCCAGCGGCGTGACTGCGTCCGAGAGGATCTCCCGGCTGATCGGGACGCGCCGGTAGTTCCCCTCCCTTGCCAGTTTCTGTACTTCGGAAAGTCCAGGTCTTGTCATGATGCCTCCCATGCATATAAAAAAACGTCCCTGACAGAAACAAACGTATGTTTCTGCCAAGGACGAAGAATACTGCACTTCGCGGTGCCACCTTGCTTCACGGATGATCCGTGCTCTCTGCGGGATACCAACATATCCCTGACCCCTGACGTGGGTCTTACGTCACAGCGTACTTCCAGACTCCCCAGAGAGTCGAGATTCGGCCATGCCCTCAGCGGTCCATCTGCAGCGCGGTGTTCTGCCCGTTTCCATCCTCCGGGCTCTCTGGTAGATCCTGTCTCTGCGTCTTCTCCGCTTCAACGGTTTAACGTGATATTGAATTGTTGTGCTTAGTGTACGCAAGGTGCCGGAAAAATGCAACACCTTTTTTGATACATTTTCTGTGATACGATGGAAGGTGGACTGGCCGATGCCGGTCAGAAAGGACATGCCAGATGAACCGACAAAAACTGCCGCAAAACCGGGAAATTCCCACCATAGATCCTTCGGTGTACCTTGCGGAGGGCGCCATATGCGCAGGATCTGTACAAATCGGAAAAGATTCTTCGGTATGGTTCAATGCGGTCCTTCGGGGCGATTCCGATTCGATCCAAATCGGCACCCGCTCCAATATCCAGGATGGATGCGTGCTGCACACGGATCCGGGACACCCGATCCGGATCGGGGATGAAGTCAGCATTGGCCATGGTGCCATCCTGCACGGCTGCACCGTGGGGGATCATACTGTCGTCGGTATGGGTGCCATCGTGCTCAACGGCGCTGTCATCGGAAAGGACTGCCTCATCGGCGCCGGTGCCCTTGTGACAGGGGGCACGGTTATCCCGGACGGAAGCCTTGCCTTTGGTTCACCCGCCAAGGTCATCCGGCCCCTCACAGACAAAGAACTTGCTGGGAATCTGCAGAATGCCGCGGAATACGCAGAACTTGCCGCCCGGAACCGGGATTAAAAAGTGATGTGCAGAAGCTCAATGCAGAGGCCCCAGAACACACCGATCACGTAGAGGAGCGCCGCCACTTTGATGTTCTCCTTCGGGTGCCGGTCGTTGGTCCGAAACAGAACGAGGAGTCCGACGCCCGCCCCGACAAGGAGCCCTGCCATCATCTGGCCGGCGCCGAGCATTCCGTCAAGATAGAGCTGGGTGATGAGCACGGAGCTTGCACAGTTGGGGATGAGGCCGAACAGTGCTGCAAGAAACGTCCCCACAATCGGTCTTCCGGTCAGAAATCCAGCGACCCGCTCTTCGCCAAGGCCCTCCACGGCGATTGTCAGAGCGACGGTGATGAGAAAGACGAACACCACGATGTGCAGCGTGTGCACCAGGGCGGAGTGAAGGACCGAGCCTTCTTCCTCCTCATATCCACAGTGCTCTTCCTCGCAGAGATCCCGGACGTGCTTTTCGGTCTTGCTGCGGTACTTTGTAAAGCGAAGCAGAAGATCCACCAGCAGGCCCGATGCCATGCCAAGCACCGCCTTCGAGACGAGGATCCGCAGAATCGTCGGCGCCGCCACCTGCTCCGAGATAAAGATCGGCAGCATCTCATCGGAGGTCGAGAGAAAGACCGCGAGGAGCGTTCCGATGGAGATGAGTCCCCCGGAGTAGAGGCTCGATGCTGCGGCGGAAAAGCCGCACTGGGGCACGATGCCCACCAGGGCGCCGACAACCGGACCGAACCGCCCCACGCGGGAGAGGAGGTTCTTCGAGTGCTCGGAAGTTCTCCGCTCCAGGGCCTCCATGACCAGGTAGGTCACAAACAAAAACGGGATGAGCTTTGCGGTGTCGATGGCCGCATCCAGCAGCGCATCCTGAATGATTTCGATCATTTCGGTTCCTTCTCCTTCCTCTCTTCCATCTCCAGCCGGCATTCCCGGCAAAGTCCTACCAGCATCGACTGGCTGCAGTCGACGGCAAAGCCGTGCTCTGCCAGAAGGTGCTCAGAGATCTCGTTCATAAAACTGCAGTTTAAGTGGATGATCCTGCCGCAGCGGCTGCACAGAAGGTGCAGGTGATTTCCGCAGTCCATGCGGGGGCGCATGTACTGGTAGAACTTCTCATCCTCTCCCGCGATTTTGTGACCCCGCAGGACGTTCTCGTTCTCAAGCCGATCCAGGTTCCGGTAAACCGTCGCCAGATTGATCTTGAGCCCCTCTGCCGTCATCTTCTCGTAGATATCCCGGGCCCGAACCTTCTCATCCGCGTGCTCGGAAAAATACTTCTGCATCCAGTCCCGGTACTTTGTACGGTATTCCATGTTTCCTCCCAGGCCGACTTTTGCAACTCATTTGCATTTGTGCCGAGGCCTATTATACCGGTTTCTGTTTCCCTGTCAATATGCAATTCATTTGCAAATGTGTTCCGCTTTAACCTTCATTTCTCCCTTTTTTCTCTGCATTCCATTTGCAAAAAGGGCATAAAAAAACCGGTGCAGAGCACCGGCAGCGTCCTGACATCTTCCGTTTTGCGCTCAGCGGTTTGTCTGAGCGAGTTTGGAGTAATGGTCCAGATATCCCTGATGATCCCAGATCGCATCGGTCTGGTCCAGCGGGAACATGCCATCCTGCCCGGCAAGCGCCGCTGCAAGACAGTTTTTCTCAATCACCATGAACAGGGCGGTCAGATCCGCCGGGTCCTTTGCGGCAGCGATGCCGCCCACGTTCCGAATCAAAACCGCATCCTTCTTTGCAAGTTCCCCGCGGATCGCCTCCGTGTCCTTCGGGTCCGGGATACAGGCAATGGAGCAGCCAAGCATCTGTGCAAAATCATCGATGTAGGCAGGAAGATCTCTGCCCTCTGCCGAGTACCGCCGCACGTAGGGCAGGTACAGGAAGGCACCCTGTTTGCCCTCTGGGATGAGCTCCGGATCGCAGGTTGGCTTGCAGGAGGCAAAATCCCCGGCAGGCGTCTCGCAGGTGAGTCCAAAAGGGATGTCCGGCGCGTTGCCGCCAAGCGCCCTCGCAAAGGCTGCCCTGGATTCGTGTTCAAGCCGGCGGCAGGCGGCGAAGGTCTCTTCCATGGAGCCCGCAAAGCAGACCGCCCCGTGATGCTGCATCAGAATGGCGCCGGAGTCCGGGTTGGCCGCCAGTGTCTGAGACATGTTTTCCATGATCTGCTCTGAGCCGTTACGGCCGTAGGGGCTGCAGGGAATCCGCTCTGCCGCTTCAATATCCCTGCCGGAGACCGAGAGCGCTGAGGCATAGGCCTGGTGGGTATGAATCACAAAGTTCACCTCCGGTCTGGCCCGATAGATCGCAGTGTGTACGCCTTTCTCGCTGGAGGGGCGAATCCGCCCTGAATAGCTCATGTCCGCAATGCGCACCGGAACCATGTCCTCCGGCGTCAGCGTGTCATAAGAGCGTCCGCTGGGGGTGATTACGAACTCATCATCAGATACCCTGGCGCTGATATTGCCCCATGTCCTGGCAATCAGTCCTTCCTCCACCAGTTTCTTCCCCGCTGCAAGGACCAGCTCCCTTGCTGTTGGCAGTGAATATGCCATTTTGAATCTTCTCCTTCTCTTTCCACGGCCGGGCCGCATGTTCTTCACCCATTGTAAGATGCCACTTTGCAAAAATCAACGCTGACCGGGATCTGGCAGTACGCCTGAAACCCTGCTATCATGGTGGTCAGGGCCGGTAAGCGGCCCGGGAGGCAGATATGACATTTTTGACCGAAGCGGAAAATCGGGCGTTTCTGGGAGACGGTTCGAAAAATGCGGCCGGACAGACCCTTGCGGAATTTCTGGAAGCCTACGATCCGACCAAATATCAGTGCCCCTGCAACACCGTGGACATGATGGTCTTTCGAAGCCAGGGCCCTTTTGACGGGGACGTGAACAAACTGCAGCTTCTCCTTGTGCGGCGCAAGAATCACCCCTGTATCGGCCTCTGGGCAACACCCGGCGGCTTCGTGGAGCTGCGGGAGAGCCTGGGGGAAGCTGCTGCCAGGGAGCTCTCCGAGGAGACCGGCGTCACCGGCATTCCCCTGATTCAGCTGCACACCCATGGAGACGTGAACCGGGATCCCCGCTGGCGGATCATCACCACCTCCTACCTCGCGCTGATTGAGAAAGATCTGCCAGTACATGCCGCAGACGATGCGGCGGATGCCGGTTGGTTTGCCGTTGACTTCCATGAAGACGCGGACGGCACCTGCCGCCTTGTCCTCTCCAACAAAGAGCGGGGGATCCGGCTCGAGGCCAGGGTGCACCATGAGGTGATCCGTCACGGGATCCTGACGGATGACCGCTATACTCTGCTTGCGGGCGGCGGACTCTCCGCCGATCATCCGGTTCTCATCACGGAAGCACTTTTATACCTGCAGCGGGCAGGCAAAAG
>JBJEYC010000435.1:0-5558 GCA_051886435.1 Lachnospiraceae bacterium
AACTATGTGAAAGATTTATATCCACTTCAGTGGAAACTCGGATTACACTTCAGGGGCCAGATTTCCATGATTTTTGTCACTTGCAGGGCAGAGGACAGGGTGCTATAATCATCAAGCTGTCCTGAAGTTGGGACAGTTTGCTGTCCCAGAGCGGGGACGGTTTTGTTTGTGCCATCCGCTTCGGATACTGCTGTAAGGCGGTCCATGTGGATGAGTGAATGATAGATCATTCACGCCTGCATCTACACGAAGGAGGAAAACGTCATGAGAACAGAGATTCAGCCGAAGTATTACGAGTGCAAGGTGACCTGCAACTGCGGCAATACTTTCATCACGGGCTCCACAAAGCCTGAGATCCACGTCGAGGTCTGCTCCAAGTGCCATCCGTTCTATACGGGTCAGCAGAGAGCCACTGCCGCGAAGGGCCGCATCGATAAGTTCAACAAGAAGTACGGCCTGCAGTAAGCCGCTTCTTGCAACAAAGCGAAAATCGGAGGAAGAGCACACAGTCATTGGCTGCGTGCTCTTTTTCGTATCTTGCCGTGCTATAATGACTTAAATTCCAGCGCTGCCAGGCGCCCCGGGAAAAGGAGACCTTTTTATGGCAAAAAAACAGCACTACTCCGGCATCGGTGGACAGGCGGTCCTCGAGGGCGTCATGATGCGCCGCGAGAACATGGTCGCCGTCGCGGTGCGCAAGAAGAGCCGTGACATCGAAGTCGAGGTGGAGGAGCACCATGCCCCGCTCGAGGGGACCATCTGGCAGAGACTCCCCTTTGTGCGGGGCATCCTTGTCTTTGCCGACTCGCTGGCAGTCGGCATCAAAACTTTGAACTTCTCCACAAGGATGTACGACGAGGAGGAGACGCCCCCGAAAGACATGCGGGCAGCGGAGCAGGAGGAGAAGAAGGAGAACTTTCTCCTTGGCCTCACCACGGTGATCTCCTTTGCCTTTGCCCTGTTTCTGTTTGTCTTTCTGCCGGTCCTTCTGACCGACATCATCCGGGGCGCGATCCGCTCCGACTGGTTTCTTGCCCTGATGGAGGGTCTGATCCGGATTGCGATCTTTCTCGTCTACCTCATCGCGATCTCGTCGATGAAGGACATCCACCGGCTCTACCAGTATCACGGGGCGGAACACAAATGCATCAACTGCATCGAGCGTGGGAAGCCCCTGACCAAGCGCTACGTCCTGCAGAGCTCCCGGTTTCACAAGCGCTGCGGCACCAGTTTTCTGTTTCTGGTGATGCTGGTCTCTGTGGTGCTGTTTGTCTTTATCCGGGTGGATTCCACAGCGCTTCGGCTTCTCACAAGGATCGTTCTGATCCCGGTGGTCGCCGGGATTTCCTACGAGATCCTGCGGGCCGCGGGCCGTATGGACACACCCCTCATCCGGGTTCTCTCGGCGCCGGGACTCTGGCTCCAGCGCTTTACGACAAGGGAACCCGACGGCGATATGGTGGAAGTCGCCATCGCCTCTGTAGAGGCGGTGTTTGACTGGAAGAGCTATCTCATCCGCGAATTCGGCTACACGGAGCGTGACTTCGATGGGCTCTGAGCTGGGCGCCCTCTATGAGGAGGGGCGGGCGTTTCTGAAAGGGTTCCCCGACGGGGACCTGGATGCAAAGATCCTCCTTCTTGAGACAGCAGGCGCCTCGGACGCTGACCTTCTCGCCGACCCGCACCGGGCCGTCGGGAGCGCGGAAGCTTCACGGTACCGGGCCATGCTGCAAAAGCGAAAAGAGCACGTCCCCACCGCCTATCTCATCGGCCACGCGGGCTTTATGGGCCTTGACTTTCTCGTCACCCCGGATGTCCTGATCCCGGAGCAGGACACGGAGACTCTGGTGGAGGCAGCGCTCTCTTTTGTCAAAGCGTCCCGCCAAAAGACCCTGCGGGTTCTGGATCTGTGCACGGGTTCTGGCTGCATCCTGCTCTCGGTTCTCTACTACCTGAGGCAGGCGGGAATTCTGGCAACCGGCATCGGCACCGACCTCTCCGGGGCAGCCCTTGCTGTTGCAGAAAAAAACCGGGCGCGTCTTGGTCTTTGCAAAGAGGCAGCTCTTGTAAAAGGGGATCTCTTTGCAGCCCTTGCGGACAGGGAAAGGGAGGCCCCCTTCGACCTTATCCTGTCCAATCCCCCCTACATCCGGGAGGACGTGATCGGGACCCTGGCCCCGGAAGTGCGGGCCGCGGAACCCCACATGGCGCTCTCAGGCAGAGCAGACGGTCTTGTCTTTTACCGCCGGATTGCGGCAGGTCTTGGACCTTTCTGCCGGGACGGAGCGGCGGTCTTTCTGGAAATCGGCTTCGACCAGGGAGCAGACGTCTCCCGTATTCTGAAGGAGGCCGGCTTTTCCGGTGTCCGGGTTCTCAAAGACCTTGGCGGAAATGACCGGGTTGTCGCCTGCGAAAAGGCCCCAAAATGAACGGAACAGCCTGCGGCAGCGCCGCAGGGGAAAGGTATTGCAATATGTACGAAAATCTGGAGGGCGTGCGCCTTCGGTATGAAGACATCAGCCGGGAGCTCGCCTCCCCGGAGGCGGCAAAGGATCTGGACCGCTACCGGAAGCTGACCCGGGAACAGGCCCAGCTCGCCCCCCTGGTGGAGACCTACGAGGCCTATCAGCGCGCACAGCAGGATCTGAATGAGGCAAAAGAACTGATGGGCGGAGAGGGCGACGAGGAACTGAAAGCCCTCGCCAAGGATGAGTTTGAGGAGGCAAAAGAGCGGTCCCAGGAGCTGGAAGGAAAGCTTCGGATTCTGCTCGTACCCAAGGATCCGGACGATGACAGGAGCGTCATCCTGGAGATCCGGGCCGGCGCAGGCGGAGATGAGGCAGCCCTTTTTGCTGCCGAGGTCTTTCGCATGTACAACCGCTATGCAGAGCGCAAGGGCTGGAAGGTGAGCGTCGTGGACTCTGAGTCCATCGGCATCGGGGGCCTGAAATTCGTCTCCTTCATGGTGGAAGGAGCAGGAGCCTATGGCATGCTCAAGTATGAGTCAGGTGTGCACCGGGTGCAGCGGGTCCCGGAGACCGAGTCCCAGGGCCGCATCCACACCTCCACGATCACCGTGGCGGCGATGCCCGAGGTAGATGACGACATCACGATCGACATCCCCCCGGAGGACATCCGCATCGACATCACCAGGGCATCCGGCAACGGCGGCCAGGGCGTCAATACCACCGATTCCGCGGTGCGTCTGACCCACTACCCCACAGGAATCGTGATTTACTCCCAGACCGAGAGAAGCCAGCTGCAGAACAAAAACAAGGCCTTTGCCCTGCTGCGGGCCAAGCTCTATGAGCTGGAAAAGGAAAAGCGCCACGACGCAGAGGCGGATCTGCGCCGCAGCCAGATCGGCACGGGTGACCGCTCCGAAAAAATCCGCACCTACAACTTTCCCCAGAGCCGGGTCACAGATCATAGGATTCACTACACGACCCACAACATCAATGGGGTGATGAACGGGGATCTTGACGAGCTCATCGAGGCGCTCAGGACCAGCGACCGGGAGGCCAAGCTCCTGAAGATGGACGAGGCAAAGTGAGTCCCAGAGAGCATTTTACAAAAATATAACAATGGGACAGGAAGAAAGAGGATACCATAACGTGAGCGAAAAGCCGACAGAATTAAAGGAGTCCAGAAAAAAGCTCGATGCGATCGACGAGCAGATCGTCTCCCTCTTCGAGCAGCGCATGGAGATCTCCGAGGAGGTCGCCAGGTGGAAGATCGCAAACGGAATGCAGGTGCTGGACCGAAAGCGGGAAAAGCAGAAACTCCAGAGCCTGGGCGCCCTTGCCACCAGCGATTTCAACCGCCGGGGCATCACCGAGCTCTATGAGCAGATCATGGCGATCTCCAGAAAGCGCCAGTACCAGATGATGGACGAGGCGAAGGCCCTCCACAACCTGCCCTTCATCAAGGTGGATCATCTGGTCACGGAGAAGACCAAGGTCGTCTACCAGGGCGCGGCGGGATCCTACTCCGAGGCTGCGATGAAGCAGTTCTTCGGCCGGGACATCAAGAACTTCTGCGTCGATTCCTTCCGGGACGCGATGACCGCCATCGAAGAGGGCGCTGCGGACTATGCGGTGCTCCCCATCGAGAATTCCACGGCGGGCATCGTCTCCCAGAACTACGACCTGTTAAACGAGTTCGAGAACTACATCGTAGGAGAGCAGATCATCCCGATCCGGCACTGCCTGATGGGCGTGCCTGGTACCACGGAGCAGACGATCCGGACCGTCTATTCCCACGCCCAGAGTCTGATGCAGAGCGACAAGTTTCTGGAAGAGCACCCCACCTGGCAGGCGGTGTCGATGGCAAACAATGCCTTCGCGGCGCGGAAGGTGGCAGAGGATCACGATGTCACCGAGGCCGCAATCGCAAGCCGCTATGCCGCTGAGGCCTACGGGCTGAACATCATTAAGGAAGGCGTCAATCAGGCGGCTTCCAACTCCACCAGGTTCATCATCTGCACGAATCAGAAGATCTTCCTCGAAGGGGCCAAAAAGATCAGCCTCATCCTGGAGATCGAGCACGAGTCCGGCTCCCTTTACCGGATCCTTTCGCACTTTATCTACAACAACCTGAATATGACCAAGATCGAATCCCGTCCCATCGAGGACCGCAACTTCGAGTACCGCTTCTTCATCGACTTCGAGGGGAGCCTGGAGGACTCGGCGGTCCGGAACGCCCTGCGGGGCCTTCGGGACGAGACCAAGTATCTGAAGATCCTGGGGAATTATTAAAAAGATAGGCAGCCTCCGCCGGCAGGGGGAGAAAAGGAGCGCTATGGCAGTGCACATGTTTGGGGCCATCGACGTGGGAAGCTACGAGATCGGCCTGAAGATCTATCAGATCTCCCGGGGAAAGGGGATCAAGGTCATCGATCACCTGGAGCGAAGGATCGATCTGGGGAGCGATACCTACAACACGGGAAAACTCTCCTATGAGAGAGTGCAGCAGGTGGGACACATCCTGACGGAGTACGCAAAAATCATGCGCACCTACCAGGTAGAGGCCTACCAGGCCTACGGCACCTCGGCAATCCGGGAGATGAACAACCGGAGCCTGGTACTCCCCCAGTGGGAGAGCGCCAGCGGCATCCACGTGGATGTGATCTCCAACTCGGAGCAGCGGTTTCTGGACTACAAGTCCGTGGCTTCCCGCGGCTCCCAGTTCGACGACTTCATCCGGGACTCCTGCGCCATCGTGGACATCGGCGGCGGCAGCATCCAGATCTCGCTGTTCAACGAGAACGTGCTGGTGGCCACCCAAAACATGCCCCTGGGCATTCTGCGGCTCTATGACAGCGTGGCTGCCCTGGACGCCCGCTCCTCCCAGAAGGAGATGCTGATCGAGGAGATCGTGGACGCACAGATCCGGACCTTCCAGAAGCTCTATCTGGGGGACCGCAAGATTCACAACATCATCGTGGTGGATGACTACATCTCCTCGTTCCTGCAGTCCCGCCACACGGAGTATGTCGACACGGCAAACGTGGACAAGATCTCGAAGATCGCAAGGGAGTCCTCGCTGAACGGCCTCTC
>JBJEYC010000436.1:0-5540 GCA_051886435.1 Lachnospiraceae bacterium
CTGCACATCATGGTGATTGACCACTTCACCGGGGCGGACACCGATCCGGTGCTCCTCTCCTGCGTGCAGTTTTTGACATGCGGGGTTCTGGGCATGACAGCGGCTGCCCTGACCGAGGGCATTTCTTTTTCCCAAATCAGCACAGCCGGTGTGGTATCATTGATCTATGCAGGCGTCTTTTCCAGCGGCATCGCCTACACGCTCCAGATCCTGGGGCAGAAGGGCGCGGATCCCTCGATCTGCTCCCTGCTTCTTTCGCTGGAATCGGTGATCAGCCTTCTTGCGGGCATCCTGATCCTGCACCAGGTGCCCACCGCAAGGGAGCTCTTTGGCTGCGTCCTGATGGCGGCGGCCATCGTCCTGGTGCAGCTGCCGGCGGGACGGGAGAACAAAAACGAGGTAATGGAGCAGTGAAGATGAGACGAACCGGACTTGTCCTTCCCCTTCTTCTTGCGGGCCTTGCCCTCACCTCCTGCGCCTCCTCCTCGGGGGAGAGCAGCCAGGGGTCATCCTACAGCGGCATGGACTACCTGGAGGCGGGGGACTATGAGACCGCAAAAGAGACCTTTTCGGCCCAGATCGACGCCGGGAGCAGCCTGGAGGAGGCCTATCGGGGTCTTGGCCTCGCCTGCATGGGACTGGGGGACTACGAGTCGGCGGCGAGCGCCTTCGAGAATGCCCTGGACGCCGCAGGGGCCTTTCCCAGAACCCTGGAGTATGACATCAACTACTACCTGGGGACCTGCTACTACAAGCTGGGGGAGTACGACAAGGCCAAAGAGGTCTACGACGCGATTGTAAACCTGCGCCCGAACGACGCGGACGCCTACGTGCTGCGGGGCACGGTCCTTGCCGCCCAGGGGGATACCGAGGGGATGGAGCAGGACTACCAGACGGCCATCGACCTGGATCCCACGGACTACGACCGGGTGGTGCAGATCTATCAGAAGATGGCAGATGCCGGCGACGAGGAGACCGCAAAGACCATGGTCTCCCAGGTGCTGCAGGATCAGGCGGACACGATCGATGACTACAACGCGGGGCGCCTTGCCTACTGCATCGGCGACTACGACACCGCCAAGAGCCACCTGGAGAACATCAGCACCAGCCGGACCTATGAGGTGACGATCCTTCTCGGCAAGACCTATGAGGCCCTGGGGGATTACAACTACGCGATCAGCGTCTACCAGGGGTTCCTCGACAGCGACCAGACCCACGCAGAGGTCTACAATCAGCTGGGACTGTGCCAGCTGCAGATGGGAAACTACCAGGACGCGCTGACGGCCTTCCAGAACGGAATCTCCGTGGGGGACAGCGACATCACCCAGAGCCTGGAGTTCAACCAAATCGTGGCCTACGAGTACCTGGAGGATTTCCAGAAGGCAAAGGTTCTGATGGAGGACTACTTAAAGACCTATCCGGGCGACGAGAGTGCAAAGCGGGAATATGAATTCCTGAAGACCCGCTGAGGGGACGGCGGATGAAAACGAGAAAGATCCAAAAACAACACCGGTTGATGCGGGGAGGACAGGCGCTCCTTGCCCTCCTTCTTGCGGTATGTTCTGCCCTGTCCGTTCCGGCCAGTGCAGAGGCCGAAACGCGAAAGACCGTGTTTATCGGTGACTCCCGGACCGTCGGCTACTACGTGGCGGGAACCGGTGGCAGCGCGGTATCGGAGGTCTGTACAACGGACCGCAACGGTGACTTCTGGATCGCCAAGACCGGACAGGGCATTGACTGGGCGCAGAAGACCGCCGTCCCGAAAGCGGATGCGAAAGTCGGGGCGGACACGGATGCGATCTTTCTCATCGGCATCAATGATACCTTCAGCACGGCGGGACTTTCCAAGACCGTAAAGCTGGTCAACAAGAAGGCCGCCGCCTGGAAGGAGCGCGGCGCGCGCACCTTCTTCGTGTCCATCCTGCCCATCAAAAGCGATGGGGAGGGGTACACCAACAAGGAAGTCACCGCCTGGAACACCTATCTTCGCGAAAACCTGTCCGAGGACGTCTACTGGATTGACCTTGTCACCCCGACAAGCGGCATCCTGCAGTACGCGGACCGCTTTCACTTCCAGTACGCAACGTACCGGATGATCTATCAGTACCTCAAAATCGTGACGCAGTACACCGCCGCCGTAGAGGACGGACAAGGAGAACAGACATGATTGCAAAACTGATTGAAGCCATCAAGGAAAAGGATGCCCCGGTTGTGGTGGGGCTCGACCCCCAGCTGAAGTTTCTGCCCAAGCACCTCCTGGATGAGGCCATGCGCCATCACCCGGAGACCATGTATGGGGATGACGAGCTGGCCGGGGTTGCCGAGGCGGTGTTCCGGTTCAACAAGGACATCGTGGACGCGGTCTGCGACCTGGTGCCGGCGGTAAAGCCCCAGGTGGCCATGTATGAGCAGTTCGGCATTCCGGGCATGGCGGCCTACTGGCGCACGGTCCGGTACTGCCAGGAGAAGGGCCTGATCGTCATCGGCGATGTAAAGCGCGGCGACATCGGTTCCACCTCCGAGGCTTACGCAAAGGCACACCTGGGAAGCGTTACGGTGAACGGACACCGCTGCCGGGCTTTCCGCGAGGATTTTGCGACGGTCAACCCCTACCTTGGGAGCGACGGCATCCAGCCCTTCATCGACGTCTGCAACGAGGAGGACAAGGGCATCTTCGTGCTGGTAAAGACTTCCAATCCCTCCTCCGGGGAGTTCCAGGACGTGAAGATGGAGGATGGACGGCATCTGTACGAGCTCGTCGGCGAGAAGGTCGCCGAGTGGGGCGAGCAGTCCATGGACGGTGACTACTCCAACGTGGGCGCCGTGGTGGGTGCCACCTATCCGGAGCAGGCAAAGACGCTCCGTGCTCTGATGCCGCACACCTTCATCCTGGCCCCCGGGTACGGAGCCCAGGGCGCCACGGCAAAGGATCTGACCGGATTCTTTGACAAGGACGGCCTTGGCGCCATCGTCAACTCGAGCCGCGGCATCATTGCGGCCTACACGAAGGAGAAGTACGCAAGGTTTGGCAGCGAGGGCTTTGCGGAGGCAGCCCGCGCGGCGACCAAGGACATGATCGAAGACTTAAGAAGCGCCCTCGCCTCGAGAGAGAGCGGAGAAGAGCCCAAGGAGTGAGCGATGGAACAGTACAAGAAGCAGTTCATTGACTTTATGATGGAATCGAAGGTCTTAAAGTTCGGCGAGTTCACCTTAAAATCCGGACGAAAGAGCCCCTTCTTCATGAACGCCGGCCTCTACCAGACAGGAAGTGAGCTGACCAAGCTCGGCGAGTACTATGCCCGGGCAATCCATGACACCTATGGCCTTGACTTTGACGTCCTCTTCGGACCGGCCTACAAGGGCATTCCGCTGTCGGTGGCGACGGTCATGGCGATTTCCAAGCTCTACGGCAAGGACGTCCGCTACTGTGCAAACCGCAAGGAAGCAAAGGACCACGGCGAGACCGGCTCTCTCCTCGGTGCAAGTCTCAAGGACGGCGACCGCATTGTCATCATTGAGGATGTGACGACCTCCGGCGCCTCCATGGAGGAGACGGTTCCGATTCTGCGGGCACAGGGCGATGTGAAGATCCTGGGCCTCATGGTCTCCTTAAACCGCGAGGAGGTAGGTCTTGGCGGCAAAGTCTCTGCGCTGCAGGAGATCGAGGCAAAGTGGGGCTTCCCGGCCCATGCCATTGTCACGATGTCCGAGGTCATCGAGTACCTGGGGAATCCCGCGGAGCGGGAAGAGGGCGCACCGGTTCTGACCGACGACCTCAAGAAGGCCCTTTCAGACTATTACGCGGCATACGGCGCAAAGAAGGCATAAAAAGGAGCGGACAAGGCCTTGAGACGACCCCACAGCTATCTGTTTAATTCGAAGAAGCAGTCCACCACGGCGGGCATTGCCTGCATTTTGGGGGGAATTTCGCTCCTTTCCTGCGTTCTGATGTACGATGAGGCATACCGAAACGGCGGCGAGGCAAGTGCCAACGACGCTGCCGTTGTCATCGTGTGTCTCATTTTTTCGTTGGTGGGACTAATCCTCGCGATCCTCTCCCGCAGGGAGCCGGATCGGATCTACTTCTTCTCATACCTGGGCATGGCCTTAAACGGCGTGACCCTGGTCCTTTGCTTTGTCACCATGTACCTGGGACTTGTCTAGCGGGTGCATGTGGGAGGTGAGTGTTTGATGGAAAACCAGATGGAAAACCTGCGCTTTGGGCTTGCCCTGAACCGGATCCGGGAGATCACGCAGGAGACGGGCGCCGTCTCCGGCATTTATCAGAACTACTTTCAGGACACGGCCCAGGAGATTGCAAACTTTGTGGACACCGCGGCGTACTTCTCCTCGAAGGAGGCAGAAGATGCGGACCTCTCCGTTCTTGCACAGAAGAACCGGCTCCTGTACGCGGATATCCTGCCCGATCACTATGGGAGCAGCTGGTGCTGCCCGGACTACGCGAAGGATAACCTTGGGGAGGAGCTGGGACCCATCCTCTGTGCCCTCGCCTTTGAGATGCGCAGCATGATTCCCTTCCTGTTTGAGGGAGAGGACGACCACGCCCTGATCCGCATGGAGGTGTTCCTGGAGGTCTACCGCTGCTTTGAGAACGCAAAGAAGGACGCGGATGATCTGTTGGAGCGGGGCGACAAGGAGGGCGCCGAAGCGGCCGCCTCCCCGAAGGCAAGGTTTGTGCGGGGGATCCTTGCGGGGTACCTTGCGGACTACGCACAGGACGAGCTGACCTACGACCTGAACGCGCGCCTTGTGGACGGAAGCCCGTCTCTGAACCGCATGATTGCGGAAGCGGATCTTTCCAACCCCGGGTACCTCTACCGGAGCGGCCTTTACATCGGGCCCAACGAGACCGGCACCGCAAAGCACCTGGCAGAACTCTCCAAGGAGAAGGTCCAAAAGATGGCGGACACCTTCACGGAAGGATACCGGATCGGCTTTGTGACCACCGGGAAGGACCTGTCGAAGAAAAAGACCGTGGACCTTGTCTACACCGCGGGCTTTGAGCGGATGATGCGGAAGGCCAGTGAGAACTTTGCGGCCCTCGGAAAGACCTGCATAGCCCACCGGGAGCTCTCCTCGATGTTCCTGCAGATGGGGAGAACAAATGGTGTCACAGGCGGCGCCGCCAACCGGCAGGCCGACTACGACCATAGGGAGGACCTTGCCCTGTTTCTCGACGACACCCTGGCAAACCGGATGACGGAGAGCCTTGCCCTCGCCTTCCGGGCGGTGGCAGAGCGGGCAAAGGACTACGCGGGCCCCGCTGTGGTGGAGCCCTATGGCGAGGCGCCCTTTGCGCCAAAGGAGAGCGGCGCAAGAAGCACCTTTGACAAGGTGCAGAACCGCATGGTGACCCGCTACCGGCAGAAGTTCACCGACCTCTACAACGAGGCGGTCATCGGGGAGAACCGGAGCTTCACCATCATTTCCTTCCCACTCCCGGAGATCGCAGAAGACGAAACAACCTACGGGGAGATCTTTGATGAGACGATCCGCCTCAACACGCTGGACTACCACCT
>JBJEYC010000437.1:0-26867 GCA_051886435.1 Lachnospiraceae bacterium
AAAAAGCCCCGGAGCGCATGCTCCGGGGACAGGCGGTTCTCTTTGCTTTGTAAAGGTTTGTCTAAAGGCTGACATGCCCGTATTCAGGCGCCCTTTCTGACCTTCATGTCCTCCAGAAAAAGGCCCAGGATCCGGGTGCCCTGTTCGGTCAGGGAGTCCTTCCCGTCCCGCACGCACCAGTCGTAGATGAGGCCGCGCTCGAGCGTCTCATAGGTCCTTGCGGCCTCCTCGGCGCTGTCAAGCCCGGGGAACTCGCCCCGTTCAATTCCCTCCTCAAACAGCCTGGGAATCAGGCGGTAGTAAAACCGGTTCTCATTCAAAACGTCCTGCTCCTTCGGCTGCATGCCTACGTAGACATGGGACACCAGATGGAAAGGTACCCTCTCCTCGATCATGCGGAACATCTCCTCATTGAGAAGAAGGAGCTTGCGGGAGGCAGGCAGGGACTGGTCCATGGAGACCAGAAGCTGGGAATAGTGCCGGTCAAAGAGCTCTCCCAGCGTGTGAGAGAGGTCCTCCTTGTGAAGGAAATACCGGTGGAAGGCAGACAGGGAGACCCCTGCCCGCTCCGCGATGTCCTCCGCGGTAGTCGCCTCGTATCCCTTTTCCCGGAACAGATCCCAGGCTGCATCGACGATCCGCTCCCTTTCGGAGGCGCCAGTCTCGGTGCTCTCCCCGGCGCTGCCCAAAAGGAACCCATAGCGCAGGGCATCCTGAGCGTCGATGATCCAGGTGTTCATGCCGGTGATGTGGGCGCTGCCGGTGATCCGCGGAATCACGCCCTTTCTGCCGTCCACGTCCACCTCCTGCAGGATCTCTCCGGTAAAGAGAGAGCCTGTGATGCTCTCGTAGACAAACTTCTCGCCGACGCCCATCTCCCCTCTGGCATAGAGGGTCGCAAGCTTGGCGGAAGTGCCGGTGCCGCAGGGGGAACGGTCCGCCTGGGCGCTGCCGAAGATGACGCAGTTTTTCCGGTCCGCTCCGGGCGTTGTGGTCTTCCCGTAGAACTCCACGAGGTCCACCGTGTCGATGTCCAGGTAGGGGTGACGCACCGGGATGGTGTCATTGACCTTCTGCCGGATTTTCATACCGAGGTCCGTAATCCGCTCGATGTTTCCCATTGTCAGATCCAGGCCGATGGCATCCGCGTCCACCAGGGCAAAGAAGGATCCCCCGAAGGAGATATCCAGCGGGATTCTGCCGTAGCCTGGGATCTCCACCACCTGGTCCGCCAGGTAGAGAAAAGCGGGGACGTTGACAATGCTTGCCTCTACCGCATGGCCGTTCTCCACTTTCACCCGGGTGCGGATGATGCCCGAGGGGGCATCCAGGACAACCGTCGTGTAGGGCTCCGTCACCGGTACCATGCCGGTCTCCACCAGCATGGAGGCCGTCCCGATGCTGCCGTGACCGCACATGTTCAGGCAGCCGCCGCTGTCAAGAAAGATGACACCGGTGTCCGCCTCCTCATGCACCGGGGGCGTCAGCACCGCCCCAAACATGTCCCGGTGGCCCCGGGGTTCCAGCATCAGCGCGCATCGCAGATGGTCATAGTGGGCCATCAGGTACTTCTTTTTCTCCATCATGGTCTCCCCGGGCAGTTCCGGGAAGCCATCATAGATGATCCGCGTCGACTCACCCTCTGTGTGGGAGTCGATGGTCCGAAATGCATATTCGTATGTCCCAAGTCTCGGCTTGTTCACCTTCCGCCTCCAAGCGTTCCAGAGCGCTATCAGCTCTTTGGACTCTCCTTCCCCTCTGCTGCCTCTTTGGCCTCGCCGTACTTCACCCGGACGATGGCGGCCAGGGCCTGGGCGGTGCCCTCCACCTCCAGCAGTGCACTATTTATTATGAAGTGATTGTGATCCGGATCGTCCGCCGGATACCCCGCAAAGTAGCGGTGATAGGCATCCCGGGCCTTGTCGACACCCGCGATCATGCGCTTGGCCTCGTCCTTCTTCATGCCCAGACTTTCCACGCAGTTGGCGAGCCGGTCCGCGTAGGGGGCATAGATGTAGACGTGCATTGCGTCCGGATCCTCCTTGAGCACGTAGTCGGCGCAGCGGCCCACGATGATGCAGGACCCCTTGGCGGCGATGCTGCGGATGATCTCCGACTGGGCCTCAAAGACCGCCCGCTGATGCTCCGGGCTGTCGTTGCCAAGGGGAAACAGCATCGAGAAAAATCCCGAGCGCTTCTCCTCGATACGGCTGATCACAGAAACCGGCAGATTCATCTTCCTGGCCGCTGCCTCCACAATGTCCCGGTCGTAGTACTCAACTCCCAGAAGTTCCGAGAGCCGCTTTGCGATCGGACGGCCGAGGCTGCCGAAATTCCGATTGATGGTGATCACAAACTTTTTCATCTTCCTCCCTCCCGGAACCGGGACAAAAAGGCCCGGGTTCTCTCTTCTCTGGGATTGCCGAACACCTCCTCCGGGGTGCCCTGCTCCACAATGTAGCCGTCCGCCATGAAGATGACACGGTCTGCCACATCCCGGGCAAAGGCCATCTCGTGGGTGACAACCACCATCGTCATGCCCTCTCCCGCCAGATCCTTCATAACGTTCAGGACCTCTCCGACCAGCTCCGGGTCGAGGGCGGAGGTGGGCTCATCGAACAAAAGCGCCTCCGGTTCCATGGCGAGGGCTCTTGCGATGGCAACCCGCTGCTGCTGGCCGCCAGAGAGCATGGAGGGCTTTGCCTTTGCCTTGCTCTCGAGACCGACCTTCTTCAGCAGTTCCATGCCAAGCTCCTCCGCCTCTTCCTTATTTTTATGTTTGGTGAGAACCGGTGCCATGGTCACGTTGGCAAGGACCGATTTCATCGGAAACAGGTTGAAGCGCTGAAACACCATGCCCACCTTCTCCCGGAAGGCCCGGATGTCGGCACCCTTTTCACACAGATCCTGACCACGGTACAAAACCTGGCCGCCGGTCGGGGTCTCCAGCTGATTGATGCAGCGCAGAAACGTGCTCTTTCCGGATCCGGAGGGGCCGATGATACACACGACCTCGCCGCTGTGCACCTGGACATTGATGTCCCGGAGCACCTCCAGATCGTCAAAGGACTTCTTTAAGTGGACCGCTTCCAGCAATACGTCGTCTGTCATAGTTACCTCCCATTCTCACTTGTGAATGCGGTTCTCCACCACCTTCTGCAGGATCATCAGGACAGACAGAAGAACCAGGTAGAACAGCGCGCAGATCGTGTAGGCAGGGATCGTGTTATATGTGCGCGACACGTAGTTCTGAGTCTGTCTTGTGATCTCATTCACCGAGATCATGGAGAGCAGTGCCGTATCCTTCACGGAGATGATGAACTGGTTGAACAGGGCCGGGATCATGGACTTGAATGCCGGAGGGATCACCACGTGCCGCAGGATCTGCCCCTCTGTCAGGCCCAGCGCCCGCCCCGCCTCCTTCTGTCCGATGTCAATGCTCTCCAGAGCGCCCTTGACGATCGAGGAGATGAAGGCACCAGCATTGAGGGTGATGACGATCGTGCCGGCCAGGTTGCTGTCCATCGTGTAGCGGGATCCCCGGGCCAGGGTGATCAGGGCAGGCACCACGAAATAGACATAGAGGGCCTGCACCACGATGGGTGTGCCGCGGATAATCCAGACATAGACGTTGGCGATGCCCCGGGCCACCCGATTTCTGCTCTGCAGGGCGTAGCCCGAGAGAGAGCCGAGAACAAAGCCCAGAAGGATGCCGGTGACGGCGATCTGCATGGTGACCCGCAGGCCCCGAAGCAGCATGGGGACAAAGGATTGGATGAGTTCTGCTGACATGGCTAAGCTCCTTTTTCAATTCCTTCCGGAATGGAAAAAGAGCCCGTGCGGGAGATGACGTTCCCGCAGGTACGGGCTCTTTCTGCGGTTGGAAAGAAGGCGTGCCTTACTGGCACCACTCCTCGTTCAGCTGATCCAGGGTACCGTTCTCGCGCAGGGTATCAATGGCAGCGTTGAAGTCATCAAGGATCTCGGGATACTGCTCGCAGATGTCAAAGGAAAGGGCGATGGCGTAGGGCGCCTGACCAGTGTAAAACTCGTCGCCCACGGTCTTGAGCTGAATCTGGCCGGTCTTGATCGCGTAATTGGTGCCGGGCAGGTCGTAGATCGTGGCATCCGCCTGGCCGTCCTCGACAGCCTTGTAAGCCAGCGCCTGGGAATCATAGGCCTGGATGCAGCTCTCGGGGAGGTTTGCAACGCCGTACTCGTAGGCAATGGTGCCGGTCTGCAGGGCGACGGTGTAGTCACCGGAGGTGAGGTCATCCACGCTGGTGATCGTGTCATTGTCCTCGGCCACACAGACGACGATGCCGGCATCGTAGTAGGTCTGTGTGAAGTTCATGTTCTTCTTGCGCTCATCCGTCGCGCACAAGGCGGCAGCGCCGACATCCAGGCTCCCCTGGCTCAGGGAAGTGCCGAGCGGGCCGTAGTCCATATCCTGATAGGTGCCATCCTTTACGGTAAAGCCCAGGATCTGCTGCAGCGCATCGAGCATGCCGATGTCATAGCCCTGCAGGGTGGTGCCGTCCTCTGCGAAATAGGAGAAGGGAGCGTAGGTGCCGGACGTGCCGATGGCAAGCTCCACACCATCCAGTGCGCCCTGGACGGAAGAGGCGGTGTCGGAAGAGGTCTCGGCGGATGCCGCAGTCTCGGCTGCATCTGCTTCGGAAGCGGTGGTCTCAGCTGCGGCAGAGGTCTCTTCTGCTGCTGCGGTTTCTGCCGCGGCGGAAGAAGCGCTGCCGGAAGCCGTACTGCCTGTGCTGGAACTGCCACATCCTGCGAGAGCGGCTGCGGTGACCGCGCCGGCTGCCATGATCGCTGCAAATCTCTTCGTCTTCATCCTGGTTCCTCCTTTTTGTGATCCGATCAGATCGGATTTCTGACTGCTTTCCTTCAACAAAAAACAGACAACGGCGTCTTGACGACGCCTTTGTCTGTCCGCTTGAAAGCTTACCCGTATCATAGGGAGCACCTGATTGTTTGTAAACTTAGAGATTTGCATGAAGGTCATGCAAAATTGGAATGAATGCAGAAATGTCATGCGACAAAATCCGGCTGATTCCGGGCAATGCGGCCTCCTGCCTGTATTCCGGCCGCACGAATGATGTAGGTTTTGTAAAAAGAGATGCCCGTTTCTAACTTTCTTCCGCAAATTTTCCTTTGCAATCTTCGCCGGCGCCGCGCTATAATCAGTCTAACGAAAGCCCTTAGGGGGGAGTTATAGACAGTTTATTCCCGCAGTACATGGCGGGCAGCCAGAATCGAATCCAAAACAGTTGTCAACGGAGACATTTCCAGTCGGAAATGTCTCCGTTTTCCTGTTTTCGTTCCTGCTGCCTGCCGGAAAGGAACGGCAGTCTATGGAGATCTCAAAGTACGCCCTCTTTGCAGATGTGGCAGAGACACACAACTTCACCAAGAGCGGAGACCGGCTGGGCTACACCCAGCCCGGCGTCTCCCACACCTTAAAGTCCCTGGAGACGGAACTGGGCTTTGCGCTGTTCCGCAGAACCCGAAACGGCGCCTTCCTGACACCGGCGGGCAGACAGCTTCTGCCAATCGTGCGGCAGCTCCTTGCGGTCAACGAACACCTGGAGGAGACGATCTCCTCTCTGAACGGCCTGACCACCGGTCACATCACAATCGCCTGTTTTGCCAGCATCTCCCGCAACTGGCTGCCCCAGATCATCTACCGCTTCCGGCAGGACTATCCCGGCATTGAGATCGAACTTCTGGAGGGCGGCACGGACGACATCGTGGGCTGGGTTGAGGATCACGCGGCGGACTTTGGCCTTCTCTCAAGGCGGCACACCAGCTCCCTGAACTGGATTCAGCTCCGTGAGGATCCGCTCATGGCAATCCTTCCCAATGAACCCCGATATGCCGCCCTCGAGTCCTATCCCGTTGCGGAGATGGCAAAGCAGCCCTTCATCCTCTCCGCCGAGGGCACCGACTACGACATCCACCACCTTTTGGACCGGACCAAGATCCGGCCGGACATCCGCTTCACCTCAAAGGACGATCACGCGATCGTCTCCATGGTGGCAAACCACCTTGGAATCAGCATCCTGCCAAAGCTTGTCATCGAGGATGCGGACTACGACTTTGTGGCAAAGCCCCTCTCTCCCTACTTCAAACGGGACCTCGGCATCGCCTACCTGGACGGGAATGCCCTCTCTCCTGCCGCAAAGAAGTTCATTCAGCACATCCAGGAGGTTCTGCCCGGTCTCTCCGCCGAAGCCTCTTCGCAGGAAGAGGTCAGAACCCCGGCAGTGTGATGCGTGTCACTTTTTGGCATCTTTCCAAAAGCCGGCACAATTTTCTTCTTTTGTCGATCCGACATTTGCTTTTTATCCATGTCTGCTGTAGGATTCCTAGATACCTCGCATGCGGGGGCCGGCCCCCGGAGAGGTATCTTTTTTTGCCGGCAGAAATCGGAAGAGGTGACATTTTTGGTGGACAAAAAACAGGAAAACGAGACGCTTCGCTACTATGAGGAGCACGCCGCAGCCTTTGCGGCCGACACACTGGATGTTTCCTTCTCCGATGTGCAGGATCGGTTTCTTGCGCTGCTCCCAAAAGGTGGCCGGATCCTCGACTTCGGGTGCGGGGCCGGGCGGGACACCAGAGCCTTTCTTGCAAGGGGCTTTCTGGTCGATGCCATCGACGGCTCGCCATCCCTTGCAAGGATCGCGCAGACCAACACCGGGATCCCCGTGCAGTGCCTCCGCTTTCAGGAGCTCTCTTCTGTAAACTGCTATGACGGCATCTGGGCCTGCGCCTCGATCCTGCACGTTCCAAAGGACGAACTCCCGGATGTTCTCTTTCGCATGTCCCGGGCCGCAAAGCCAGACGGCATCCTGTACGTCTCCTTTAAGTACGGGACCTTCTCCGACCTTCGAAACGGGCGTTATTTCACGGATCTTGATGAGGCAGGGCTTTCCTTCCTTCTCCAAAACCGGCCGGAACTCTCCCTGGTGTCGCAGTGGATTTCCCGTGATGCGCGGCCCGGGCGCGGGGCGGAACGCTGGCTCAACGCGCTTCTTCGGAAGGCACCGTCAGATTCTTAAGTTCTTCACCGGGCAGTTGGTTTTCTGCCCCTGTTATGATACGCTGTATGAGCCGCGGGGAACCCGCTGGCGGGAGGGAAGATGAAAGCACAGCATCGCACAGAACTGGATCATATCATCACCGACATTCAGCTCGGGATGGCAAATAAAAAGGAATTTCTCTCAAACCTGATCGAGCAGGCGGAGAATTACGCGGCGAGTCAGGGACTTGACCCCAGCACCCTTCACCTGGATACCGATGTCCACTACCTTGCAACGCTCTCCGTCACGGATCTCCAGCAGATGGGACAGGTCTCCGGCACCCACGCGGTCATTCTGACATCTTACAACCCTGCCGCCGTTCCCGAGGACGATCCTGCTGCCGCAGGTCGGGAGGGGGACGCGCAGGAACTTTCGGATCTGCAGGAGGGAACCGACTACGAGTATGTCAGCGGATTCTTCAGCAGTTCCGAGGACAACAGCCAAATGCAGATCGCATGGGTTCTGCTGCGCCACACAAAGGACGGGCGGACCCTGGCAAGATACGAGGACAGATGGATTCCCCACTTCAACGTGGAGCCCCTGGACGGTTCTCCCATCAGCATCCGCAACTGCGACATCTGCGACAGAAGAAAGCAGTGTCCGAGCTACCTGGAGCGGGTCTCGGATGACCTCGCCAATGGCTACCCCCGCTCTGACATCGAGCTGACAAAGAAGCAGAAGAAGGACATGGCCTCTTCCATCGTGCTGCGGGATCTCGCCGAGACCCTCGGCGATCTGGAGGGAAGCTTCTCCGATTCCCGCTGGGAGGAATTCAAGTGGAGCAGAAAGAAGCTCATCGACCTGTGCACCGCCTCTGACGGCGTGCTGACCTTCTCCGACAACCAGGAGGGGACCGACGCGATTCTGCTCTCCTCGGACGCGAGCCACAACGGCTTCTGCATCCGCCAGCGGGGCAATTACCTTGAGCTCTGCCAGTACATGGAGTGCATCGACATCGAGGATGCCTTTGACACGGTGGAAGGCATGCTCAACGAGAACGCCCTGATCTTCCGGGTGGTCGGCCGCACGCAGGAATGGAGAGATCTTCTTCCCTTTGTCAACAACTACGCGGATCGAATGTCCACTGAGGCGAGCATGTACACCATTCCGCTCTCTCTGCGGCTGTCCATCAACCGCCGCGGCCTCATCGGGAAGAACCCCGACATCCTCGCCGACACAGTCAAAAACCTGTTCCCGAGCATGGACGAAGTGGAGCAGGAAAACGCCATCGCCTTTCTCCAGGACCTGCATGACGTGTTCGGCAAGACGAAGTTCCCCCGCATGGACGGTGGCCCCACCGCGTCCCTCTCCTGAATCACATTCAACATGACAGCAAAGAGCGCGTGCTCTTCCTTCCGGGAAGAACACGCGCTCTGTTTTTCTTTTGGGATCTGTCAGCTTCGCTCTGAAACGAGACGTCCCCTTCCTGTGGGCATCGGCTCCCCATCCGGGGGAAGCCGGTGCAGGAAAGACACCACAAACGGGATGGTCACAAGACCTGTCAGCACATCGCAGATGCCCTGGGAAAACTCCAGGCCGTTCAGGCCAAAGAATGCGCTGCATAAAAATGCCATCGGGATCAGCAGAACGCCCCGCCGCAGCGTCGCCAGAAAGGCAGAGGTTCCCGCTCTGCCGATCGATTGAAACATCATGTCGCCAAAGACCGACAGCGGGCTGAAGAGAAAGCCAATGCACTGGAGCCGGAGCATCGGGGTGCCGACCCGGATCACCTCCGGATCCTCCCGGAACAGCCGGATGATGCCCGGGGCAAAGGCAAAGGACAGGACACCGAGCACCACCATGATGCCCTCCGCAAACTTTAGGGAGAAGAAGAAGCCGCCCCGCACGCGGCTGTACTTTCTCGCGCCGAAGTTGAAGGCCGACACGGGCTGAAAGCCTTGCCCGATGCCGATCGTCACGCAGTTTAAAAACAGCACCACACGGTTGACGATGGAGATTGCGGCCACCGCCGCATCCCCGTAACCGCCGGCCAGGTTGTTGAGCACCATGGTGGAGACAGCGGCCAGTCCCTGGCGCACCAGGGAGGGAATGCCGGTCAGGCAGATGTTCCGGATCACCGGGCCGTCCAGTGAGAAGTACCTGGGATGGAAGCTGCTCCTTGTCTTGCCCCTAAGGTACGGGAGAATCAGGATGACGCAGCTGATATACTGGGTGACAGCGGTGGAGATGCCGGCTCCCTCAATGCCCATGTGAAAGACCCGGATCAAAAGGGCGTCTCCGAAGATGTTCAGCACACCGCCGCTGGTCAGACCGATCATCGCGTAAAAAGCGATGCCCTCATAGCGCAGGATGTTGTTCATGACGCAGGCACTGGTCATTGCCGGGGCGGCAATCAGAATCCAGAACGCGTAGGTGCGGGCGTAGGGGAGAATCGTGGGAGTGCTCCCCAGAAGCCGCATCAAAGGATCCATGAAGACAAGTCCCAGCACCAGCACCACCAGTCCCATGAAGATGGAGAGGTAAAAGGAGATGGCGCTGAAGTGCCTTGCGCTCTGCTCATTTTTCGCGCCCAGCTGACGGGAGATGTTGCTGCCCGCCCCGTGTCCGAACATGAACCCGAAGGCCTGCAGGATCGACATCAGACCAAAGACGACACCCGTGGCACCGCTCGCGGAGGTTCCCAGCGTGGAGACGAAGTAGGTATCGGCCATGTTGTAGAGATTGGTGACCAGCATGGAAACGATGGTCGGAGCGCAGAGCTGCCGGATGAGCGCTCCCACCGGGAGCTCGGTCATCCGCTTGTACTGCGCTTTGGTATCCATCTCTGATGTCTTTTGGTGCTGCATTGCATGCCTCCCTTCTGCCGTCCTGGCAGCCAAGGGATCATTCTACTCCGTCGCAGCGTCTTTGGGCAACCGTCAGAGCGCCGCCTTTGCACCGTTTTCACTTCCGGTATCGCGTGCGCTGCGTCCAAGCTTTCGAAGGATCTGCCGCTCGTCGTTGTTCATCCGCACCAGAGCGGCATAGGACAGCCCCGCGGGCACCCTGTGGACAAGCTCTGCCGTGGCGCCAGCAGCGGGGGCGGGGCACCCCACCTCCTTCGCGCGCTGCACGGCCTCCGTAAAATTCTCCTCCAGCGCCGCGGCCTGAAGGCCGCGAAGAACGGGGTCCTCCGACCCGTCAAAAAGCATGGGTTCGTATGCATGCAGGGCAGAAAGAAGCTCTTCCCCACGCTTTCCCATCCGCGCCAAAACCCCGAACCTTGCACATGCCCGCAAAAGCGTCTCGTCCCCGTCCAGAGACAGGGCACCAGCCACAAGATCTGCCAGCGCGTCGGCCTCCTCCACGGAGCCCGCAAGATATGCAATCGGCGCGGCAAGGACCGGGACAGGAACCGGTTCGTCTGCCACAAATTTTCCCCAGGAAAGCGAAAGGGCCTCTGCCTGTTCCTTCCTGCTCTTACCGGCCCCTGAAAGGAGTCCCTCCGCCACCGCAAGTGCCCCAAAAAAGGCAGGGTTCGTTTTCTCCTGCGCCGCAGCGATACCGACAAGCGGCAGGCTGCTGAGCCGTTTTCGAATCGGACCAAAGTCCTGTCCCAACACCTTTTGGATATGGTCCTTTCGGACAAACGCATCTTTTCCACTCTCTTCCCGGATGCGGTAGAATCGGTTCTCCTCCAGGATCTCCTTCACGGTTCCGGTGTGCGGATCTCCCTGCCGGTCCAAAAAACGGACGGTATCCCCCTTCCGAAGCGGAATAACGCCAAGGCTGCAGATTCTCTTTGCCTCCTCGCAAAGAAGCGCGGAAAAGAAAGCCTTCTCTTCGTCCTGCGCTCCCCTGACGCCATAGAGGCCTGCAGCCTGTCGAATGTACCCGAGGGCGCGCGCCGGACTCTCCCCGGTTCCCCTGCCATAGAGAAGACAAAGTCCCACGCGCAGAAGCGCCCCGGGCCGCTCCTCTTCGCTTCCCGGCGCCTCATAGGTGCGCCGGAGAGACCTCTGATAGAAGTGGAAGCCGTCCTCCTCCCCGTAACCGGGAAGATCTCCGAAAAACACCGCATCTCCCAGCGCCTTCAGACAGCCGGGATCCCCGGTCAGCTCCGCGCCCTGCCGGAACAGGGCAAGCGCCTTCTCTGGATCCTTTTTCCGAAGAAGCCTCGCGAAGCGATACAGCGCCGCGCCGTCTCCCCTGGCCGCATCTGCGGCATAGCAGGCCTTGGCCCGGTTCTCATCCGGTTCAACCAAAATCCCCGCCTCATACCACTTTCCCAGCTCGAGGGAGGCACCGGGGATATCCCGGCGGCGTCCGAACTGCAGCGCAAAGACCGCCCGGGACGCAAGTTCCCGCTCTTTGGCGTGCACCCTGGCCCAGCAGCAGGCCCCTGAAAAATCCTTGTTCTCCAGCAGAACATCCAGGGCATCCTCCCCGCCGTAGACAAGGAGCAGCTCTTCTTCAGTAATTCCAAAGCGGGAAAAAATCCCATTCATCCGCTCACTGGCATCCTGCCAGCTCTTTCCCGGGCCCTCAAGATAGACAAGTGCCTCGTCCAGGCAGTCCTCTGCCTGCTTTGCGGGGAGTTTCATGCACAAAAGGTGAAACTGCTGGATGAGAAGCAAAACCTTCTGCTTGGAAGCACCGGGCAGCGCAAGCAAAAGCCGCATGATCAGCATCCGCTTGTCAAGGCCCTCATAGGCCTCCTCCGCGTCCTCACTGCGTCTGTCCCAATGGCAGAGCATCGCGCGGATTCCACCGACACTCAGGGCAGGGGCCCCGCTCTTTACCGGGTTGAACACCACCCCACGGCAGTCCGGCAGATCAAGGGTCAGCTCAAAGGCCTCCTGCAGCGTCACCTGCAGGAGCGTTCCCTTTGGCAGGTCCCGGAGCATGTCTTCTGACGTAAACAGGGGCAGCAGCGGGATGGGAAGATCCGCCTCCGAAAAGTGCGGCATCAGAAGGACAAATTCGGAGAGGTTCTCGGAGACCAGGTCCACCAGGGCAATCTTGCCCGCATCGTCAACCGCCCGTCCGATCGCCTCCTCAAGGATTCTGATATCTTTCATCCTGTGCCTGCCTCCTTTGTGCTCCTATTATACCGCGGGTCCCTCGGTTCGCAAAAAACAGGCGGCGCGCCGGGATTTGCGTCCCCGCACACCGCCTGTGTCTTTACTGCATGGAACCTGTGTCATCACCCAAGTGCCACGTCCAGGATCATCATCAGCGAAAAGCCCAGAGAAAAGGAGAGCACACCGATGTTGGAATGGGCACCGTGGGACATCTCCGGGATCAGTTCCTCTACCACGACGTAGAGCATGGCACCCGCCGCAAAGCTCAGAAGATACGGCATTACCGGCACTGCCAGTCCCGCGAACAAAAAGGTGAGCACACCTGCTACGGGCTCCACCGCGCCAGAGAGCACACCCATGACAAAAGCCCGGCCCTTTCCCTCTCCGTTTGCGTGAAGCGGCATGGAGATGATCGCTCCTTCAGGAAAGTTCTGGATTGCTATGCCAAGGGAGAGTGCCGCGGCCGCCGAGGCGCCGATTCCGCTCCCGCCAAGGACAAGACCCGCGTAGACCGCGCCGACCGCCATGCCCTCGGGAATGTTGTGGATCGTCACCGCAAGCAGCATCAGGGTGGTGTTGCCCAGATGAGTCTTGGGTCCCTCTGGCTGTTCCGAGAACTGGTGCAGGTGGGGCGTCAGCCGATCCAGCGCAAGCAGGAACAAAATGCCGACCCAAAAGCCCACGGCCGCCGGCACAAAGGACCAGACGCCCATGGACGCAGACTCCTCCAGGGCAGGGATCAGAAGGCTCCAGATCGAAGCCGCCACCATAACGCCCGCGGCAAAGCCGGTCAGCATCCGCTGCACCGCATCCCCCATCTCCCGCTTCATGAAAAACACGCAGGCAGATCCCAGGGACGTCCCGAGAAAGGGGATCAGAAAGCCCGCCGCAAGGCTCCCTGCGCTCACAGGTACCTCCCCTGCTTACTCATCATCCGAATCATCGCTGTCATCCTCATCTTCTTCCTCGTCTTCATCTTCTTCGTCCCCGTATTCGCAGTCATCCTCTTCATCCCAGTCCGGATCGTCCAGCATGTCAAAAAATCCCTCTTCGGAGAGGGTCCCGATCACGCCGAAGAACATCATGTGGCGCATCCGGGGATCCTTCCTGCACAGTTCCTGCATCGAGAACAGGCGTCCTTCGTCCAGGATGGACTTCATAAACGTGTCCAGGAAGTTTTCCTCCAGGAGCCGGATCATCCGGGTCCTGGCATCCTCCGCGCCGGGGAACATCACAATCTTGCTGCCCGCTCCGGCCAGGGCCATCTGGTCCAGAAAATACTCCACAAACTCCGGGTCCATGTCCTGCAGTCCCTGTTTCACAAACTCAGGCTCTGGCAGCAGAATATCCGGACGCACTTCCATTTCGGAATAGAACTGGTCCAGGCACTTCACAACCCGTCCCCAGAGCTCCTCATCGTCCTCGTTGGCGAAACTACCGGTCTGCTCGAATTCGCCCATAATCTCTGCCCCGAGTCCCTGGTCCTCCTCCAGGAGTTCTGCCATGGCAGTGGTTTCCGCCTCTTCCGCAGCATCCATCAGGGGATCCTCCACCGAATCCTCTTCGTCTGTATCCCAGTCGTAGTCCGAGTCTTCCATATCCAGATCTTCGGGAAAGCTCCGGCAGGCATCGGCAAACGCGATACCGACCGCAGGATACCTGGGCTCCATCGGATCATCCATTTGACCCTTCCGCATCCCCTCGGTCATGGAGATGGCTGTTGTGATTTCCTGGGCAAGATTCTCCAGAGCCGAAACAAATTCGTCCGGGAGTTCATCGGTCATCAGTTCGTCTCTCATCAGGTCTTCTGTCATACCCAGGATCACCGGCGCCTCCGGAAAGGTGTCCGCAAAGAGTTCCCGGAATGTCGCAACCACATCGCTCATTCCTTTTGCCTCCGTGACCCTGCTGCTCATGAGGGCATTGCAGGCAAAGACGAGCGTAGCGTATTCTCCAATCTCCCTTACGCTCATTCCGCGGTACTGCTGTATACTTGGCATCGCTGCTGTCTCCTTTTCTGGTCCGTTTGCGGCCGCGTCATTTTTCAGCGACTGCCTCGATCTCGCAGAGCGCGCCGGCAGGAAGTGCCCGGACCGCGACGCAGCTGCGTGCAGGCTTGGAGGGGAAATACTTTGCGTAAACTTCGTTGAAGGCCTGAAAATCTGCCATGTCAGCCAGGAAGCAGGTGGTCTTGACCACTTTTTCCGGACCGGTTCCCGCCGCGGCAAGAACCCGGACGACATTCTCGCAGGCCATCTCTGCCTGGGCGGTGATGCCCTTCTCCAGGGTGCCTGTCCCAGGATTTAAGCCGATCTGGCCGGAGGTCAGGACAAGACCTCCTGCCTCGTATGCGTGGGAATAGGGGCCGATGGCTGCGGGCGCATTGTCTGCTTGAATCTGTCTCATAGAATGTTCCTCCTCTTGTGACAGCATAGCAGAAGCCAGAGTCCTGTGCCACAAAAAAGAGCGCTCTGACCGGGAATCCCGATCAAAGCGCGTATTCTTTCATTCTGTCTGAATCTGCTCGAGAGGAGCCGGCTTTCCCAGATAGTACCCCTGGGCTGCCCGGCAGCCCACCTGCCTGAGCAGGTCGAGTTCTTCGCCGGTCTCCACGCCCTCGCAGAGGGTGGGAAGCTGCAGGGCCTGGGCCATCCGCACGACAGCCTGCAGAAGCGCTGCCGCCCGCTTTCCGTCCCCGCTCTTTTTCTCAGCCGCATAGGCTCCCAGGAACCGGATGTCGAGCTTGATCAGGTTGACATCCATGCTCTGGAGGGTTCCCAGGGAGGAGTACTCGCTGCCAAAGTCGTCCATCCACACCTCGAAGCCGCCCTCGTGGAAGCGCCGAATCTGCTCCCGGATCCGCTCGGGATCCTCCGAAAAGGCGCTCTCCGTGATCTCTGCGATCAGAAGGCTGTGAGGTATCCTGTACCGATCTGCCGTGCTGCGCACGTTCTCGTAGACATCTCCGTAGTCGAAATCGTCCCGGCTGATGTTGAAGGAGACCGGGATCTTTCCCAGGCCCTTTCTGGCGCGCATCGGTGCCTCCCGGCAGACCTGCTCCAGGATGTACTGATCCAGAAGGCCGATCAGGTGGTGCTGTTCCAGTACCGGGATAAAGTCCGCGGGGGAGAGCAGCCCACGGTCCGGATCCTGCCAGCGGGCGAGGCACTCAAATCCCGCCAGGGTTTTGGTCGCCGTGTCGTACAGCGGCTGATAGTATACCCGAATCCAATGCTCCTTCAGTGCTGTTTTGTAGTTGGTCAGCACGTATGTCTGTTTCTGATACTGTTCCTGCACGTCGGCATCGTAGTGGTTCCAGGATTTTCTTGCGTTCTCACGGATCTGTCCGCAGGCGAGCCGCGCGCCGTCACAGGCGCGGGAAATTTCCTCCTCGGTAGGGTGCATTCCCAGGGTGCCGTCATAGATGCCGGCCTTGAGCTGCAGTATGCTCCCCGCAGCACGTTTCTGCACTTGTTCCATCAGCTCCTGAAGCCTGTTGTCCAGCTCCCGGTTTCCGGCAAGGACCATGAAATGATCCTCTGAGATCCGGCAGACAAAGCCCTCCTGGAAGGTGCGCTTTAAGTCGTCGGCAGTCACCCGCAGGATCCGGTCTCCCTCCTGGATGCCGAATCTGGCATTGTAGGCCTTCATGCCAAAAAAGTTGAAGTACACGAAAGCGGGGCGCTGCCCGTCCTGTTCGATGCGCCGGATCGTCTCCGCCGCTTTTCTCCGGAACGTGGAGAGGTTCGGCAGTCCCGTCAGGACATCGCAGAACAGCTCGCTCCAGGGGTCTGACTGGATGCAGTAGACCTCCTCCCCCTCCCAGGTGCGGGAGTTCACCCGCAGGATCAGATCCTCGTCTCCTTCCCGCAGGGAGCAGGTCTGGTTTCCCCTGCCGTCCATGGACGCAACCTTCCGCAGAATGCTGGGATCCTCCCAGCCGACAAGCCACTCCGAGAGCGTCTCTCCGGTATCAAAGTTCCGGACCGGCCCAAGGAGCTTCTGCATCGGCGCATTGCAGTAGAGAAGTTCACCTTTCTTCTTGGTGATGACCAGCATCGCCAGATCACTCTGATCCAGAAAGCTGCGGAGCGCGTTCTCACAGCAGAGCTGGGAGAAGTCATACGCCTTTGCCGCCTTGGAGAGGTCCATGTACTCAATGATCGCAATTCTGGTCCCATCGGACAGGTTGTGGTGATATCCCACAGCGTGCACGAGAGAACTGGTCTCCCTTCCGTACACCTTGTCCCGATACACCACGTCATAGGTTCCACCCTCGGTTGCGAAGCGCTTGGCCTCGGCGCTGATGCGCGCTGCGTCCTCCGGTGGGACATTTCGATACATATTTGTATCAAAACGGTGAGTCAGGGCAGTCTTGTCGGGCTCATCCCCGTCGTGTGCCATCTCATACAGACCATCTGAGATGCAGATGGTCTTCACTTTCCCCGCTTCAAATCGGTACACCGCGATCGCATGCTCAGCATGCTCAATCCCGGTGCGCAGAATCTCCCAATCTGTCATCGTCCCATACTCCCTGCTTGCCAGACTTCGTATCGGCACGGTTTTGCCGCCTGTGTCCAATGCGCTGTCACACAGTGCCAGAGCTGTTCGCCGGTTTCCCCACCCGCGGTGTCTGCCGGTCTCCCGCCCGGTATCGAAGCCGGGTGCGAAATGGCAGATCATCTGTCTAGTACTGTATGATAAATATTAACGCAACTTCATCCAGTTTGTACAGTCCTTTTGACGATCTGGGACAAATCACCCGGACGCTGACAGTTTTTTCCGTTTCCGCGGTCATGTTTTGCCGGATCTGCCCTGAATATGTTTTGCAATTCAAAATATTGCAACATCGTTCTGGATTGACAGATTTTCTGTTCTCGCATGACGTAAAAAAGCAGGGAATCCCTGCTTTTTCTGGTGGAATACATTTTTTGCCTATTTTTCCGATATTTTTCTATCTTCCGGTTTCTTTCTGCGGACCGGCCATAAGGTACGCCTGCCGGACCTTCTCCGGGACAAGGTGCCCGCCGGTCGCCCAGACAAGGTGCGTCACATGCTCCATCGCCAGCGCCGGCATGGCATCCTGCAGATACTGTGCCATCGCCGGCTCCCCCGCAAAGAGGGACAGACCGCGAAAGCCCGCGCAGGCGCTGGGCTCCAGGAAGATTTTCTCGGTGTCATACAGATCCCGCAGGAAGGAAAAGAGTCTGCCATCCTGCACGGTACACGCCCCGTCCAGCATGGTGGTCATGACGCCTCCGACAAAGCCGGATGGCCGTCCCACCGCGAGGCCGTCTGCCTCGGTCTTTCCGGTCAGCCCCAGATCCTGCACGCAGATCCCGTTCTGCAGGCCGCTTGCCATGCCGGCGAGCATTCCCGGCGCCTGGACCGGTTCCACAAAGAAGCAGTGGACCGCGTCGCCGTAAACCTGCTTGAGACCAAAGGTGATGCCGCCCGGTGCCCCACCGACGCCGCAGGGCAGATAGACAAACAGGGGATGATCCCGGTCCACCGAAATCTTTGCCTTTTCAAGCTGTCCCCGAAGCCGAAGGGCTGCCACGGCGTATCCGAGAAACAGATCTTTTGAATTCTCATCGTCAACAAAGTAGCTCATCGGGTCCTGCTTCGAGGCTTCCCGGCCCTTTTTCACCGCCTCGCTGTAGTCCGATTCGTATTCCACCACGGTGACACCGCGGCTTCGAAGAAGATCCTTTTTCCATTGCTTTGCGTCCGAAGACATGTGGACGATGGCGCGGTGTCCGAGGGCCGCGCTCATGATGCCAATACTCATGCCCAGGTTCCCGGTGGATCCCACCTGAACGCTGTGGCGCGCAAAGAAGGCTCTGGCCTTCTCCCCCGAAAGCGCAAGATAGGCCTGCGGATTTCCCGTACCGGCCGCGTCCTCCCTGCGAAGAAGTCCCTCCTGCAGCGCCAGATCCTCGGTGTGCTTTAAGACCTCATAGATGCCGCCCCGCGCCTTCACAGAGCCCGCGATCGGAAGGTCCGAATCCCGCTTGAGATACAACTGTCCCGGAAATACAATGCCGCGCTCCAGAAGACGCTGCCGCATCCTGGGAATCGGCGCAAGTTCGGATTCGATGATGCCGCCCGCCTCTTTCGTCTCCGGAAAGAGTACCGCAATGAGGGGCGCAAACCTGGCAAGGCGAAGGCTTGCCTCCTCCATGTCCTGCATCGATAGGAGCAGATCCTTTTTCGCCTCTGCAAAGGGAAGACGGTCCGGATTGATCCACAGGCACTCCTCCTTCGCCTCCAGCTTCTTCAGCACCGGATCTTTACGCCATGTTTTCTCCGACATTGTTTCTCCTTCCTGCCAGGGCAGTGCCCGGGCGCTCCGACCGCTTCAGGTTGCCGGCTGTCCGCATCGCCATCATCGTAACATTTCAAAGCGCAATGGAGAAGATCCCCCTTCCCGGGCGTTCTTCCTACCGGCAGAACCGCACAGCAAAAAGCGCGGACCTTCCGGCCCGCGCACGCAAAGTATTCAGTGAAATGTTTCTCCCGGCGGCCGCCTTTTCTTCCATTCCGCCAGGATCTCCTCGCAGAGTTCCTCCCACTCCTCCTGCGTCTGCAGTTGTCCTTCTTCCGTCGCATAGTCCTGGTTGATCAGTTCCCCCAGGATGATAAACAGGATGATATGCCCAAGAACAGGGTCCCGGAGCGTCTCTTCGATTTCTTCTTTCGGCATGTCAAAGGAGGCAAAGAATGCTTGCAGGAAGGCCTTCTCCCAGACGGAAAGAAGGCGGTTCATCTGCGGATCCCCGCTGCCTTCCTGTCCGCAGCCCGCAAGGAAGTACCGGACCAGATCCGGGTGCACCTCTCCCAGCGCAAGGGTCAGCATCCTGCGGTTTCGCCGCCTCTTCCGGTTCTTCGACCGCAGCGCGCTCTCCGGGTAGCCGGCTCTGGCAAGGCAGGTCTCCACCTCCTGCCAGAGCTTTGGATTATCCCGGTTGCCATGGCCATAGATTGACCGGCACACTGACAGGATGTTCCCGACCTGCTCCGGGTTGGCGGATTTTTCTGACCGAAGCGCTGTCTCAGCATCCGCAAAGGCCTCGTCCGCGGCTTCGTGGAAATCCTGCAGCGGGTCTTCGTCCGGAAACTCCCAGGCATAGTCAGTCTCTTCCGGGTCCAGATCCCTGGGGTAGTACCGGCAGGCTGCCGCAAAGGCCTCCCCGACCATCGGAAAGCAGTCGGCAAGCTCCTTCTCGTCCAGCCCATCCTCCGAGGTCAGCTCCATAGCGCAGATCGAGGCGATCTCCCGCTCCAGCGTTTCCACCGCCTCCTCAAAGCACGTCCGCGGCCCCGAGAGAAGGAGCTTTCCCTGGGCAAGGTCTGCCGCCATTCCCAGGATCACCGGCGCCTCCGGAAAGGTGTCCTGAAAGGAGACCCGAAGGAGCTGTTCCATCATGGCGTCTGTCGATTCGGGGTCCCGATCCTTTGTCTTGTCCCCGTCGAGTTCATAGGAAAAGAGTGCCTCGGCATACCCGCCGATGTCTGCCATGCTCATGCCGCGGTATCTCTTCTCCTTTGCCATTACAGCCTCCTTGTCTTCGTCACTTCATCGTGACAAGCTCATACTGTCTTGTGCCCAGACCGATCTTCTCGCCGTGCTCGAGCGTCTCTTTCCAGCGCACGTTCGGGTTGGAGTCCGTGAAGTGATCATGATGGCAGTGCCAGTCCGGACGAGCCAGGTTGTCGCCCAGCTGGGAATTGCGGATCGGCTCCGCCTTCTGACACAGATCCACGCAGGCCTGGTCCAGAGCCACCGGATCGAAGGACGCCAGCATGCCGATGTTCGGCAGAATCGGCGCGTCGTTCTCCCCGTGGCAGTCGCAGTTGGGCGACACATCCGTGATCAGGCTGATGTGGAAGCAGGGTCTGCCATCACATACCGCCTTGGAATACTCCGCGATCTTGCAGCACAGGAGCTCATTCGCGTTGCTGTTGGTGTTCTCGATGGCGTCAAAGGAACATGCGCCGATACAGCGGCCGCACCCCTTGCAAAGATCGGGATCGATGAACGCCTTGCCAGTGTCATAGCGGATCGCGTCGGAGCCGCACTCTCTTGCACAGCGCCGGCATCCGCGACACTGCTCGGTGATGACATGGGGCTTGCCGCTGTTGTGCTGCTGCATCTTGCCTGCACGGGAACCGCAGCCCATGCCGATGTTCTTCAGGGTGCCGCCAAAGCCCGTCGCCTCATGGCCCTTGAAGTGGGTCAGAGAGATGAAAACATCCGCATCCATGATGCCCTTGCCGATGTAGGCCTCCTGGCAGTATTCACCGCCCTGTACCGGTACTGCCACGTCATCCGTGCCGCGCAGACCGTCTCCGATGATCACAGGACATCCGGTGGTCATCCAGTTGAAGCCATTGACCTCAGCGCAGTACAGGTGGTCAATGGCATTCTTGCGATAGCCCGGATACAGGGTGTTGCAGTCGGTCAGAAAGGGCTTGCCGCCCTGCTCCTTTACCACGTCTGCCACTGCCTTCGCGTAATTCGGACGAAGATACGCGATGTTTCCCATCTCACCGAAATGCATCTTGATGGCGACCAGTTTTCCGTCCATATCAATTGAGCCGATGCCGGCCCTGCGGATGAGCTTCTGGAGCTTTTCCGGCAGGGAAACCCCCAGCCCGGTCCGAAAGTCCGTAAAATACACCTTTGCCTTTTCCATGGCATGTCCTCCTGGATGATTCCTGTTCTGTAACTCTATGTCTGCCCCCTGTGGGAAATTGTATCATGCCTCACCGGAAAAGCTAAGAAGGAGCGTATCCGCCGCCATGTCCAGATACAGCACAAGGCCGGTGCCGGCAAGGTCAAACACGGAGACCGCCGACGGAGCGCCCGCGTCCTTTTCCTTTCCTAGGGCCAGAAATTTCTTCGTCACATCCCGCCCCTCCCGAAGGAGTTCCGGTTGAAACACCTTTGTCTTCTCGTTTTCAAAGACTGCCGTGTAGCCGATCCCCGCTTCCACCAGATCCTGAAAGAAGTGGCTCCCGTAGGAGAGCTCCGGGCGGTAGCCGGCGCTGCTGCAGGCGATCTCCACTACATGGTCGAACTCCGAGATGTCGGAGAAGGCCGTGGGGACGCCAAGTTCCGGCGAACTCGTCCCGATTCTGCCGGGGACGAGAAGCAAAAGATGCTTTCCCTTCCCGCGAAAGCGCCAGTTCACTTCGTGAAGGATGTCCCGCACCGCGGGCTTTTCCGCGTAGGGGAGCCGGTAGTACCGCTCGGGATCCACGTAGACGGCAGCGTCCACCGCAAAGCTCCGGGAGAGCCCCATGCTGGTTCCCTCGGCCAGAAGAACGGTTTTTTCCTTCGGGACATCCTTCGGAATTCCCACCCGGCCGCCATCCTGCACCGACTGGAGCGGCCGGCACTGCAGGAGATTGATAACATACTCTCCCGAGGGAGAGAGGTTGACCGTAAACTCGGTGTCCAGCGGATTCCCGTAGGCTTCTTCCAGGAGCGAGAGGATGTCCCGGAAATCCTGCATGAGATCGCTCCGCCCGGTCAATCCCCCGCAGGTGATGTAATACACCTCCCGGCTTCTTCCGCTCTCCCGGAAGAACCGCTCCGCATCCCGGTCGTGGGCAAGCAGGGCCTTTTTGAGGTAGTCCGGAAGGACTGGAAGGAGCTCTTCGAGAAAGACCTCCCGCAGAGAGCAGGTCTTTGCGTCCATCACCGCGATCCGCTTCTGGGAGTACTGGTGGCGCTCTGCCTCGGTGGAGGCGGCGCTCACCTCAGGCCGGTCAAGGCTCACAATCCGCGGGTAGGACCCCTCTACCCGGTCCACCGCCATCGTGCCCAGGCCCATCACAAGCCGCAGCATTCCCGCATTCGGATCCATCTCCGGCAGGAACCGGTAGGGGCTCCGGGAATATCCCACCCCGGCGGCGCAGGGCAGGACATACCTGCCATAATGGGATCCGGAAACCCGCTGCACCAAAAGCGCCATCTGCTCATCCCGCTTCGCAAGGCCCCGGCGCTTGCGGTAATCCAGGGCGGACAGGGACATGGTGCTGGCATATACCGTGCGGACCGCATCCTCAAAGGCGGCAAGCCGCTCCTCCATGCTCCCGGTATTGGCAAGAAATACCGACTCGTACTTTCCCGCAAAGGCATTCCCGTAGCCGTCCTCCAGGATCGAGGAGGAGCGCACGATAATGGGATCCTGACCATAGTAGTCAAGAAGCCGCACGAACTGTTCCACCCACTCCCTTGAGAAGGATCCCCGCCGCAGGGCGTCGGCAAAACGCTCCGCCAGGGAAAAGTACCCCTCTTCGCTCCGCTGCCGGACCCGAAGATCCCAGTATCCGTTCTCCACGATGTAGGAGTAGAACACATCAGAGCCGATGTAGAAGGAGTCGTGGGGCTCAAGCCTTGCATAGAGATCTGGACGGCGATTCTCGACAAGCTTGCGTGCAAGGAGCATCCCGCAGGCCTTACCGCCAATCATCCCGGTTCCGATCATGTGGTCCCGCACCCGCAGGTAATCGTCAAGCGTAAAGTTCTCCCGGATGAGCGCCCGCAGGTGCTCATCCCGGGTCATCATGATGCGGCACATCCGTGCACAGTCGTCTCTGACATCTTCGCCCTGCTCAGCGCGGCGCTTCGCCCCGTCAAAGAACCGGTCCCAGGCATCGATGTTCTGATCCGCCTCCGCCTTGCGGCAGCGGTTCATCGCAGTATAGAACCGGGAAGCCTGGACACCGTCCAGGACCGGAGTCAGGGTACCCGTCCTCGCGTCATAGCAGTGGGGCAGAAACATCGTGTCGGTGTATCGGTTCCACACCTTCTGAGGCCGCAGATAGGCGCCCCTCAGGCAGGAGGGATCCTGTTCCCCGTCCGGCGCACGGTCGGAGAAGACGTCGAGAAAGACCTGGGCAGTGTCCCGAATGTTCGCAATCGCCTGAAAGCTGTGCCGGCCCCGAAGCAGCGGAAAGTAGGCGACAGTGTCCAGCGTGTACAGAAGGGGACAGGTCACCCGAAAGAAGTTGCTCATCATCATGTCCGTCGCCCAGATCGTCTGGAGCTCGGAGAGGCAGTCAAAGACGTAGCATACCTCCCGTCCCCGCGCCCGGATCAGCTGGTGTATGGCAACGGTGAAGGTCTCAAACCGGTGGGAGAGCTCCACCTGCACGGTCTCCACCCCCGGAAGATCAGGAACGAGCCTTTCGTGGGAGGCAAAGCGCACGTAGACAAGAGGCCGTTTCTCCTGCCTGCACCGGTCGACAAATGGGTCCAGGAAGAGGTGAAATTCCGCCAGATCGGAGACGCGGAAGACCACGTTGTCACCGAGGCGGATGTTGTCAAGGGCGGCATCCAGATCCGGGATGCCGGAGGAAATGCGGTCAAATGCTGCCATGGCTGCCTCCCGGCCGCAGCTGCGGCCCCGAATAAACCTCATTGTTACGAAGAAAATTTTATCATGTTTTTCAGGCCGTTCCCAGAACCTTCTGACCTTTCTGACTTCTTTTGAGGCATCAAAAAAGCAGAGGGATCAACCCTCTGCTCTCGTCTTACTCCGCAGCTTCCTGTGTCTTTTTGTCCGCGTTTTCCTTGAGCCGACGCACATCCACCTCCGGCATCAGTTCGTCGTCGATGATCGACAGGAGTGCGTCCAGCTGGTCCATCTCCTCTTTGGAAAAGCGCTTCTCGCAGCGTTTCTGGACCTTGTCCAGATAGCTTAAGCTGATCTGGTAGTAGTCGTTGAACTTTTTCGTGGGACACAGGTGATAGGTTCGTTTGTCCTCCTGGGACTGAATCTTCTCCACGTACCCCTTCCGGATCAGGCTCGAGATCTTGGCCGCAGCATTCGGGGCGGAGATACCCATCACGTCCGCAAACTCCGACACCGTGGGCCGGCCCAGCTCGTTGATGACCTCCATGCAGAAAGTCTCCACGGTGGTCAGGGTTGCCTCGCGGCTCTCAAAGTTCTTTGCCGTCTGCATGTAAAAATACAGCCGGAGCTTGCCGTAAAGATCGTTCAGTGTCTGAGAAAACATGTGCCCTCCAGGAACCGGCGGGGTGCAGCCCCTGCCTTGCTTTCTCCCATTATAGCCTGTCCGGGCGGGTTTGATCACCTGCATTCTTCGGAAAAATCTCCGGAATTCTGATTCCCGATATGATCTGCAAAAAAATCAGGATTTCGTTTTCCCCTCCGGTCCGTCGGTCAGCGCAAAGAGGAGCTCTGCCCGGCAGGCAAGAACACCGTCCACCCGCGCCTCACAGGTTCCGGTTCCCACAGGGCCCTGCATGGAAGAGAGCCTGCAGGAAAGCTCGAGGACGTCTCCCGGCACCACCTGCTTTTTGAATCTTGCCTGCTTCACCCCGCCGAACAGGGCAATCTTTCCCCGATTCTCCGGAACGGCAAGAAGGGCCACCGCCCCGGTCTGGGCAAGTGCCTCCAGGATGAGAACCCCTGGCATCACCGGCATACCCGGGAAGTGTCCGGTAAAGAAGGGTTCGTTTGCGCTGACGCACTTTCTGGCCCGGGCAGACACGCCGGGTGTAAGCTCCTCCACCCGGTCGATGAGAAGCATCGGATACCGGTGGGGGAGGATCTGCTCAATCTCCTGCATCGAAAGAACGCGGCTGTTTTCTTCCATCTCAGTCCTCCACGCTCTGAAAGACAAGCACTGCATTGTGCCCGCCAAATCCCAGGTTCTCAGAGAGCACGCAGTGCAGCGGCGCGTACCTTGTGCCCTCGGTCACGTAGTCAAGGTCGCAGTCGGGGTCGGGATCCCTGTAGCCTGCCGTCATCGGAATCACGCCCTCCTCCAGTGCCTTGACGCAAAAGACCGCCTCCACGCCCCCGGCCGCTCCGAGAAGGTGGCCGGTCATGGATTTGGTGGAGGAGACAGGGATCTTCTTTGCCCTGCTCCCAAAGACCTCCTTAATCGCCGCGGTCTCCAGCTGGTCGTTGAGTTTGGTGCTCGTTCCGTGAGCGTTGATGTAGTCGACTTCCTCCTTCGAGACGCCGGCGTCCTGCAGGGCAAGTTCGATGCAGGCCGCGGCACCCCGCCCGCCGGGAGCAGGTGCCGTGATGTGGTAGGCGTCGCAGTTGGCCCCGTACCCCGTGATCTCGGCGAGGATCTTCGCGCCGCGCGCCCTGGCGTGCTCATACTCCTCCAGCACGAGAATCCCGGCGCCCTCCCCCATGACAAAGCCGGAGCGGTTTTTGTCAAAGGGGATCGAAGCCCTCTCCGGGTCCTCTGCCCGGCAGAGCGCCTTCATCGATGTAAAGCCGCCGATCGCAAGCGGCGTGATCGCCGCCTCGGTGCCGCCGCAGACAAAGACATCCTCGTATCCGTCCCGAATTCGGTGAAAGGCATCTCCGATGGCGTTGGATGCCCCGGCGCAGGCCGTCACCGTGCAGGAGCAGAGTCCCTGCAGCCCGTAGCGGATCGCGATCTGGGCAGCGGCCATGTTGGAGATGGCCATCGGGATAAAGAAAGGACTCACCCTGTCAAAGCCCTTCTCCCGGCCCCGGTCATGGTTTTCCTCGATAACAGACAATCCCCCGATGCCGGTGGAGAGAATGACCCCCGCCCGGGGAGAGCTCTGATCCTGCGACAGCGCAAGGCCAGACTGCTCGATCGCCTCCCCCGCCGCATACAGGGCATACTGGGCAAAGAGCCCCATGTGCCGGATCTCATGGCGGTCCAGCCGCTTTTCGGGGTCAAAGTCCCGAAGTTCTCCGGCAGTCTTCACCGCCATAGAGGAGGTGTCAAAGCGGGTGATTCTGCCAATTCCGCTTTTTCCCTGCCTGATGTTCTCCCAGCTTGTGGCCACATCGTTTCCCGTGGGATTGACCGTGCCAAGGCCCGTCACCACAACTCTTCGTCTTTCCATTCCTGCATCCTCACATGCCCATGCCGCCGTCTGCGCAAAGCACCTGTCCGGTGAGATATCCCGCCTTCTCCGACGCGAAAAACACGACCGCTTCTGCTGCCTCCTGTGCCGTCCCCATCCGGCCCATCGGAATGGCAGAAAGGGCGGCCTCCTTTGCCCGCTCGGGCATCGCCGCCGTCATGTCGGTGTCGATCATGCCCGGTGCCACCGCATTCACCGTGATGCCCTTTCTTGCCAGCTCCTTGGCGAGGCTCTTTGTAAAGCCTACGATCCCCGCCTTGGCTGCCGCGTAGGCGCACTGACCGGCGTTGCCATGCAGGCCCACCACGCTGGAGAGACTGATGATCCTGCCATAGCGCTGGCGCAGCATCTGCCGCGCCGCGGCCTTTGAGACAAGGATCGTACCGGTCAGGTTGGTGTCGAGGACCGCCCGGATGTCCTCCTCCGCAGCGGAAAGAAGAAGGCCGTCCCTTGTGATCCCGGCGCAGTTGACCAAAACCTCTATGCTTCCCAGAGCTTCCTGCGCTTTGGTGACAAGATCCTCGGCGCCCTCCTTTGTCCCGACGTCGGCGCGGACGCACCCAAAGTGCTGCCCGGGATCCGCGGCAAGGTCCCTGCATCTTTCCAGGGTCTCCTGCGCCGCTTTCTCATTCCCCACGTAGCCGATGCAGACCGAGTACCCTTTCTGCGCGAGCCGCTCGCAGACCGCCCGGCCGATGCCGCGGCTTCCGCCGCTCACCAGTGCGGTATGCTCTCTTTCTGATTTGTCCATGTCAGGCCTCCCTTCCCAGGACGCCCTTTAAGCTGTCCAGATAAGTGCAGACGCTCTCCCAGGAGTCCAGGTTCCAGAGGGTGAAG
>JBJEYC010000438.1:0-5512 GCA_051886435.1 Lachnospiraceae bacterium
CATCCTCAATGCCCTGGAGCGCCTTCACGGTCTCCTCCGACACCTTGCTGTCCACATCGAAGACGGAATAGGCGACCTCGCCCTTGGACTTGTTCGTCATCTCCGCGATGTTGATCCCGGCTCCGCCGAGCACGGCGGTGAACTTCGAGATCATGTTTGTGGTATTCCGGTGGAAGATGCAGACGCGGCTTGCGGTCTGCAGCGCACCCAGTTCGCACCGGGGATAGTTGACGGAGTTCCGGATGGAACCGGTCTCCAGGTACTCCTGGAGCTCATCTGCTGCCATCACGGCGCAGTTGGTCTCGGACTCTTCCGTGGAAGCGCCAAGGTGCGGCGTGGTGATGCAGCCGCGGTGGCCTGCCACAGTCGGGTTCGGGAAGTCGGAGACATAGCGGCGGACCTTGCCGGCATCGATGGCGGCGATCATGGCCTTCTCATCCACGAGGACGTCGCGGGCCATGTTCAGGACGATAACGCCGGGCTTCATCATGTCGATGGCTTCCTTGGAGATGTACCCCTTGGTGGAGTCCATCGCCGGGACATGGATCGTGATGAAGTCGCAGTTCTTGTAGATCTCGTTGATGTCAGTCACATGGGTGACCTTGCGGGAGAGGTGCCAGGCGTTGTCCACACCCACGTAAGGGTCATATCCGTAGACATCCATGCCGAGGTACACCGCAGCATTGGCAACCCGCACGCCGATGGCGCCCAGGCCGATGATGCCGAGCTTCTTGCCCTCGATCTCGGTGCCGGCGAACTTCTTCTTCTCCTTCTCGACATCGGCGGCCACATCCGGGTCATTCCACTTGGAGCGGACCCAGTCGATGCCCTCGACGACATCACGGGAGGCGAGAAGCATGCCTGCGATCACCAGCTCCTTGACGCCGTTGGCATTGGCGCCGGGGGTGTTGAAGACCACGATGCCCTTCTTCGCGCACACATCCAGGGGGATGTTGTTGACGCCGGCGCCCGCTCTTGCGATGGCAAGGAGGTTGTCGGAGAACGTCATGTCGTGCATCTTTGCGGAGCGGACCAGGATGCCGTTTGCCTCATCGAGGTTCTCGGTCTTCTCAAAGTTTGCATGAAAGCGGTCAGTGCCGGCCGTTGCGATGTTGTTCAGGGTTGCGTACTTGAAATTCGCCATCTCTCTCCTCCTTGTGTCAATCCAGTACCGGGTGCTTTGCCTCAAACTCCTTCATGAAGGAGACGAGTTTCTCGACACCCTCGATGGGCATGGCGTTGTACATGGAGGCGCGCATGCCGCCAACGGTCCGATGTCCCTTCAGAGAGACGAGACCCTGTGCCTCTGCCTCTTTGACGAACTCGGCATCCAGATCTTTGTTGCCGGTCACAAACGGCGCATTCATCAGGGAGCGGTCCTGCTTTCTGACGGTTCCCTTGAAGAGAGTGGAGGCATCCAGGGCATCGTAGAAGATCTTTGCCTTTGCCTCGTTGCGGCGGTTCATCTCCTCGAGGCCGCCCATCTTCAGCAGCCACTTGAAGACAAGGCCGCAGATGTAGATCTGCCAGCAGGGCGGTGTGTTGTAGAGGGAGTCCTTCTTTGCCTGGGTGTCAAAGCGCAGCATGGTCGGCACCTGCTCCGGCAGATCCTCACGCACGAGATCCTTGCGGATGACGGCGATGACGCAGCCTGCGGGGCCCACGTTCTTCTGCACGCCGCCGAAGAACATGCCGTACTTGGTCACATCGATCGGCCGTGACAGGAAGTTGGAGGAAACATCTGCCACGAGGTCGACGCCCTTGGTGTTGGGCAGGGTGAAGTACTCAGTGCCGTAGATCGTGTTGTTCTCGCAGATGTAGACGTAGTCCATGTCCGGGGTGATCGGCAGGTCGGAGCAGTCAGGGATGTAGGTGAAGTTCTGGTCAGCGGAGGAAGCAAGCGCGACGGCGTCGCCGTACTTCTGCGCCTCCTGCCATGCCTTCTTGGCCCAGTTGCCGGTGATAACATAGCCGGCCTTCTTGTTCTTCATCAGGTTCAGCGGAACCTCGGCGAAGAGCTGGGAGCCGCCGCCCTGTAAGAACAGCACGTAGTAGTTGTCCGGAACACCAACCAGGGTGCGGAAATCTGCCTCGGCCTGCTTGATGATGCCATCGAATACCTTGCCCCGATGACTCATCTCCATGACGGACATGCCGGTTCCCTTGTAATCCAAAAGATCCCGCTGCGCCTCCTCGAGTACCTCGAGGGGAAGCATTGCCGGGCCCGCCGAAAAGTTATAAACTCGTCCCATTTCTCCATTTCCTCCTGTCGTGGATTGTATAAACAAAGAGGAAGCTGTTTCCCGCTTCCTCCCTTGTTTCCGGATGGATCCCGCCGTCAGTGGACGATGACGGGGGTGCCGACGGAGACCAGGCTGTAGAGCTCCTTCGCCTTTTCATAGGGAAGGTTGACACAGCCGTGAGAACCGTTGGTCTTGTAGATGGTGCCGCCGAAGTAGGATCTCCAGGTGGCATCGTGGAGTCCGACGCTGTTGCCGACGAAGGGCATCCAGTAGGACACCGGTGTCTGATAGGAGTTGCCCTCCCCGATGAGCACGGTGTCAGTGGTCATGTACTTGTTGATGGCAAAAACACCCACCGGTGTTCCATCGTTCTCGCTGACATTGCCGCTGACAATGTCGGAGGACCAGGTGATGGTGCCGTTGTCAAAGTAGTAGGCCTTCTGGTTGGTCAGGTCCACCTCCACGTAGGTCGAACCAAGCGAGAGGGCCGGGGTTCTGGTCTCGGTCTTCTGCGCCATGATTGCCTCGGAGAGGTAAGGAACCTCCTTCAGCACGTCGATCACTCTGGCGTCGTTGTCCGTTTCGTCGTAATGCAGGTACTTGCCGGTGCGGGTTGTGAAATCCGCTCCGTTCTGCGTGGGCTGGAACTGCTGGGTGAGCGACGTGAAGAAGCCGATCATCTTGTCGGCGTCGAGCACGTAGTAGTTGGTGGTGGGATCGATGTAGTAGGAGCCGTCGTCATTGGTCTTCATCATGGACATGGCCATCTCCGGCCCCACGGTGTAGGTCTTGCCGTCCCCGAAGTCATACGTGATGTGACACTGGGGCGCCGCGGGCGAAAGGCTCGCGATGTAATCAATGACGGCCTGAGACTGCTCATCGGTCGTTGCTGCCTTGGCGGATTTCGCCGGAACTGCCGCAAAAGCGGTCAGAATTGCGGCTGCAGCCAGGCAGAGAAGTTTGGAAAGCGTCTTGCGCATGGATTCTCCTCCCGGTAGAAAAACATGATGTTTTGCGGGATATAAGCCCGCACATCTCCGGGATTATATCCTCTTCACTGTTTCTTCGCAAGGTCCTTTGCATCGAAGGCCTGTGCGATGTCACTTCCGGGCGAGACCATCGGGAACACCTTGTCGTCTTCTTCGATGCAGCAGTCGATGACCACAGGACCCTCTGCGGCAAGGGCTTTCTGGAGCGCAGGCACTACCTCGGCGGGGTCCTTGATGCGGATCGCCATGCAGCCCATGCCCTCAGCTACCTTGCAGTAGTCTACCTTGTCCGTGAGAATCGTCTGGGAGTAGCGCTTCCCATAGTAGAGTGTCTGCCACTGCCGCACCATGCCCAGCACCTGGTTGTCAACGATGATGTCGATGACGTGCAGGTTGTAGCGGCTTGCGGTGGCGAGCTCCACCAGGTTCATGCGGAAGCACCCGTCTCCCGTGATATTCACCACGGTCTTGTCCGGTTCTGCTATTTTCGCACCGATGGCAGCGCCGAGTCCGTATCCCATGGTACCAAGTCCACCGGAAGTGAGAAGGTGTCTCGGTGCATGGAAGGTGTAGTACTGGGCGGTCCACATCTGGTGCTGGCCCACATCGGTGGTGATGATCGCATCGCCATGGGTTGCCTTGTCCAGTGCCTCGATGACCATGGGGCAGGTCAGCCGGTCATGGTCATAGGAAAGGGGATAGGTCTTTTTGAGGTCCTGGATCTTTGCAAGCCACTCCGGGTGAGAAGTCTTCTGAAGCTTTCCGTTCAGCGCGGTGAGGATCTCCTTGAGATCCCCGACCAGTGCCTTGGTGACCCGTACGTTCTTGTTGATTTCGGCATCGTCAATGTCGATCTGCAGGATTTTTGCGTTCTTGCAGAAGGTCTTCGCGTTGCCGATCTGACGGTCAGAAAAGCGGGTGCCCAGGGCGATGACGAGGTCTGCCTGGGACAGGCCAAAGTTCGAGGCCTTGGTCCCGTGCATGCCGATCATGCCGGTGTAGTGGGGATCGCTTCCGTCAAAGACGCCCTTTCCCATCAGCGTGTCGCAGACGGGGGCATCGAGGAGCGCATCCAGAGCGCGGACTTCCTTCCAGGCATCGGCCCAGACGGCGCCGCCTCCCACGTAGAGGAAGGGGCGCTTTGCGGCCGCAATCATGGCCGCAGCCTCGTCAAGGTCTGCCTCGGTGTACTTCTTCTCCGCAGGGAGGGAGCTGTTGACCCGGGACATCGCTTTGCTGGAGAGCTCAGAAGGTGTGGCCGGCACAAACTCTGTTTCCGCGGCGGTCACGTCCTTCGTGATGTCCACCAGAACCGGGCCCGGGCGCCCCGTCTTTGCGATGCGGAAGGCGCGGCGGATCGTGGGGGCAAGCTGCTCCACGTCCTTGACGATGAAGCCGTGCTTGGTGATGGGCATGGTAATGCCCGCGATATCCACCTCCTGGAAGCTGTCCTTGCCAAGAAGCGGCAGGGTCACGTTGCAGGTGATGGCGACGATCGGGACAGAGTCCATGTATGCGGTTGCAATGCCGGTGACCAGGTTGGTGGCGCCGGGACCGGAGGTGGCCATGCAGACGCCGACCTTTCCGGAAGCCCTGGCGTACCCGTCCGCCGCATGGGCGGCGCCCTGCTCGTGGCTGGTTAAAACGTGCCGAATCTCCCCGGCATGCTGATAGAGTGCGTCATAGACGTTTAAGATCGATCCGCCCGGATAGCCAAAGACGGTGTCCACGCCCTGCTCTTTCAGGCACTGCACGATGATTTCAGAACCATTGAGTTTCATCTTGTTCTCTCTCTTACTAGGTGCAGGACCGCTTACTGCGCGTCCGGGCGAAGCTCCTTGGGAAGCTCCAGGATAGCGCCGCGGTTGCCGGAGGTGACAAGGGCCTGGTAGCGTGCCAGGTAGCCGTCGGTGATCTTCGGGGTTCTCGGCTTCCAAGCAGCCTTTCTGCGTGCCAGCTCCTCATCGGAGACCTTCACGTTCAGGCTGTTGTTGGGGATATCGATGGAGATGATATCTCCCTCCTCGATGAGGGCGATCGGTCCGCCGACTGCTGCCTCCGGGGAGATGTGGCCGATGGCGGCACCTCTCGATGCGCCGGAGAAGCGGCCATCGGTGAGAAGTGCCACGGTGCTGCCAAGGCCCATGCCGATGATTGCGGAGGTGGGATTCAGCATCTCACGCATGCCCGGGCCGCCCTTGGGTCCCTCATAGCGGATGACAACCACATCGCCGTCGTGGATCTTGCCGGTGGTGATGGCCTTGATGGCATCCTCCTCGC
>JBJEYC010000439.1:0-5506 GCA_051886435.1 Lachnospiraceae bacterium
CGCAGGCGGACTACCGCATCCAGGCGAACCTCTCGAATTCCCTGGGTGACTGCGTTGTGCCCAGAACACTGGTCGAAAACGTGCAGTGGCTGCACCAGTTCCTGTTCGATGACAGCAGCTATCAGCCTTCGAGCCAGGTGCAGACGATCAGCGACTACATCGACGAGATGACAAAGGATGCGGTCCCGGAGGATCTGACGGACGCGGATCACGCCTGATGGGTTTGTACAGAGGAAATCGTCACGGGACGGGGAGAGCTCGCCTGCAGGAAAGCTGCCGGCGCGGCCTCCCCGTCGCGTTTTTGGGAGAAAGCGATGCGGATCGAGGCGGTGATCCCGGTCTACCGACCGGATGAAAAGCTCCTGCGCCTTCTGGAGGGACTCTCCTCTCAGAGGGCAGAGGTGGCTGCAGTTCATCTTGTGAATACACAGAAGGACCTGTTCGATGCCTTTCTGCAGACACAGGACATGACAGAGGAGGCGTTTCTTCGCAGCTTTCCGCAGGTCGATCTTCTGCACATCGAAAAGAAGGACTTTGACCACGGGGCGACGAGAAACCTCGGGGCAGGGCGCTGCAGGAAGGATGCGGATGTGATCCTCTTCATGACCCAGGATGCGGTGCCGGCGGATGAGAATCTCACCGAAAATCTCACCGCACCGATGAAAGAGGATGCGCTGCTTGCCGCCTGCTGTGCCAGGCAGCTTGCGGCCCCGGGAGCGGATGCCGCGGAGCGCATCTCCCGGCAGTTCAACTATCCGGAGGTCTCCCGCACCAAGAGCCAGGAGGATTTTGAGGCGCTTGGAATCAAGACCTACTTCTGCTCGAACGTGTGCGCCGCCTACAGGGCGTCCATTTTTTGGGCACTCGGCAGTTTTCCGTCTCCCATGATCTTCAATGAGGACATGGTCTTTGCGGGCAGAGCCCTGCAGGCGGGATACCGGATCCGGTACTGTGCGGATGCGAGGGTTTATCACTCCCACAGCTACGGGCCGATGCAGCAGTTCCACCGGAACTTCGACCTCGGCGTCTCCCAGGCCCAGCACCCGGAGATCTTCTCCGGGACAAAGAGCGAGGGCGAGGGCATGCGCTATGTGAAGGCGGTGCTTCGGACCATGCGGACAGAGCACGGGCTTTCCAGGGCGCCCGCGTTTCTTGTCTGCTGCGCCTTCCGGTATCTCGGGTACCGGAAGGGGAAGAACTATACAAAACTTTCCCAAAAGAAGATCCTCCGATACACGGGAAACCGGGGATTCTGGGATATCTGGTGGAGGCTGCATCCGCAGGACTAGGGGAAAAACAGGGGTATAAGAGCCATTATGGAAATGAAAGTAGAGGGAGAGGGCGTTGACAGCTATGAGGAGATCATGCTGATCTACCGCGCCGCCCTGCAGCAGATCGGCACGAAGCTGGAGATCCTCAACGAGGAGTTCCAGCACGTGCACAAGTACAATCCGATCGAGCACATCAAGTCGCGGCTCAAGACGCCGGAGTCGATCTCCAAGAAACTCCGCCGCCACGGCTACGAGGTCACACTCGAAAATATGGTGCACTACTGCAACGACATTGCGGGCATCCGGGTGATCTGCGATTTTACCAGCGACATCTACAAGATCGCGGACATGATCTCGAATCAGAGCGACATTCGGGTGCTGGCGATCAAGGACTATCTGCAGAACCCCAAGCCCAGCGGATACAAGAGCTACCACATGATCGTGACCGTGCCGGTGTACCTCTCCGACCGGATTGTCGACACCAAGGTGGAGATCCAGATCCGCACGATCGCGATGGACTTCTGGGCATCCCTGGAACACAAGATCCAGTACAAGTTTCCGGGGGAGGTGCCGGAGGGCATCGCCGCCGAGCTCAAGGAGTGTGCCGATATGGTCTCGGACCTGGACGAAAAGATGCTCACCTTAAACAACGAGATCCAGGAGATCTCGGTGGAAGAGGGGTATTCGTGACAGGGTGGGACTGTTTGTCTATCGTTGAAAACCAGACAGTCAGATGATAAGATCATTCACACGAGGAGGCAGGTGATGGCGCAGAAATGGAATGATGGAAGCATGCACAGCCCGGATGACATGATCCTTGCAAACGGAGCTGCAGAGCAGCAGGAGACCGAGGCACTGCGGGAGGCAGCAAAGGAGTATGCAAGCGAGATTGAGCAGCTCCGGGCACTCTACCAGAAGAACAACGAGATGATCGAGGAACTCCGGCGCATGAACGTGGAGACCGCACGGGGCGTCCAGACCGTGATCGAGAACACCCCGCAGGCAGATGCCGGTGCTTCCGCCGAGATGGCGCAGAGCCTCCAGCAGAGCCAGACGGCCCTCCTCCAGGAGATCCAGGCGACGCAGGAGAAGATCGCGGATCTGATCCAGGATTCCAATCAGTTCAATCACAAGGAAAACGTGCGCGTCTACCGCAACATCCAGGCGGCGACGGATCAGCTCCTTCAGGATCAGACCAAGGCGCTGTCCAATCAGCTGGACACCCTGAAGGATGCCGTGCACGAGCCAAAGAAGTACCCGTTTGCGGCGCCGACCTTTGTGCTGGTGCTGCTCCTGTTTCTATATGAGATTGCGGATTCCCTCGGCCTTGTCCAGCTGGTCATCCGTCTGGTGACCGGCGGCTGAGCGTATGCGGAAGAACAAGACACAGGAACTGCACTGCATACTGGCATCGCTCTTTGTTCTGGCCCTGAGCCTTCTGTTTGTCCCGAATTTTGTGCTCCCCTCCTCCCAGGGGAACAACCTGTTCCACGTCTACCTGTGCGGAGAGGAAGTGGGCGTTGTTGACTCGGAGGAGGACGCCGAGGCCTGCTATATCAGGGCGCGGCGTAAAATCGCAAAGTCCTCGGACGAGATGCTCTTTATCAACGCAAAGCTTACGACCGAGGGCGAGGAGGTGTTCTGGGGAAAGACGGACTCCAATGACACCGTGGTGGAGCGGATGGTCCAGGTCCTCTCGGATCACGAGGAGCGGTCCCTGGAGCACTGCTACACCCTCAAAATCGGGGGCTACACGGTCAATCTCCAGTCCGAGAGCGACATCGTCTCCCTCCTGCAGACCGTGCTGGATCAGTATGATCCGGACCACAACCACGTGGTGAGCCTTCAGCGGGACGATTCCAGAAAGCTCACGGCGCTGACAACACAGATTCTCTCCTCCGATGAGCAGGAGAAAGAACAGACCCAGGACCAAACGCTTCCCCTGGCCGGCATCGAGCAGCAGCTCTCGGAGTTCTTCGATGCGGTTCAGCCCGCGGCCTACAGCCTCGACGACTTTGCGACGGGGCTGAAGGAGATCTCCTTTGAGGAGAAGATCGAGGTGTCCGAGGCCTACATGCCCGCAAACCAGATCACGTCCCTGGAGGATGCGATCGCGGACGTGGAGGGGGATTCCCTGGTCAATACCACGTATGAGGTGCAGAACGGAGACACCCTCTCCGGCATTGCCGAGAAGTTCGGAATCTCCGTGGATGATCTCATCGCCATGAACACGAACCTCGAGAGCGAGAATTCGACAATTCTGCCCGGTGACAACCTGATCGTGACGGTCACCCAGCCCAAGCTCTCTGTCGACTACGTGATGGCAGAGACCTATGAAGAGGATTACACGGCGGACACGATCTACAAGGACAATGACAGCTGGTACACGACAAAGTCCGAGGTGATTCAGGAGGCCGTGACGGGACGCCGCCGCGTCCTTGCGGATGTGACCTATCAGAACGGCACCCGGACCGGCAGTACCATCGTGCGCCAGGAGACCATCAAGGAGGCAGTCCCGGAGATCATCGAGCGCGGCACCCAGTCGCCGCCGACCTTCATCTGGCCGGTTTCCTCCGGATATGTGTCCTCGGGCTTCGGTTCGCGCTCACGTCCGAAGGCAGGGGCTTCCACCTATCACCAGGGCATCGACATCGCAGTCTCAATCGGAACGACGGTGCGTGCTTCCTCCGGCGGAACGGTCATCACCGCCGGCTGGGTTTCCGGCTACGGCAATGCGGTGTACATCCAGCACGCGGACGGCGTGGTCACCCGGTATGGACACCTCTCAAGAATTTTGGTTTCCGTCGGGGAGACGGTGACCCAGGGCGAGCGGATTGCGCTCTCTGGCAATACCGGAAACAGCACGGGCCCGCATCTGCACTTTGAGATGCGCATCAACGGCACCGCGGTGAATCCCCTGAATTACCTTTCCAACTGATGAGGAAGAGCACACAGATGTTTGGTGAATCTGCTGAAAAGCGGCAGATTTCCTAAACAGATTTGACAAGAGTGCAGTTCTGCCTTATTCTCGTACCGTTGCCTTGAATGCTGTGAGCGATGGAGCAGTTTTACGTCTATGGAACATTACGTGATTAAGGGCGGCACTCCCCTGTCGGGGGAGATCCCGATCGCCGGCGCAAAGAATGCCGCGCTGGCGATTCTGGCTGCCGCCATTATGGCCGATGAGCCCGTGACAATTGAAAACGTACCGGATGTCAGCGATATCCGGGCGATTGTCGGTGCGGTGGAGGAGATCGGCGCCGCCGTCTCCCACCCGGACCGCCATACCTATGTGATCAATGGCGCCGGCATCCGGAACGAACCTGTGGACACCGAGGCTGTCCGAAAGATCCGGGGTTCCTACTACCTGATCGGTGCACTGCTGGGCAAGTACAAGGAGGCAACCGTGGCACTGCCCGGCGGCTGCAACATCGGCCTTCGTCCGATCGATCAGCACATCAAGGGGTTCCGTGCGCTCGGTGCCACCGTGCGCGTTGCGCCTCCGGGACTCGTGGAGGCCCGCGCCGAGAACCTGGTGGGCAGCCACATCTACATGGATGTGGTCTCTGTCGGCGCCACGATCAACATCATCATGGCGGCGTGCCTTGCAAAGGGCAATACCATCATCGAGAACGCGGCGAAGGAGCCCCATGTTGTCGATCTGGCGAGCTTTCTGAACAGCATGGGCGCGCGCATCCGCGGAGCCGGGACGGACGTCATCCGCATCCGGGGCGTGGAACACCTGCACGGGACGGAGTACTCCATCATCCCGGATCAGATCGAGGCGGGCACCTTCATGTATGCCGCCGCGGCGACCAGGGGCGATGTCACGATTACCAACGTGATCCCCAAGCACCTCGAGTGCCTGACGGCAAAGCTGATTGAGGCCGGGTGCGAGGTCACAGAGAGCGATGACTCCGTGCGCGTTGTGGCGAGCAGACGGCTCAACCACACAAATGTAAAGACGCTTCCCTATCCCGGATTTCCGACGGACATGCAGCCCCAGATCTCGGTGCTTTTAGGCCTTGCCAAGGGCACGAGCATTGTGACGGAGAGCATCTTTGAGAACCGGTTCAAGTACGTCGATGAGCTCATGAAGATGGGCGCCCAGATGAGGGTCGAGGGGAATACCGCGATCATCGAGGGCGTGGAACACTACACCGGCGCAAACCTGCGCGCCCCGGACCTTCGGGCCGGTGCTGCCCTTGTCATTGCGGCACTCTCCGCGCAGGGCT
>JBJEYC010000440.1:0-5492 GCA_051886435.1 Lachnospiraceae bacterium
ATGTTTCCGTGCAGGAAGGGTTCTTTTTGTTCCATGGCATGCGCTCCTTGCGCGGGAAAGTTACGGCTTCTTCCGGTATTCGTCGAGAAGCTTCAGGATGATTGGAATCGAGTTGGTCTGGGAGGAGCCGGCCATGGTGTCGATGTAGCTCTGACGGTTCCCGTAGAGCTCATGTACCTTGGTGACGATGCAGTCGGGCAGGTCGTCATCCTGGACCACCATGCTGTAGCCCTGGGCCTCAAAGGAGGCGGCGTTGAGTTTCTGGTCGCCGCGGCCGGTGGGAAGCGGCACCAGGAGGTTCGGCTTCTTCAGGGCAAGGAGCTCGCAGATCGCGTTGGCGCCTGCCCGGGAGATCACGATGTCCGCCATTGCGTACAGATCCTTGAGCTCCTTCTCCACGTATTCGAACTGTTTGTAGCCGGGCTTGGTCAGGAGCAGGTTATCGAGCTTGTCCTTGCCGCACAGATGCACGATCTGAAACTCCTGCAGGAGCTTGTCCAGGTTGTCACGGACCGTCTTGTTGACTGAGGAAGCTCCAAGGCTTCCACCGATGACCATGAGCACCGGCTTGTCCGGCGTGAAGCCGCAGAGGGCAAGACCGGTGGTACGGCAGCCCTGGAAGAGCTCTTCCCGGATCGGGGTACCGGTCAGCACTGCCTTCTGGGCAGGCAGATCCTTCATGGTCTCCGGAAAGTTGCAGCAGATCTTCTTGGCAAAGGGCATGCACAGTTTGTTGGCAAGGCCCGGCGTCATGTCGGACTCATGGCAGATGACGGGAATCTTGAGAGAGGCGGCCGCCTGCACGACGGGAACGCCCACATATCCGCCCTTGGAGAACACAATGTCCGGCTGGAACTCCTTCAGAAATTTGTGCGCTTCATTGAAACCCCGGATGACCCGGAAAGGGTCGGTGAAATTCTTCGGATCAAAGTAGCGGCGCAGTTTTCCGGTCTCCACGCCGGTATAGGGGATGCCGGCATCGGAGACGAGCTTCTTCTCAATACCAGAAATCGAACCCACATAGGCAATCTCATATCCCTCCTTCTTGAGGTAGGGGATCAGGGCGAGGTTCGGGGTCACGTGGCCTGCCGTGCCGCCGCCGGTCAGAACAATCTTTTTGGTCATAGCTGCTCCCTTGTTGCGAACGGGGCGATGCGCCCCGCATATTTTTGTTTTACTTTCAAATATTGATCAATCTGTAGTATATCCTTTTTACCCGGACTTGTCGCTAAAAAACCAGTCAGGAGCTGGGGAAGGTTGTCGCAGGAAGGTGGGTGTAGTACACTTTTGTCCACAGAAAATCACGCGGCAGGAGGCAGCAGATGGAATCAGAACGCATCAGAATCCGGAGAAAAGAAGCAGGTGCGGGGGAGCACCTTACCCTGTCTGTGCACCAAAACCCGGATGGGAGTGAACTTCCCCTCCTTTCCTTCCCCGCACTGGCAGGAAAGGGCGTGGTGCACGGCTTTTCCACAAGGCTCGGCGGGGTATCCGAGGGACCCTTTGCAAGTCTGAATCTCACTTTCTCCCGGGGAGATGCGCGTGAGAGAGTTCTTGAGAACTACCGCCGCCTTGCCCTGGCGCTGGGAACTTCGCCGGACCGCTTTGTGCTGACCAGGCAGGTCCATGGCACAAACGTGATTCACGTCACCGGGGAAGACGCCGGAAAGGGCGTCACGAGGGAGCGGGATTGGGACGGGGTGGACGGTCTTGTCACCGATACCCCGGGAATCGTGCTCTCCGTCTTTTCTGCGGACTGCGTGCCGATCCTGTTTTTGGATCAAAAATGCCATGCCATCGGCGCCTGCCATTCCGGCTGGCGGGGCACGGTAGACAGAATCGGAGCCCGGGTGGTGGAGACCATGCAGAAAGACTTCGGCACCGATCCGAAGGATCTCGTCTGCTGCATCGGCCCTTCCATCTGCAGGGACTGCTATGAGATCGGGGACGACGTGGCAGAGCGCTTTCTGGAGGCTTTCCCTGGGCAGGAGAGCCGGATTCTGGAGAACAAACACAACGGCCACTGGCAGCTTGATCTCTGGGCGGCCTGTCGGATCGTTCTTCTGGAGGCGGGCGTTCCGGATGCACAGATCCACACGACGGATGTCTGTACCTGCTGCAATCCGGAAATCCTGTTCTCCCACCGGGCGGCTTCCGGAGGCACCCATGGCAACATCGGCGGATTTATCATGCTGCAGGAAAAAGAGAGCGGAATCGGATGATCATACAGCGGGAACAGGATAAACAGGCGCGCCTTCAGGCGCTGACGGCCCAGGGCATGGTGCTTCTGGAGAACCGGCGCGGCACACTCCCCCTTGCGGGAGCCGGGCAGGCGGCGCTTTTTGGAGAGGGCGTCCGGGGCATCTCGGACATTGAGGGAGGACTGCTGCGGGCAGGGCTTGTGATCACCTCGCAGCGTTGGCTTGATGCATGCAGCGAGGGAGACATTCCTCTTGTCACCAGCGAGGATGTGGCAGCCACGGATAGGGATATCGCGATCTACGTGATCACCCGATCACGGAGCGGGGATCCTGCCCTGACGGAGCGGGAGACGCGCAATATCCAGCTTCTTGCCGCGGTCTTCCAGCGGCTTGTCGTGATACTGCAGACGCCTGGCATGGTCGATGTCTCGCCGATCCGCAGGATCCCCGGTGTGGGAGCACTCCTTTTTATGGGTGAGGCGGGCTCCCAGGGAGGAGATGCCCTGGCAGATCTCTTGCTGGGAAAGCGCACGCCATCCGGTCACCTTGCTTCCACCTGGGCGCAGAGCCTCTCAGACGCCCCGGATGCGGGGAGCCGCCTTGCTGGCGCGGAAAACCGAAGCGACGACTATGTCACCGGCGGCATCTTTGCTGGCTACCGGTATTTTGATACCTGGCAGAAGACTCCGGCCTATCCCTTCGGGTATGGGCTCTCCTATACCCGGTTTATGACGGAGTATGACCGCACCATTGTGTCGGAAGGCACGGTGACGGTCCGGGCGATCGTGACCAACACCGGGAATCTGCCGGGGCAGCAGGTCCTGCAGGTCTATGTCAGCGCCCCTGCGGGACGGCTCGAGAAGCCATGGCAGGTGCTGGCTGGTTTTGAGAAAACCGGTGTTCTTGCCCCCGGAGAGCGCTGTGAACTTCGGGTGGCGCTGTCCCTTCCCCTGTGCGCCTCTTTCGATCCGGAGCAGGGAGCCTTTGTGTTGGAGAAGGGAGAATACGTGCTGCGCCTCGGGGAAAACTCCCGCAGCACAAAGGTGGTGAGCTGCCTGGTTCTCTCTGAGGATGTGATTGTTCGAAAAGTCCGTCCGGTTCTGCCAAAGGAGGACGGCATGTATGTTCTCTCCGCCCGGGGACGTGGAAAGACGGCTGCCAGGGAGGAAGAGCGGGAACGCGGACTGGCACCGAAGCTCTACCTCGAAGGGCGGGATCTCTCCCTTCTTGCGCCTGACTACGGGGAGAGTACGACGCCGCTTCCAAGGAGCGGCGCGGACCACGGGATCACCCTGGAAGAGACAAGAAGCGGAGCCCACTCCGCAGGAGAGCTTCTCTCCCAGCTCTCGGAAGAAGAACTCCTTGCCCTGTGCACGGCAAAAGAGGAGGGAAACGGGGCACGGACCACGTCGGCACTCCTGACCGAGCGCCACATCCCGGCCCTGACGCTTGCCGCACCCTTTGACGGCGAAAAGGCAGACCGCCTGCCGGCGCCGGCCCTTCTTGCGCGCAGCTTTGACCGCCAGGTTCTGACCGCGGCAGGAGATCTTCTGGGGGAGCAGATGGAGGAGACAGACACGGACCTGGTGCTCCTTCCCATCCTGGGACTTGCGAGAACCGCGGCGGAAAGCGGAACATGTCTCTCAGAGGACCCGTTTTTGTCTGGGGTTCTTGCCGCTGCGCTGGTGCGCGGGGTGCAGAGCCATATGGGACGTGGTGCGGTTGTCGGCCGTCTTCCCGCAGGCAGAGGAGGACGCGGCACAGCTCCCGCGAACATCCACCTGACAGAGCGCACCCTGCGGGAGCTCTGCCTTTCGGGCTTTGGACTTTGCGTTCGAAGCGCGCATCCCATGGGCATCCTGACGTCGGGAGGACTTCTGTGCGGCACCCATGCTGCGGAACTCCCCTCCCTCCTGCAGGGTGTTGTCCGGGATGAATGGAACTTTGAGGGCCTCGTCCTCTCTGAGGTCGGGGCAGCAGGGGACGAGCCCTCCCGCCGCCGGACAAAGTATCCGGAGGCCGGAGCAGCGGCAAGCCTTGCGGCAGGGACCGACCTTCTGCTGTACGCCGGAGGATCGGAACAGAACATTCCGGAGGGGACGCTGACCCGGGCGCAGCTTGAGCGCGCCGCAGGCCACGTGCTCACGGTCATCCGCAAGAGCGCGCGCTGAACAAGGAGGGTGATGGCAATATGGAACAGGAAGACAAGATAAAAGAAGAGGTCCACAAAAGGCGCCCCCACTACAGCGGGAATCACCCAAAGACCTATGCGGAGAAGTACAAGGAGCAGAATCCGGAGAAGTACCCGGAGACCATTCAAAAGGTGATCGCAAAAGGCTCCACCCCCGCCGGGATGCACCTGCCGATCGCGGTGCAGGAGATTCTGCAGGTCTTAAAGATCAAGCCCGGGGAGTCCGGACTTGACTGCACTCTGGGCTACGGCGGACACACAAGAAAACTCCTCGCGGCTCTGGGGGAGAGCGGTCATCTGACCGCCCTGGATGTTGATTCCGAGAACCTCGCCCGCACCGAGCGCATGCTCCGGGAGGAGGGATATGGGGAGAACCGTCTTGCGATCCTGCACCTGAACTTCCGCAACATTGACCAGGCTGCCGCGCAGTACGGCCCCTTTGACTTTGTGCTGGCGGATCTGGGCGTGTCCTCGATGCAGATCGATGAGCCGCAGCGGGGCTTTTCCTGGAAACACGAGGGCCCCCTGGACCTTCGGCTTGACCCCGCGGGAGGTGAGACGGCAGCGGAAAGGCTCCGGGAATTTGACCGCGAGGAACTTGCGGGGCTTCTTCAGGAGAATTCCGATGAGCCCTACGCGGAGGAAATCGCGGCACTGGTGATCCGGAAGGAGCGGCATGGGGAGTACATAGAAACGACGACCCAGCTTGCCGCGGTTGTAGAAGAGGCGGTCACTGCCGCGCTGCAGCGGCAGGGTCTCAAAAAGGAAGAAATACAGGAGATCGCAAAGAAGTCCTGTGCCCGCACCTTCCAGGCCCTCCGGATCGATGTCAACCAGGAGTATGAGTCCCTGGGGCTTCTTTTGGACAAGCTCCCGGATGCGCTCCGGGAGGGCGGCCGGGTTGCCATCCTCACTTTCCACTCCGGAGAGGACAGACTCGTGAAGAAGCAGTTCCGGGAAGCTCTGCGGGAGGGACGCTACTCGCAGGTCGCGGAGGATGTCATCCGTCCCTCAAAGGAAGAGTGCCAGCGCAATCCCCGGGCGCGGTCTGCAAAACTGCGCTGGGCAATCCGGTAAATGTGTGTAATTCACGGAAAATT
>JBJEYC010000441.1:0-1787 GCA_051886435.1 Lachnospiraceae bacterium
ATCCTGCGGAAGATGGGACTTGAACCCACACGGCATAACTGTCACAAGAACCTTAATCTTGCTCGTCTACCAATTCCGACACTTCCGCATTCAATTAAACTTGCTTAAAAAAAGCAATGCAGAAGAAGGGACTTGAACCCTCACCCTGTTGCCAGGACAGGCACCTGAAGCCTGCGCGTCTACCAATTCCGCCACTTCTGCAAGCGATTTATCTCTCGCAAGCAAGACATATCTTAACGCGCATGTATGGGTTCGTCAACCGCAAAATTGTTTTCGCAACATTCAGATATTTATGTATATTTACCGCCATCCGCTGCATATTTATTCTTTCCAAGTTGCGGCTGTCCGGTATGCTTTTCTGCACCGGCGAAGGGAAGATGGTGCTGCTGTATTTCAACTACCCCTGCTTGCATGATATCAGCCTTTTCCCTGTATCTGTCCCATTTCCCTGTTTTCCCTGTGTTCAAACCGTTATACCCCTATGATATAATCAAAACCAAATTGGTGCGGAATCAGATTTATCTGAACGTTTCCGCACTGCGGGGACCGACAGGGGTCCATCCGCACAGCAAGGATCCTGTTTGTTATTGCGGCGTCTGACAACTTTGCATGCATGTGCAGGGGGTAGAGGAGATGCTGATCAGAGAGCAGCTTGAACAGCGAGAAGAGGAGATCCTGGCTCCGTGGGCCAGCTTCTCGGTCAAGACAAAGGGAAGACTCCATGATGAGCCGCAGGATGATTTGCGGCCGGTTTTTCAGCGGGACCGGGATCGGATTGTCCACAGCAAGTCCTTTCGCAGGCTCAAGGACAAAACGCAGGTATTTATCACCCCGGATGGAGACCACTATCGGACCCGTATGACCCATACGCTGGAAGTCTCCCAGAATGCCAGGACCATTGCGAAAGCGCTGCGCCTGAATGAGGATCTGACGGAGGCAATCGCCCTGGGTCATGATCTGGGGCACACTCCATTCGGACATGCGGGAGAGCGGGTGCTGGACAAGCTCTGTGGCGAGGGCTTTGACCACGCGAAGCAGAGCGTGCGCATTGTGGACTACCTGGAGAAAGACGGGAAGGGAATGAACCTGACCTACGAGGTGCGGGACGGTATTTTGAATCACCAGACCGCAGGAACACCCCACACCCTGGAGGGAAAGGTCATTCAGTTCTCGGACAAGATCGCCTACCTCCATCACGACATGGATGACGCAATCCGCGGGAAAATCCTGACGGATGATGACGTGCCAGACGAGATCGCAGACGTCCTTGGAAGGACACTCGATGAGCGGCTTGATACCTTTGTGCATGACATCATCACCACCTCCTACGGAAGACCCGTTGTGGAGATGAGTCCACGTATCTATGATGCCTTTCAGAAGTTTCGGAAATTCATGTTTGAAAACGTCTACACCAATCCCAAGGCAAAAGGGGAAGAGAAAAAGGCGATGGGTGTGGTGGAGCAGCTCTATTGCTACTACATCGGACACATCGAGCTGCTGCCGAAGTACCTGATCGATCGGCTGGATCTGGGAGATTCGAAGGAGCGGATCGTTTGCGACTACATCAGCTCCATGACGGATCGCTTTGCCATCGCCAGGTACGAGGAGATTTACGTGCCCAAGTGCTGGCAGTAGGCGGCAGCAGAATGCAGACAGGAGTAAGAAGGAAGAGCAGTGTATTATTCGGATGAAGTAATCAGTGAGGTCTGTGCGGCGAATGATATCGTCGACGTGATCGGACAGTATATCACTCTCAAAAAATCCGGCTCGGAGTACAAGGGGGTCTG
>JBJEYC010000441.1:1887-5393 GCA_051886435.1 Lachnospiraceae bacterium
TTCCAGTCCAGAAAGCTCTCCCTGGAGACGATGAACCGGTTCGGCCTGGGGTTTGCGGACGGCGCCAACAACGACTGCGTGGCAATGCTGCGCAAAAAGGGATTTGCGGATGATGACATCCTGGCCTCCGGCGTTGCGGCGTTTGATGAAAAGCGTGGCCTGCACGACAAGTTCTGGAACCGGGTCATGTACCCCATCATGGATACCACCAACCGGGTGATCGGCTTTGGCGGACGTGTCATGGGAGACGGCAAGCCGAAGTACCTGAATTCCCCGGAGACACCGATCTTCGACAAGTCGAGAAACCTCTATGGTTTGAACATCGCAAGAAAGAGCAAATCGGATTACTTTGTTCTTTGTGAGGGATACATGGATGTCATTGCCCAGCATCAGGCGGGTTTTGACATGGCGATTGCCTCCCTGGGCACAGCCTTTACGCCCGGTCAGGCACAGGTGATCAAGCGCTATACCAAGCACGTTCTGCTGTCTTATGACAGTGATGGTCCGGGTGTGAAGGCGGCCCTGCGCAACATTGGCATCCTGCAGGATGCCGGAATGACTGGCAGATGTGTGAACCTGGAGCCGTACAAGGATCCGGATGAGTTCATCAAGGGTGAAGGGCACGACGCCTTCCAGAAACGCCTGGATGAGGCAGAGGATTCATTCTTCTATGAGCTGCGCCAGGAGGAGAAGAAGTATGACCTGTCGGATCCCGCGCAGAAGACGGAGTTCTATCACTTCATCGCAAAGAAGCTCTGCGGTTTTACCGATGATTTTGCCCGCAGCAACTACATGAGCGCGACGGCCCAGAAGTATTTCATTCCGCTGGACCTTCTGAAAAAGGAGGTCGCCTCTTATGATTTGGCTGGTGTGGGGGATGGCAGAAGACCTGAGCGGGAGGAAGAGGACGAAGCGCTTCCTAGGATGCAAAAGCCGGAGAGCGGTCCTGCTGTAAAGGAGCGAAAGCTCTCCAAGGTGGAGCGGGCCCAGAGAAAGAATGAGCGGCTTCTGCTCACTTGGCTTTCCGACAGCCCGGAGGTTTACCCGCAGATCCGGGAGTACATCTCGGCGGAGGACTTCACGGAGGGCATTCCCCGGCAGACGGCAGAGAAGTACCTGAAGATCCTGGATCGCTGCTATGGAGATGCTCTGAGCGAGGCAAGCGGTGATGCCCTTTCCAAGCCCGTGAACCCGGGGAGCGTTATTGCTTCCTTCGAGGAGCAGGCAGACCAGCAGGAGGCGGCACAGATGTTTGAGGAGCATCTCCTCGGCATCTCGGATACCAAAGAGCGGGAGAAGGCACTGAAAGACGTACTGGTTGCCATCAAACGCCAGAAACTGGATAAACTGATGGAAAACACTGCTGATCCTGCCGCTTTGAAAGCGATGATCCAGGCGAGAAAGCAGCTTGCTCAGCTGCAGCAGAAGACCTTCCATTTGAAAAGCTGAGAACAAGGACAAACAGCCCTGATGGGGCATGGAATCGAGCATGAGCATACATTTGAGCAAACGCCTGGAGACGATCTGTCTGATGGTGACGCCGGGAAACCGGGTTCTGGACGTGGGAACGGACCATGCCCACGTGCCGATCCGGCTCCTGCAGGACGGAATCTGTGAAAGGGCCATGGGATTTGACGTGGCGGACGGGCCGCTGGAGATCGCAAAGACCAATCTGGAACTGGCTGGACTGACCGACCGGTGCGAGATCCGGAAGTCGGACGGCCTTACGAAGTACCAGAAGGGAGAGGCGGATACCCTGATCATCGCCGGCATGGGCGGGATGCTTTTGCGTTCCCTCCTGGAGCGGGACATTGACAAGGTGCTGGACTTTCGGGAACTCATCCTGAGCCCGCACCGGGAGCCCTGGCAGGTGCGGGAGTTTTTGTACCAGGAGAATATTGGAATCCGCAGGGAGTGTCTGGTGGAGGAGGATGGGAAGTTCTATCCGGTGATCCGGGCGGTCCCGGGCGAGCAGATGATCTGTCCCGACTGGGAACAGGTGTCACAGCGGCTGCAGGGCACCGATCTTGCTGGGGAGGCCGCGGTCAATCGGGAGCGGGTGCTGCCGCTTCTGCAGGATCAGAATTTTCGCCGCTATGCGGAGACGACCTACGGACCTGACCTCCTTGCGGATTACTTTGCAGGAGGGGCAGATGCCCTGGACCGGTACCTGATGCAGACCCTGGCAAAGGACATCGGAGTGTATGAGTCGCTTCTTCAGAAGGAGACGCAGAGCAGTCACGCCGGAAACCGGATGGAGGAGCTTCGCGGAGAGATTGGAATGGTGCAGGCACTGGTGTTTTTGCATCACGAGCTGGTTTCAAAGGAGAGGTAATCGATATGATCTTACGGGATTTGATTGCACAGCTGGATGAGTTCTGCCCGCCCTCTTTTGCTGAGAGTTGGGACAATCCTGGCCTGCAGGCAGGCAGAACTGACAAGGAGATTGGAACCGTCTACATCGCTTTGGATGCCACATCTGCAGTTATTGATGATGCGGTCCGCGTCGGTGCAGATCTGGTGCTGACACATCACCCGCTTCTGTTTGGCGGTATCAAACACGTCACCGACACCGATTTTATCGGCAAGCGGATTGTGAAACTGCTGACAAACGACATGGCCTGCTTTGCGATGCACACGAACTTTGATGTTTCTGCCATGGCGGCGGAGGCAGCAGACCGCCTGCGGCTGATTGAACCGGATGTCCTGGATGTCACCTATCAGGATTCGATTTCTCATGAAGGCCTGGGACGCATCGGAGAACTCCCGGAGCACATGACCCTGCAGGAGTGCGCAGTCTATGTGAAGGAGACCTTTGGCATTCCGCATGTTCGTTATTATGGAGATCCGGAGACCCCGATCGTGGTGACGGCGATCCTTCCCGGTTCCGGAAAGGATGAAATCGACCTTGCCCTGCAAAAGGGTGCAGATGTGATGATAACCGGTGATATCACCCATCACGTGGGATTGGACGCCGTAGAGAAGGGAATTGCTGTGATCGATGCAGGACACTATGGCGTAGAGAAGCTCTTTGTTCCGTACATGAAGGAGTACCTGCAGCGGGAAATCCCGTCGCTCCAGGTGATAACGGCGCGGGATGAAGAGCCGTTTCACGAGGTGTAAACAATCAGACCAAATGTCAGCAGGCAGCAGACAGGAGAATGCACAGACGGAAGGAGGATGGCATGCCGGCAGTATTCGTGAACGGACAGGAGAGATCCTATCCCAGGGGAACCACCTATGAGAACATCGTGGCGGAGTTTCAGCCTGAGTACAGGAACCACATCGCGCTCGTTTATTTCAACGGCAAGATGCGGGAGCTGTCCAAGAAGCTTGAGCGGGATGGGGCCATCAAACTGATTACTACAAAGGATCCCGCAGGACATGCGGCTTATGCGCGTACCGCCATCATGATGCTGGTCCGCGCCTGGCAGGAAGTGACACAGGATATGCCGTCCCCGCATGCCTCCCTGAAGGTGGAGTTCACGCTGGGAAATGCCTATTTT
>JBJEYC010000442.1:0-5392 GCA_051886435.1 Lachnospiraceae bacterium
GCACTCCAGCAGAGACTGGTCGTGAATGTTGGCGCTGGAGTAGTGAATGAACACGCAGGGCTCCACATCTCCTCTGGGGTTGATGTGGCAGTAGTTCTTGCCTCCGGCAATGCAGCCGTTGACCCACTCGCCATCGTTCTGGAAGTCCATGCAGAAGATCTTCTTGCCGCCTTCGTAGCCACGGACCTCGCGGATCCTGTGGAACATGTACTCTCTCTCCTCCGGGGTGGGAACCAGATCCATGGTTGCGTCGTTGCCGACGGGCATGAAGTGGAAGTACCAGGAGAACTTAACGCCCTTGCTGATCAGGAAGTCATAGAACTCATCAGAGGTGACTGCCTTGTAGTTGTAGTGGGTGTAGCAGATGGAAGTACCATAAGCCAGCTTGTTGGCGCGCAGCAGATCCATGGTCTTCATGATCTTCTGGAACGTGCCCTTGCCTCTTCTGGAATCCGTTGCCTCCTCATCGCCCTCGATACTCATGGAGAGCACGATGTTGGCAGCTTCCCGCATGCCATCGCAGAACTTCTGGTCCACCAGCGTGCCGTTGGTGAAGATCATGAAGCCGCAGTCCTTGTGGGCCTTGGCAAGACGGATGATGTCGTCCTTGCGGACCATCGGCTCGCCGCCGGTCATGACGTAGGCGTGAATGCCCAGCGCCACACCCTGGGTGACGATGCTGTCCATGTCCTCATAAGAGAGGTTCAGCTGTCTGCTGTACTCGGATGCCCAGCAGCCGGTGCAGTGCAGGTTACATGCAGAAGTGGGGTCAAACAGGATGACCCACGGAATCTTGATGCCCTCTTTCTTCTCGATGCTCTTTGCCAGGTGATAGCCCCAGACGCCGCCCTCAAAGCCGAAGCTCATGAACAGGCCCTTTAAGTAGTCGTGATCCAGGTCATCCAGAACGGAGTTGAAGAACTCGTTGTACTTGCCGCCCTCCTTGAAGGTGCCGCGCAGCCGGTCAAATGCCGCATGACCCCAGATGTCGCCGAGTCCCTTCTCTGCGAAGTTCAGGAAGGAAATATAACCGTTGGCACGGTCCTTTCCTACCTTTTTCAGCGCTCCGTCCAGAACCACCTCGAAGGCCTTCCGCTCTGCAGCGTGCTTCACTTTGTCGAATGTTTCCGCCATGTCTTGGTTCCTCCTCTAGTCAGCAGGTCAGCGGCCTGCATGGATTTCCTCACCTCTTCCTTCGCGCCAAAAAGGCCGCAGAAGGGCAAGTCTCATTACTGGTTATATTTTAATCGACCAAAAAAATGAATCAACGCCACAAAATTCTTCATTTGTGCAAAAGAGGCACCGGGGGATTCCCGATGCCTCTTTCCAATTCCTTCTGCCAGCCGCCTGGCAAAACACAATCAGCGCATTCCGTAGTCCGCCCTGGCAAAGAACAATGCCTCCGCCTGGACGCAGTTGTAGATGTGATGGGTCAGGCAGTACCAGGTGATCACGTCCTGAATTTCCGAGGACTGATACCGGTAGCCGCAGGCCTGCAGGAGACGTCCCGCCTCCTGCTCGGTCAGACGAAGTCCCAGGGAGAGTTCCAGCACATCCCGCTTGTCCGGGGTCTCCTCACCGGAGAGGATCCGGTGGAACCTTGCAGGAGAGAGGTTGGATCTTCGAAGAAGCTCGTCCATCGCAATGCTCTTCTCGCCGGCATAGCGGCTGACGAGAGGGCCCAGATTTTCACCGCGGGAGCGGACAAAATCCGAGAGACGGGCGCCCTGTTCCTCCTCGGGAGCGGCCGGTGCCTCCTCTTCCTGCTTTTTCTTTCTTCCGAACAGGGAGAAGAAGCTCTTCTTTTTGGGTGTCTCCTCCTCAAAGGGCTCCTCTTCTTCCTCCTGGGGCACCTCGGGAACGAAGTTCTCAGAAAGGTACGCATCCAGATCGCTCATCAGGGCCTTGGGCATCACAAAGTTCTCCCGGTCTTTCACCGCAAGCTTGATGTTTACCATGTGGTCCTTCTCCGGCGTCATCAGAAAGTCCGTGATCTGCAAAAGCGCCGTCTGCAGTGCCTTGTCCTTGGGGAAGCCGTAGACACCGGTGCCAATCAGCGGGAAGGCGATGCTCCGGCACTGAAGCATTCTCGCGCACTCCAGGGAGTTCCGGTAACAGCTTGCCAGCGTGTCCAGCTCTCCGGCATTTCCGCCCTCCCAGGAGGGTCCCACTGTGTGGATGATGTAATCCGCGTCCAGATCAAAGGCGTGGGTCGCCGCGCAGTTGCCGGGGCGGATGTTTCCGATCAGCTTGCGCTCCTCCAGAAGCTTTGCCGCCCCCGCCGCCTTGTAGATGGCCGCATCGGTCCCGCCCCCGTAGGTGGGATAGGGATTGGCAGGGTCCACAATGGCCCCCGCGTGTACCTTGGTGATGTCTTTTTCAAGGATGTGAAATGGCATAATGTCCTCCTGACACTCCGATTATTTACTAAAACCCTTCCTGTCTGCGCGTTTTGCGCAGGGCGATGCGCCGTTTTGCGCCCTCGTACTCCGCTTCTTCCCCCGGGGTCTTGGGCGTCAGGCCGTATTCTACAGGAACCGGATGCCCGTTTTCATCGATGCAGACCTCGGTCAGATAGGCCCGATTGATTGGACGGCGCACTCCGCTGCCGACGTCCTCCACGTAGGTGTCCACCCGCACCTCCACCGAGGTGTGGCCGACGTAGGTGACCTTCGCGATCAGCACCACAATCTCACCCAGAGTGGCTGCCCGCTTGAACTGCAGGTTGTCGACGGCGGCAGTGGTCACCATATGGCGGCAGTGCCGCACCGCCGCAAGACCAGCCACCTCGTCGATCCACTCCATCAGCCGCCCGCCGAAGAGGCGGCCGTACCCGTTGATGTCCGCATACATGACCGACTTGGACCGCACTTCCACGGACTCCGCAGGTGTCTTATATCCCTTGGGATAATTTCCCATCGTGATTTCCTTCCTCCGCCCCAGTCCGGAAGCGCTCGATCATCGTCGCCGTCAGGCTCAGCAGGTTGGGATCCGGGGTGATGTCCCGGCGCGCCACCCACTCGCAGGCGGCAAGCTCATCCTCCTGCCTTGTGATCTTTCGGTCTCCGGTGACATCACAGAAATATCCCAGCAGGAGATTGGAGTCAAAGCCCCAGGGCTGAGAGCCCACGTAGCGGATATTGGTGACGGAAAGCCCCGTCTCCTCCTTTGCCTCCCGGCGGACCGTGTCCTCCGCCTCCTCACCGATCTCACAAAAGCCTGCCACAAGGGCTCTTCCCTTGTACTCCCGGCCCTTATAGCGGGTCATGACAATCCGGTCCCCGTCGGTGATCCCGATAATGACTGCCGGGGCGATGGTCGGATAGACCACGTTTCCGCAATCCGGGCAGACAAGGCACCGCTCCTTTTTGCCGGGCACAAGCGCAGCACCGCAGACGCCGCAGTGGACGTTCTTTCGGTACCAGGTGGCCAGATGCCAAGCGGTACTCCCCGCAAAGCCAAGAACGTCGCTTCCATCCCGGCGCAGGGTTTTGATCCCGTCGTAGCGGTACCCGGGGAGCGTCAGGGGCTTTTCCTGATCCTCATAGAGAAAGCAGTTCTTTCCGTCCAGGGAGAAGAGGTAGCGGAGTTTTTCCCGCGCGTCATCCGGCAGGTTCTCCACCCGGGGGATGTGGTTCTCGTCTCCCGAGAGGAGAATCTGCCGCTGTTTCCCGGCAAAGGAGAAAACCAGATCCCGGTCCTTTGGCGGTGCCGGGCGGTATTCATTGTGATAGATGTGGGGTTGAATATCCTGTATCATTTCTGTACGTTCCTTCCGGTCCCTGTTGCCCCTGCAACAGACTGTTCCCCCTCATCTGCCCTATAATACCACAGGAATCAAGGAGAATCCCCTCCCGCCAAAGGCTGTGGGAGGCATTCGGAACCATATCGCTACAATATTTTACAAAGGAGGCAGTCAGATGACAGAAATCAATCGTACCCAGTTGAACAACAGAAAGGCAGCCGTGATCGGAGCCGGGTTTGTCGGCTCCTCCTCTGCCTTTGCCCTGATGCAGTCGGGGCTCTTTTCGGAGATCGTCCTGCTCGATGCCAACGCCGACAAGGCAGAGGGTGAGGCCATGGACATTGCCCACGGTGCACCCTTTGTGGGAAATGTGCGGGTGCGCGCCGGCGGCTATGACGACGTCGTCGATGCGGGCATCATCGTCGTGACCGCAGGAGCCGCCCAGAAGCCCGGGGAGACGCGGCTTGATCTCATTCACAAAAATGTCGGGATCTTTCAGTCGATCCTGCCGGAAATCGCAAAGCGCCACTACCAGGGGATTCTTCTCATCGTGGCAAACCCGGTGGACATTCTGACCAGGGTTGCGATGAAGCTCGCCGACATGCCGGAGGGCCGGGTCTTCGGATCCGGGACCGTGCTTGACACCGCGCGGCTCAAGTCAGAACTTGGCGCCCATCTCAACGTGGATGCCCGGAGCGTACACGCCTTCATCGTCGGCGAACACGGTGACTCGGAGATTGCCGCCTGGTCCTGCGCCAACGTCTCGGGCATTCCGCTCTCCGACTTCTGCGAGATGCGGGGCTTTTACAACCACGAGGCCTCGATGGAAAAGATCGCGGAGGATGTGCGCAGCAGCGCTTACCGCATCATCGAGAAGAAGCACGCAACCTACTACGGCATCGCAATGAGCGTGACCAGGATCTGCCGCGCCGTCGTCATGGATGAGAAGTCGATCCTGCCGGTTTCTGTCCGGGTAAAGAACCGCTACGGCATTGAAGAGTCCGTTCTCTCCCTGCCCGCCATCGTCGGCGCAAATGGCGTGGAGGCCCTGCCGCCGTTCCACCTCTCCGAGGAGGAAGCCGCCAAAGTCCTCGCAAGCGCCAACACCTTAAACGGCATCTACGAGGGACTGAATTTATAAACCTTTCCCGCCACCTCTGGGAAACATGCGCCCGGGTCCCGCATCGTCTGTGATTTCAGACCGCTCCAACAGATTGGAAAGCTTTTCAATCTCCTCAGAGAGCGCACGGACCCTGGAAAAGTTTCCCTCATCGATCCACCAGGCCGAAAACGTCTCCGGATCCTTCGTCATCCGCTGCAGCTCCATATCCACCAGGAGCTGCTTTTTTTGTGCCTGAAGCTCTTTCAGCTTCCCTTCATAAAATGCCGCTTCATCCCGCCGCATCCTGCCACCTCTTCCCATTGCAAAGTTGTCCGGCTGCGAGTACCATCAGTCTCACTGACCCGCAAAGGAGATTTATCACTGATGGAACCCCTGCTCTTTGTTCTCAACCTGATCGGCACCGCCGCCTTCTCCGTCTCCGGCGCCCTGACCGCCATCCACAAGGGGATGGACCTTCTGGGTGTCCTGATTCTGGGGATGGTGACCGCCGTCGGCGGCGGCATTCTCCGGGACCTGATCCTGGG
>JBJEYC010000443.1:0-5367 GCA_051886435.1 Lachnospiraceae bacterium
AAAATTGTAAGAAAAGCCCGGGGCCGTGTCAATAGCAGCAGACGGGGTTTTCCACAGCGCATCCACAATTTATCCACAGAGTTATCCACAGCCCGGCAGGATGGCCAGATTTCCGGTAAAAATCTCCTCTCTTTGGTGAACTTTGCCGGAGTCTCTCTCCTTCTTCCCGTTTTCCGTTGTGCGTTCTCTCCAATCCCGGCGCAGAGTTCCTCCCATCTTCTCCTGCCCCTTTTGGACTTTGATGACCGCATCAGTCAGTGCTGTACTCCTGCCGCATTCTCTCCTTTGCCGCAAGGATCTGCTCGAGAAGACCTCTTGCGGAGAGCCGGTATGCGCCGGCGCCGTAGATAATCACCTGCTCGATGGCATCGGAGGTCGCAACGTACACCCGGTGCTTCTGGGAGAGGGAGTGGGCAGTCTTCTCAATGTAGAGGTCGGCGGTCTCCGCCTCCTTCGTGTACACGATGTCGATGCCGCCCTGCCTTGTGACCTCTCTTGCGCCGCCCGGGACCCGGTAGGCATCAAACACGAGGATCACAGAGAAGCCGGAGATTCCCGCATAGTCGCAGAGGATGTCGATGAGCTTGTCCCTCGCAGCCTTGATGTCCGTGGCCGCAAGGTCTCTGAGCTCGGACCAGGCATAGATGATGTTGTAGCCGTCGACAAGAAGGTACTCCGCAAGGGGCCTTCTCTTTTCTTCCTTCTTTGCCGCGTACTTCGGATCCCCCGGTCCCTTCTCCTCTTCCTGCGGCTCCAGGAGGTCCAATCTTTCATTCTCCGGGTTTTTCAGCCTCTGCGGGATCTTCCCGTAGGTCTTCTCAAAGATCTCCACGAGTTCCTTCTCGGCAGCCTGGTACGCAGCCTCCCGGTCGCGGAAATCCCCGCCCTTTTTCTTTCTTGCAGCGTCATGGCTTTCTTTTTCCGAATCCTCCGCAAGGCCGTCGTCGAGGACTGGGGTGTCATCTTCCTGTTCTGCCGTGAACGTGTAGTAGTCGTCGGAGAGGTAGTGGGCAGAAGGATCCTCCGGCTCACTTCTCCAGCCCGTGTCCACCTGCATGTGGCTGCGCACATGGTCCCAGGTGACGATGGTTCCCGCGCCGTGGGAGCAGAACACCGAGTAGGAGGGATTGTACCGGTCCTCGTCCGGATTGTATCCGGCCGCATCGAGCACCTCCCGGCTGTTGTGACAGGGCTCATACCCGGAGAGGGAGACGGAGAGCTTCGCCCTGCCTCCCGTATACCCTGCTGCCTCCGCCGCATAGCTTCCCAGGGTGCTCGCAGGGACCTTTCCCTCGAGGACTGCCGTGTCCCCGGAAAATGACGCCGGGGAGAGCTTGGCAGACATCTGGGAAAGGTCATTCAGGGCACGTCCGAGGTTTTCCTTCGGAAGCTCCAGGTGAAAGGAGAGCACCGGCTCCAGAAGGATATTCTCGGCGCACATGAGGCCCTGGCGCACCGCGCGCAGGGCGGCTTTCCGAAAGTCCCCGCCCTCCGTGTGCTTCTTGCTCGCCTTTCCGCCAAGGAGCGTGATCTTCACATCGGTGAGGTCGGAGCCCGTGAGGACCCCCTTGTGGGTCTTCTGGGCGAGGTTTTGAAGGATCAGGTTCTGCCAGTTGGAATCGAGCATGTTGGGAAGACATCCGTTCTCGATGACAACGCCGCTCCCCGGCTCCCCCGGGGAGAGCAGCACATGGACCTCCGCGTAATGGCGGAGCGGCTCAAAGTGTCCGACGCCCTCCACCGGCCGCCTTATCGTCTCTTTGTAAACAATGCGCCCAGGTCCGAACGTGGCCCGGATCCCGTAATTCTCCTCGAGGAGGTGCTGCAGGATCTCTGTCTGGATCTGCCCCATGATCTGGACGCAGATGTCCCCGGTCTTCTCATCCGGGGCGACGTGGAGCATCGGCTCCTCCTCCTCAAGCCCCCGAAGGGCCTGCAGAAGCGTAAACCGGTCAACCCCCTTCGGAGGGATAACTGCCCTTGTCTCAATCGGGGAGAGGAGCTCCTCGCGCCTGTTCTCTTCAAAGCCAAGGCCGTCTCCCGCCTGCGCCCTGGAGAGTCCTGTCACGCACACAATCTCCCCTGCCTGCGCGCTCGTAACACTCGTGTACTTTTCCCCGGAGTAGAGGCGGATTCCGGAGATCTTCTCAAAAATCCGGTCCGGCACGTCCTCCGTCCCGTCTGCATTCTCCGCTCCGGCATCCAGAAGGGGCGTTTTCTCCTCCACGGCATCCCGCACGGAAAGGGTTCCGCCCGTCAGCTTCATCCAGACAAGGCGCGGCGCAGACGGCCCCGTCCCTTCCCTTGTCACCTTGTAGACGCGGGCGCCGAAGGCAGCAGGATACTGTCCCGGCTGTGTAAAGCGCGCAAGGCCCTCCAGAAGGTCCGAAACGCCCTCATCCTGAAGGGCGGCGCCGAAGTAGACGGGAAAGAGCTTTCTCTTCTGAATCAGTGAAGTGACATCCTGTGCAGTGAGGTGCTCCCCCTCCAGCACCTTCTCTGTCAGCTTCTCGTCCAGAACAGCCACCTGCTCCTCGTTCTTTGTAGAAAGCTGGTCCCCGTCAAAGGGAACCAGTCCCTCCCCGAGCTCTTTCCGGATCACGGCAAAGAGAGACTGCCGTGTCTTCTCATTCTCCTTGGGATCCTCCGTGCGGAGCTGATCCATCTTGTTGACAAAAAGGAAGGTGGGAACCCTGTTATGGGCAAGAAGGCGCCAGAGGACCGCTGCCTGCGGATCCGTGATGCCGCTCTCCTCCACGTCCGCTGCCGAGAGGACGAGAACCGCTGCGTCCAGAACCCGAAGCGCCCGCTCTGTCTCCGGAGAAAAATCTGCGTGCCCCGGGGTGTCGAGGAGGATAAAGGGACGGCCGTCCCTGGAAAATCTCGCGAGTTTGGAAAAAATCGTGATTCCGCGCTTTTTCTCCATGGCATCCGTATCGAGAAAGGCATCCTGGTGGTCCACCCGCCCGCGCTTTCGGATCGCACCGGTAAGGTACAGGATGCTCTCGGAGAGCGTGGTCTTTCCGGCATCGACATGCGCCAGGATTCCGATTGTGGTTGGTGTTTGCATTGTTTTTTCCTTATCTGATGGGTATAATCACAGGCGTTGGGGACAGTCCGGATACCGCCGGATGCCGCCTTTCTTCATCATAACATATCCACCATCCTGTGTTTCTCAATTCAGCATTCCATTAAGGAGGAGACATGAAAGAATTCAGGCCCGTAAAAGAAGGTAAGGTTCGCGAGATCTATGACATCGGTGATGCGCTCATCATGGTGGCAACCGACCGTATCTCCGCATTCGATGTCATTCTGAAGAACAAGGTGCAGTCCAAGGGCAAGGTTCTGACCCAGATGAGCCGCTTCTGGTTTGACTACACAAAGGACATCATCCCGAACCACATGCTGTCCACTGACACGGCGGACATGCCGGCCTTCTTCCAGACCCCCGCATTTGCCGGCCGCAGCATGCTCTGCAAAAAGCTGACCATGCTCCCGATCGAGTGCATCGTCCGCGGCTACATCACCGGTTCCGGCTGGGCATCCTACCAGAAGAACGGCACGGTCTGCGGCATTAAGCTCCCGGAGGGCCTTCGCGAGTGCGATAAGCTCCCGGAGCCCATTTACACCCCTTCCACCAAGGCAGAGATCGGCGACCACGATGAGAACATCTCCTTCGAGCGCTCCATCGAGGTGCTGGAGAAGAAGTTCCCGGGACACGGCGAGGCGTACGCCACCGCGATCCGCAACGCCACCATCGCCCTCTACAAGAAGTGCGCGGACTACGCGCTCTCCCGCGGCATCATCATCGCCGACACCAAGTTTGAGTTCGGTCTGAACGAGAAGGGCGAGGTCGTCCTCGGAGACGAGATGCTGACCCCCGATTCCTCCCGGTTCTGGCCGCTGGAGGGCTATGAGCCCGGCCATGGCCAGCCTTCCTTCGACAAGCAGTTCGTCCGCGACTGGCTGAAGGCGCATCCGGACTCCGACTACAACCTGCCTGCCGACGTCATCGACAAGACGATCGCCAAGTACAAGGAAGCCTACCAGCTGCTCACCGGAAAGGCGCTGGACGAGTAACATTCTCCAAATTTTCCACCATTTCCAATCAGCCGGGCCCCTATGGGGTCCGGCTTTTTCCATGGTGCAAATCACTGCCGAAAGCAAAATGACACTTCTGAAGGTTTTGGCTTCAGAAGTGTCATTTTTGTGCCCTTTTGTGTGTTCTTTTTTTGCGTTCGTTGTCAGAGGGAGATTTTCAGTGGTTACATGGCTTTCTCGTAGATCGACTGAATGAGTGCGGCATCCGCCCCGCCCGGTGTGTTCTTCAGGTTTCCGGCGGAGACCTTCTGGCAGTTCTCCACGAGCCACGGGATGTCCTTCTCGTTGAAGCCCAGGGCCGTCAGGTTGTTCTCCAGGCCCAGTCCATCGGAGAAGGCGCGCAGAAGCGGCGCCGCGTCCTCGGCGGTCATGCCGCCCAGGATTCGTCCGATGTTGCCGAACTTGTACCGGTTCTTCCGGTAGGTCGCCTCGATGACATAGGGGCTCAGCACTGCCAGGCCTCTGCCGTGGACGATGTTCTTGAGGCCCGAGAGCGGGTGCTCCATCGCATGGGCGAGGGTGACGCCCGCCTGGCCGATGACCATGCCGCCGATCGTGGCAGCGATGGCGAGCTTCCCCCAGGCTTCCTTGTCGGAAGGATCCGCATAGGCCGCCGGGAGATTCTTCACGATGAGGGGCATCGCGTACAGGCACAGGGCATCCGTCAGGGGCTCTGCGTTGTTGGCGGTGTAGGCCTCCATCAGGTGGCACAGGGCGTCATATCCCACCGAGGCAAGGACCTCTTTGGGCATCGTCATCATGTTTTCGGGATCCACGATGGCTGCCTTCGGGGCGATGGAGGCGCAGCGGAGCGACTTCTTGTCCCCGTTTGCGGGGTTCGTCAGGACTGCAAAGCCGTTGCCCTCGGAGCCCGTGCCGCAGGTCGTGGGCACCGCGATGACAGGAAGCGCAAGATCCGAGCTCTTTCTGCCGTAGATGTACTCGTCGATGTCGTCCCCGTTCACCGCGCAGAAGGCAATGCCCTTCGCGCAGTCGATGACGGAGCCGCCGCCCAGGGCGACCACCACATCGCAGCCGTTCTCCTTGGCGATGTGGGCACCCGCCACCGCGTCGGTGGTCAGGGGATTGGGCTTTGCCTGGTCATACAGAAGGGTTTGAAGCCCCGCTGCCTCCAGGGAGGTCTTCACCCGGTCATAGAGGCCGGACTTCTTGGCACTGGAACGGCCGGTGACGATGAGGGCCTTCTTGCCGTAGGGCTTGGTGATGGCGCCGATCTCGGCGGTCTTGCCGAAGCCGTACTGGACG
>JBJEYC010000444.1:0-26147 GCA_051886435.1 Lachnospiraceae bacterium
TGTGCCGTCCCCTGGAGGTCTCGGAAATCCACGAGATCGTGGAGAGCTTCGGAAAAGGTGCATACAACGCCAAGCGCGCCGGCTTTGACGGGGTGGAGATTCACGCCGTCCATGAGGGGTATCTGCTGGATCAGTTCGCCATCTCCTTTTTCAACCACAGAACCGACGAGTACGGCGGCTCCCTGGAAAACCGTCTGCGCTTTGCGAAGGAGATTCGCGAGGAGATTGCAAAGACCTGCGGAAAGGACTTCCCGGTGGCACTGCGCTACAGCCTGAAGAGCTTCGTCAAGGATTTCCGGGATGGCGCTCTGCCGGGAGAGGAATTCGAGGAGAAAGGCCGCGACATCGAGGAGGGCATTGAAGCTGTCAAACTCCTGGAGAAGTACGGCTACGACGCCTTTGACGTGGATGCCGGAACCTATGATTCCTGGTGGTGGAATCACCCGCCGATGTATATGCCCAAGACCCCGTACCGCAGTTTTGCAAAGCAGGTGAAAGAGGTCGTGAAGGTGCCGGTTCTCATGGCGGGCCGTGTGGACAACCCAGACACGGCTCTGGCATGTCTTACCGAGGGCGACTGCGACATCATCAGCCTGGGCCGTCCCACGCTGGCAGACCCGGACATCGTCAACAAGATCCGCACGGGAAAGACCAAACAGATCCGTCCCTGCATCAGCTGTCAGGAAGGCTGCATGGGCCGCATTCAGGCCTATTCTCTGATCAACTGCGCAGTCAATCCGCAGACCGGAAAGGAGCGGAGCAACGCCTACAATCCGGTGACGAAAAAGAAGAGAGTCCTCATCGCGGGCGGCGGTGTCGCAGGATGTGAGGCCGCAAGAGTCCTTGCCGAGCGCGGCCATGAGCCAGTTCTGTACGAGAAGTCAAAGCGCCTTGGCGGCAATCTGATTCCGGGCGGCGCCCCGTCCTTCAAGGAGGACGATCTGGCCCTTGCCGCCTGGTATGAGGAGGAGCTGCAGCGCCTCAAGGTCGAGGTGCATCTCGGGGAGGCAGTGACGGAGGAGATGGCAGAGCGCGGCGATTTCGACGCGGTCATCGTTGCCACCGGATCCCGCCCGAAGATGTTCCCGCTGGGCGATGATGAAAAGGTCTATGCGGCGGAGCAGGTGCTGACCGGTGTGAAAGATCCCGGCAACACGGTGGTTGTCGTTGGCGGCGGTCTTGTGGGCTGCGAGCTTGCCCTGGACCTTGCCATGAAGGGAAAGAAGGTCACCATCGTAGAGGCCCTCGACAAGATCATGGCGGTCAATGGACCTCTGTGCTCTGCCAACAAGGAGATGCTCGAGAAGCTCCTTCCGTTCCATGGCGTTGCGATCCAGTGCGGCGCAAAGGTGACCGGATACCGTGACGGCGTCCTGACTGCCACCGTGGGAGATGAGACCAAGACATTCCCTGCAGACAGCGTGGTGCTGTGTGTCGGCTACCGGAGCGAGAATGCCCTGTACCAGACAATCGCAAAGAAGGTGGACGAGTGCTATCTTCTCGGCGATGCCAGAAAAGTCGCGAACATCATGTACGCGATCTGGGATGCCTTCGAAGTGGCAAACCATATCTGAAAAGAACAGAATAAAAAGCGAACAATCCTGTGCCAGCGATGGCACAGGATTGTTTGCTGTCTGGGAATGGAAGAACCCGCTCTCCCGCCCGGTGACCCGGTGCGGTATACTGAAAGCACCGGGCAGGGGCCCGGACATACTTACGGGAACGAATTGGAGGGAGATATGCTGCTGTATTCAAGTATGCTTCGCGTGACACCAGCGCTGACGGAGGACGTCTTTTTACAGCTGGTGGTGCGCTGGAACCGGGAGAGCCCTTACGAAGAGAACATCATTCCTGCACTTGCAAAGTGGGACGGGAGCAGAAACTGCCGGATCGGGACTGATTCGCTCTGGATTGACTTTGAGGAGGATGCCAAAGACCGGATTATCGCGGTGCGCTATGAAAAGCGGGATAATCGCGGCGCAGTCTGGGATACGGACTACGTGTGTAACTTTGCACAGCACCAGCTGGCAATCCGGCTGGACCGGAGCTACACCGAGGATGCCCTGATGAATGATACCGCCTTTTCGACGCCGCACTTTGTGACACTCCTTCTGGAGGGCGGATACGTGGAGGCGGACAATGGACTGCCGGTGCTTCGGGATCCACACATCATCCGGGAGGACAACCTGAGCCTGTTGACGGATGTGGTCAATCGTAGAACGCACTATCGCCTTCCGGTGGTCTATGTATCCAAAACGACCCTGGACACGGATCCGGTGGACGTCGGAAGGCTTGGAAGCATGCTGAAGGGAACCGCGCACATCCTCTCGGAGGAGTCCTGGGATCTGAACAAAAAAATCCGCGAAGCATGTCTGGATCAGAACGAGTACAACGGGGCCATCGGAATCTACTTCCCCAATGGAAATTACCGCCGCATCTGGTATCACGTCTATCCGATGAGTGAACGGATCACCCTGGAGCGGGTCGCGCGGGAGGTACTCCTTTACGCAAACGCCCAGACGTTTCCACTTCTTTACACCTGGACCGGCGTGAACGAGACGATTCTGAACGAGCGCCTTCGCCTGCAGCAGAAGGCCCGGCTCGAGGCGGAGAGTGCCCGGAGGGAAGCGGAAGAGACGGTTGTTGCCTATGAGGACAACTTTGACGACGACCTGCAGCGTCTGAAGCTGCGCATCGAGGAGCTGACGAGAGAGAACAGTTCCCTGCAGATGGAAAACCAGGGACTCCGGGCCAAGCTCAGCGGCGAGAAAAAAATCCCGATTTTGTACCTGGGAGAAGAGGAAGAATTTTATCCGGGAGAGATCCGGGAAATGCTGCTGGATGCCGTGGCGAAGGATCAGCCCAACGCAAGGCCCGACTCGAGACGGTTTACGGTGCTGCAGGACATACTGGAGCACAATGACTATGAACACCTTGGGGAAAAGCGGGAAAAAGAGGTGAAGAACCTGCTGTCTGGCTACAAGTCGATGTCCGGCACCCTGCGGCAGGCACTGAAGGAACTCGGCTTTGTGATTACCGAGGAAGGCAAGCACTATCGCCTGACCTACTACGGGGATGACCGCTACCAGACAACGCTCGCCAAGACCGGAAGCGACTGGCGGGAGGGAAAGAACGCGGCGTCATTTATCATATCGATGATGTTCTGACAAGTCGCACAGCAGTACACAGGAAATCGGCAGGTCTGCAGAACTTCAGACCTGCCGGTATTGTTTTATCAAGATGCAGTTGGAAGAACAGGACGCGTTGCCTGTCCGATGCGGCTTTCAGGAAAGCCGGAAACCAGCAGCCGACAGGGCTCTGAAGAACTGCGGTGAAACTGCTTTACGAGGAGGAGTCCGCTGCAAGGTAATGAACGCCCCAGATGGTCTCATTGCTGCTGCCGCAGGCACTGAAGCACATGGTAGGATTCCCGGCTTCATCCTTCATATCAATGAAAACGCCCTGGTATTCCTGTCCGTCGAGCGTCAGCAGGACATCAGGACTATTTTCGGCTTCTGTAAAGGTTCCGATGCGGGAAGACAGGACGGTATCTGAGTTCTCAATGACCAGCTTCTCTTCTTTATTCGCGGCTGTCTTTACGAGTTCGTCTTTTTCTGCCTGCGCATCCGCGGCCTCGTCTGCAACAGCGTAGATGATGCCGTCTGGCTGAAGCGAAATCTCAGTGGTTTGGGGAACCGTGTCAGAGATCGCAAGTCCGTGATTGATCAGAGTGTACGTGCCGCAGACATCCGCCAGAGAATAACCGGTTTCTGAGATGGTTTCACCGGAGGTCTCAAAGGGGGCAGCAGTGTACCAGCCATCCGCATTGACAAACAGCTGGTGGACCCGCGGCTCATGGTCTTCCGTGCCGTTGTCAAAGCGCTGATGGTACACCAGATAGCGCTTCCCGTCAGAATCCTGGAACATCGAATTGTGCCCTGGCGCCATGTAGGTGACATCGAGGCTGGGAAACGTATAGTTCCCCATCATCTTGATGCCATACTGCTGCTGATCTTTTCCGCCCAGGGTATTTCCGGACGCATCAAGATAGGGCCCCTCCGGATCCTTGGAGCGGAAGAGCCGGATCTGGTATCCGCCATGTGCCTGCAGGGAGCCATAGGAGACAAAGAGATAGTAATATCCGGTGTCCTTGTCGTACTGAATCCAGGGGCCCTCGCAGGACTGATGATTCCCGCCAATCAGGTGCCTTCCGAAATAGGCATCCACGTCTTCGCTGTCATCCGTGTCAGGGTGGATGGGGAGCCCTGTTGACTCATCGATCTCCAGGAGAAAAATGCCACCGGACCAGCTGCCGTATACCATCCACATCTTCCCTTCGGCGTCGTAGAACACGGTGGGATCGATGCAGTTGGGCCACTTCAGGTTGTTGTACGAACCGGTTTGAAGATAACGCTCCTGCACCTTTTTGATGTCGCCGTTGCACCAGTCGAGGATGTCGACACGACCCTTTTTTGCATCCATCCGGTTGAAACCAGAGTCAAGGAGCCGACACTGATACGTGTAGGGACCGCTGATCTCATCCGCAGTGGCAAGACACAGACTCGACTTGATATAAGTGGAGGAGGTGCAGAAGTACATGCAGTACTTTTGCATGGCTCTGTTGTAGATCACGCAGGGAGCCCATACGCTGTAAGATCCCTCATCGTTTTTTCCGACCCAGTCAAAGGCGTCCGAATCCTCTGAGAACAGATTGGAGAAGAGTTTATTCCACCGGTTGGCCCCGGAATAGACCTTAGACCAGTGGACCAGATCGTCGGATTTTGCCACTTCCATATGACTCCCGAAGAGCCAGTAGGTACCGGTGTCCGGATCCCGAATGATGGAGGGATCATGAACCGGGTCACCGCCATCCGTGTGTCCTTTGGCAAGACTGCTCAAGTCCTGACCAGCAAAGGCAAGCTGTACATTCTCCTGGCTGACATCCACACCATTGACTGTTGCTGCACCGCAGCCGGTAAACAAGACTGCGGCAATCCCCACTGCGACAATACCGGTTTGAACGTTTCTCATAGATCCCCCTTTTCATATGAGAGCTGGCGTATGCCTGCTTTTGCTGATCCCCTGTTTTTACTGCGTGTCGCCCGGATGCGGCATGCCAATCGGCATGGAAGAAGTATCCATGCGCCTCGGACTGTAGGAAATGTAGACATCGATATCCTGGTTGTAATTACCAAAAGCCCGGCCAAACAGCGTCACACCGCCCACGTGCTCTGCGGTCTCTGGCACAGCAATGCGGAAGCGCAGCATGGACTTGTCGGTGAGCTCAAACTGGTCAATGGTGATATCGGACTTTTTTACACCGTCTACAAAGGAACCCTTCTTGTTGATCTGCAGCATCTTGAGCAGACCGTACTGATTCCACTTCGGAATCCACCAGTCCGGAGTGAGAATACCCCTCACATCCCCGAAATCACCGGGAGAAGTCCACATGGCGACATTGACATCGTTCAAATAGAAATAGATGTCGGAAGGCCAGTTCTCGTTGATGCCGGGCGCCTCACTGGAGATTTCCATGGTGATGCAGATCTCATCGATCTTCTGTCCGCCGGGGATGAAGTTTGGAATGATGTACTCGATGTAGCCCTTGGTAAACCAGAGAATCTGCGCCTTATAGCGGTCATTGTGGAAAAAGTAACGGCGGTCGTCTACATCGCCGATCAGATGCTTTTCAGTCGCCAGACCACAGGTCGGATAGACACTGCAGGTGCTGTAGTTTCCGATCGGGATGGAGGTCTTGTACACATTTCGCTCCGGAGTCGATTGAGTGAGCTCGATCAGAATCTTATCCTGGTTGAGTGTTGCAATCTTCTGATTCCCATGTCCGGTCGACTGGTTGGTGATCTTGATCAGTCCGCAGTCTTCCAGTTTCTTGATGTGGCTCGTCAGCGCGCCGTTGGTGATTTCCAGGCGAGAGGCAAGATCGTTCATGTTCATGTTGTTGTCCTCGAGCAGTATCTCGAGGATGCGTACCCGGACGTCACTGCCGAGTGCCTTGAACAGTTCAAGGCCGTCTTCCAGGTTGGTAATGTGCAGCATGAAGTGTTGCTCCTTTCTATGCGTTATGCCTTGGTAAGGGAAGAATCAAACTTCCCTTTTCTGATTATACGGCATCCACCAGAATATGATTGCAAAGTTGTGCTTCTGAAATAGTTGGCAGATTTTAGAATAATCAAAATTACAATTCAAGATTGAACAGAGGCATAGACATAGTGCTTAATATCATCTAGAATTCTACCGGATAATATGTGAATAATCAACTGAAATTTAGATAAATCAAAAATACAACGCGTTTATCTAAAATAATTGTTGACAGCCCCGGGGGATGGCTGTATATTTTAGCCATAAAAAGCCGAGGAAATAGAAGATAAAATGTGCAATATGCATGCTGAATTTAATACGATCTAAATAAATGCGCAAAATTCAAAACTTTTATTTCCGAAAGCAAGGGGAACTTTCACAATTCTTACAGGAGGGTAACGAATGAAAAAGAAAACGATGAGCGTAGTGCTCGCAAGCGTTCTCGCAGCCGGAATGCTGGCAGGATGCGGCAATGCAGTCTCCGAGGCGACGGCAGATGACAGCTCTTCCAGCGGGGATGCAGCTGCAGCTGAGACCGAGGCGGCAGGAGATGCTGCAACAGAGGACGCTTCCGCGGATACGACCGAGAGCGGGGACACGGCAACCGCAGTAACGACTGTCGGCGATGCCAACGGCACTCATATGGAGCTGTGGTCCTTCGTAGAGGCGCACAACACGTTTTACGCCAAGATGGTAGACAAATGGAATGAAGAGAATCCGGATCGCACCATCGAGGTGACATTTACCACATATCCGTATTCTGATATGCATCAGAAACTCCTGATGAGCCTGGAGGCCGGAGAGGGCGCTCCTGATATCTGCGATGTGGAGATGGGACAGGTCCCGAATGTTTATGCCGGACTCGATACCTGGCTGTATCCGCTGGACGATGCAATGGCACCTTACAAGGACGACATGCTGCAGTCCAGACTTGATGCCTACAAGGGGTCTGATGGCAAGCAGTACGGCGCACCGTTCCATGTCGGTGCAACTGTTATGTATTACAACCTGGGGGTTCTGGAGCAGTATGGCATTACCCAGGACGATATCGACGCAGTGGTCACCTGGGATGACTGGGCAGCGCTCGGACAGAAGTACCTGGATGCAATCCAGGCGGCCGGAGAGGGAGACGGAAAGTACTGGACCTCGGTGGATACCGGCGGAACCGACTGGCTCTGGCTTGCGATGGCTGAGTACGGCGAGGATTGGACCGGCGGATATGACGGGACAGCAAATGTGCAGCTTGATTCCGTCAAGAACATGCTGACCATGCAGCAGGATTGGCTCAACAGTGGATTGGCTGAGGTATCTCCGGACGGACACGTCGATCTGGAAGCCGGCTATCAGAACATCCTTGACCACAACATCGTCTCCTTCCCGAAGGCAATGTGGTACATGAGCCGCTTCACTAACTACATGCCGGAGGAGAAGGGCAACTGGTACATCGCAAAGTGCCCGGTCTTCGAGGAAGGCCAGAACTGCTCAGTTGGTATCGGCGGTACCGGTACGGTTGTGACCCAGCAGTCATCGGATCCGGAACTCGCAGCAGATTTCCTGTGCTACGCAAAGATGTCTCCTGAGGGTGAGCAGATGATCTGGGATGATCTCGGATTTGATGTCTGCAACACTTCCCTCTGGACGGATGATGCGTTCGCACATGATGACAGCAACCAGTACAACCAGTTCTTCCGTGACTATCCTTACGATGTGCTCGCGGAGATCAAGGATCAGATCGGCACGGTCATGACGGTTCCGATCTCCACAACCATCAATGAGTACGTTTGCAACACCACGCTGAACGAAGTCCTGGAGGACGGCGAGAATGTGGATGATAGCCTGCAGGAACTGCAGGATGCGGTGGACGCAGAACAGTAATCAATAAGAATCTTACGCCGCGCGGCGCCGGAGTACGGGAGGATGCCTGATTGCGGGCATCCTCCTTTCATCCAGGAAGGATCATTATGGAAAAGAAAAAGAGAGCGAACGTCCTTTATTCCCAAAAGGTGGCACCTTACGTCTTTGTACTGCCTTTTATCATCTGCTTTGCAATCTTTTGGGTATATCCCCTGATTTCGTCTTTTGTGATGTCAACGGAGAAAATCGGTGCCATCTCGAAAGAGTTTGTCGGACTGCAAAATTACAAAAAGCTCCTGACGGATAAGGTATTCCACACGGCACTGATGAACTCACTGGAATACACGGTGTTTACCTGCGCGCTTCTTATCCCGTTCCCGATGCTGTATGCCGTGCTGATGGACGGAAATCTGGTGAAGGCCAAGGGCGTCTGGAAGGCCATGATGTACGTCCCAGCGCTGACCTCCGTTGTGATTTCCGGTACCCTGTTCCGACTGATGTTCACCGAGTATAAGACCGGACAGATGAACGTTCTGATGGCAGCTCTGGGACTTCCTGCCTTCAAATGGCTGAAGGTCAAGTGGACTTCGGAGATCGCCCTGCTCACGCTCTGCTGCTGGCGGTGGACAGGTGTCAACACGCTGTACTTCATGTCGGGCTTAAAGTCGATCGATAAAACGCTCTACGAATCTGCGAAGATCGATGGTGCAAACAGCCATCAGCTGTTCAAGTACATCACACTTCCGCTGCTGAAGCCTACCACAATCTATGTGCTGACGATTTCCATCTATGCAGGTCTGGCAATGTTCCTTGAGTCCTTCATGCTGTGGTCAGGAAATGACTCTCCCAAGAACATCGGACTCACCATTGTCGGTTACCTGTACAAGCGAGGTATCCAGAAGAACGACATGGGCTATGCCTGCGCGGTTGGTGTGGTGCTGATGGTAATTGCCTTGGTGATCAACTTCATCCAGCTGGGCCTGAATGGAACGCTGAAGGAGGAGAAAGACTGATATGGCAAACGCAAATGCAATCAATCCAGAAACAGGAAAACAGTACAAATCAGTCAGACGGAGCAGAATGATCGGCTCGATCATTTCGACGGCATTCTTCGCGCTGCTCTCCGCCATTCTGATTTATCCCCTGTTTTGCGGCTTTATTGCCTCATTCCGGCCTGGACGCGAACTGATCCGCAGAGGTCTTGCGCTGAATCTGGATCCTTCGGGAATGTCTCTGAATAACTACATATATCTGTTCAGCGGAAATGCGGATTCCATCAAGTACTGGAACTGGTTTAAAAATTCCATGGTCCTGACGCTGGTGACCGTTGCCCTGACACTGATTGTCTGCTATTTTGTCGCCTATGGCATCACGATGTACAAGTTCAAGCTGCAGAAGTTCCTCTTCATGCTGGTCATCGCGACTATGATGGTGCCCTTTGAAATTCTGCTGATGCCGCTGTATCAGGAGATGATCGACATCAACCTCATTGACTCGATGTGGGGCGTAATCCTTCCGGGTCTCTGCTCCGCCTCTACCATCTTCTTTTTCCATCAGTATATGCTCTCACTGCCGTCTGAGCTCCTCGATGCCGGACGTATTGACGGCGCCAACGAGTACTACATCTCGGTGAAGATTATGATGCCGATCACCAAGCCCGCCTTTTCCTCGATGGCGATCCTGTGTGCGATGGGTGCCTGGAACAACATGCTCTGGCCTCTCATGGTCTTCCGCTCTGCAGACAAGTTTACTCTTACCATTGGACTCAACACCCTTCTCACGCCCTACGGCAACAACTATGACATGCTGATTGCGGGCTCCATGCTTGCCATCGTCCCGATCATGGTGGTCTTCCTGATCTTCCAGAGATACATCATCGACGGAATGACGGCCGGAGCAGTGAAAGGATAAGATAACAACACGCAACGATACATTAAACAACAGGAGAAATTATGGCACAGAAGGCAAAAATGACCGTCGATCGGGATTTTCGGATCGGCGAAGTGGACAAGAGAATATATGGTTCCTTCATTGAGCACCTGGGACGCGCGGTCTATACCGGCATCTATGAGCCAGGGCACAAGACTGCCGATGAACTGGGCTTTCGGCAGGATGTGATTGACCTTGTCCGGGAGCTGAACGTCCCGATTGTCCGGTATCCCGGCGGCAACTATGTCTCCAACTTTTATTGGGAAGACTCCGTCGGCCCGAAGGAAGAGAGAAAGCCAAGACTTGATCTTGCCTGGCGCACCTATGAGCCCAACACGGTTGGTATCAATGAATTTTCCAAGTGGGCGAAAAAGGCAAACACCAATATCATGATGGCAGTCAATCTGGGGACCCGCGGCACTTCTGATGCCCTGAATCTCCTGGAGTACTGCAACCTTGATACCAGATCAAAGTATGCCGACCTTCGCCGTGCCCATGGGGATGCGGATCCCTACGGTATCAAGCTTTGGTGCATGGGCAACGAGATGGACGGCCCCTGGCAGTTCGGACATAAGAATGCAAGGGAGTACGGACATTTGGCGGCAGAGACCTCCAAGGCCATGAAGACGATGGACCACTCGATTGAGACTGTTGTCTGCGGCTCTTCCAATGTCGATATGCCTACGTTCGGCACATGGGAGGCTCAGGTTCTGGACGAGGCCTATGAATACGTGGACTATGTATCCCTCCACCAGTACTGGGGAAATCCCGACAACGATACGGCGGAGTTCTTTGCGGCGACGGATGACCTGGAGTACTTCCTGCGCTCCGTGATCGCCACCTGCGACTATGTCCGGGGCGTCAAGCACAGTAAGAAGACGATCAACCTCTCCTTCGACGAGTGGAATGTCTGGTATCACTCGATGAAGCAGGACAACGAGGATATGGAGAATCTCCCCTGGAGATCCCATCCGCACCTCCTGGAGGATGTCTACAACTATGAGGACGCGATTGTGGATGCGCTGGCACTGATCAAGTTCCTGCAGCATGCTGACCGGGTCAAGGTTGCCTGCCTGGCTCAGCTGGTCAACGTCATTGCGCCGATCATGACCGAGGAGAACGGCCCCGCCTGGAGGCAGACGATCTTCTATCCGTTCTACCTGGTGTCCAGGTATGGCAGAGGAACGGCCCTGCAGCCGGTTCTTTCCTGCGGCGACCACGCCACCTCCAAACATGACCATGTGAGCGATGTGGAGGCGGTCTCGGTCTACAACGGTGAAAAGGAACAGCTTGCGATCTTTGCGGTCAACCGCAATACAGAGGAGCCGGTGGAGTTTGAGGCGGATCTGCGCGGCTTTGCGGGATACCATGTGGCGGATTTTCAGGCACTCGAGGGGGATGACATGAAGGCAGTCAATACCAAGGACTGTGAGAAGGTCAGACCTATCCGCAGAACGGATGCCACAATGGAGGGAGACATCCTCCGGACGGTGCTGAAGCCCGCAAGCTTTGTCACGATAGTATTGGAGAAATAATGGCACGAATCGAGATTCAGGAACATAAGATCCTGGGACATATCCGCCCGGAGATCCAGGGACAGTTCTCCGAGCACCTGGGAAGAGGCATCTATGAAGGCATCTTTGTCAGGGAGGACTCCGGCATTCCGAATGAGAACGGTATGCGCAAAGATGTGGTGAAGGCACTCCGGGAAATTCACGTTCCGCTCCTTCGCTGGCCCGGCGGCTGCTTTGCCGACGAGTATCACTGGAAGAACGGTGTCGGCCCGCGAGAGTCCCGCAAGAAGATGATCAACACGCACTGGGGCGGCGTCCTGGAGGACAACTCCTTTGGCACCCACGAGTACTTTGAGTTCTGCCGGCAGCTGGGCTGCAAGACCTACGTGAACGGAAATGTTGGCAGCGGCACGGTGCAGGAGATGTCGGACTGGATCGAATACATGACCTTTGACGGTGTCTCCCCGATGTCGGAACTGCGGAAGAAAAACGGACATGAGGATCCCTGGGAGCTTGACTACTTTGGTGTCGGCAATGAGAACTGGGGCTGCGGCGGAAACATGACGCCGCAGTATTACGGCAATCTCTACCGCAGGTATCAGACCTACTGCCGGCAGTACCATCCGGATCATCCGTTCCAGAAGATTGCCTGCGGCCCGAATGTCGCAGATACGTTCTGGACAAAGGGCGTGCTGGATACCTGTTTTGCCAAACCCGGTGGAGACATGTTTCACGGTTTCATGGATCTTCTGAGCGTCCATTACTACGTGCATCCGGGCGGATGGGAGCACAAGGGCTCCGCCACGGATTTCGACCGGAACATGTGGTTCCAGACCATGCGGAAGACCCTGTACACGGAGGATCTGCTGAAGCTTCATGGCGATATTCTGGACACCTACGACCCGGAAAAGAAGATCGGGTTCTCCTTTGATGAGTGGGGCGGCTGGTATGACTGTGAGCCTGGTACCAATCCTGGATTCCTGTACCAGCAGAACACCATGCGGGATGCCCTGATTGCCGGCACGACGTTGAACATTTTTAACCGTCACTGCGACCGGGTGCGGCTTGCCTGCCTGGCGCAGATGGTCAACGTGATTCAGTCTGTGCTTCTGACTGAGGGGGAAAAGATGATCCGAACCCCCACGTATCATGTATTCCACATGTATCAGTATCATCAGGACGCAGATCTTGTAGCAGCCGATCTCTTCGAAAACGAGGAGGTGGGAACCGAGGAGAATCCGGTCCCGGCACTGGATGCATCGGTTTCGGTCAAGGACGGGATTTATACCCTGACGGTTACAAACATGGATCCGGATCACAGCTATCCCCTGGAACTTCGCTTTGCCGATTTTCAGCCAAGACATGCGCAGGGACGCATTGTCACGGAGGAGATGCACGCAAAGAATACCTTTGAGGAGCCGGATTGCGTGACAGAGAAGACATTTGGGGATCTGACCCTGACACCCCGCGGCGTGAAGACCACTGTCCCCGCCTGCGCAGTACTGATGATTCGTCTGTCCTGACTGTTGACTGACACGATGAGAAAAAGGCATGGGTTCGCCCATGCCTTTTGTGAAGGAACAAAATGAAATCGAAGAGAACAACCGCATTTACCTATGAGAAGCCATGGATCGCCGGACGGGCGGATCCATATGTCCTGCGTGCAGGAGATGGCACCTACTATTTTACGGCAAGCCTTCCGGCCTTTGATGGAATTGCACTGCGCCATGCTGCGCACCTGCGGGATCTGCCAGAGGCTGAGGAGAAGGTCATCTGGAGAAAGCATGAGAGCGGACCGATGAGTTTTAACATCTGGGCACCGGAGCTCTATTTTCTCGATGGCGCCTGGTATCTCTATTTTGCGGCAAGCGATCGGGATGATATCTGGTGCCTCCGGCCTTATGTTCTGACCTGCCGGGACAAAGACCCCATGACCGGGACCTGGCAGGAGTGTGGGCAGATGCAGTGCGCCAGTGAGGATCCCTTTTCCTTCCGGGCCTTTTCCCTGGATGCCACGGTATTTGAAAATAAAGGGGAGCGGTACTATGTTTGGGCAGAGAAGGTGGGCGTAGGAAAACAGATCTCGAATCTTTACATCGCGCGGATGGAGAGCCCGACCAGGCTTGCCACGGTACAGGAACTGTTAACCACACCGGACTATCCCTGGGAGCGGCAAGGATTTTGGGTCAATGAGGGCCCGGCTGTTCTGCACCATAACGGAAAGATCTATCTGACCTTTTCTGCCAGCGATACCAGCGCGTCTTACTGCATGGGCATACTGGAAGCAGATGAGGAGTCTGACCTTCTCGATCGTGCCTCCTGGACCAAGGGAAGAAATCCGGTGCTTGCTTCGAATGAAGCACTGAAACTGTATGGCCCGGGACACAACAGCTTTACCCAGGACGATGAGGATGGCAGCACGGTATGTGTGTTCCATGCAAGAACAGGAAAGAATACGATGGGAAATCCCCTGTATGATGGCGCCCGTCATGCGTATTGCCTTCATGTGCAGTTCAGTGAGAGCGGAAAGCCCTTGTTTGTGCCGGACCCAGCATGAGCAGAGAAAGGAAATAGAATGGAGGAGAAGCAGCACTGCCTCCGATGTTTTCTGGAGGAGATTGACCCGGCTGCCTATGAGCGGGATATCAAGCGGATCCTGGATCACATGGAACCGGGAGAGCGGGCAAAGGATACGGTTCGGGACGCGAGGCTCTCGGCTTGCAGGACCTGCGGATACCTGAATGCCGGAACCTGTACTGCCTGCGGCTGTTTTGTGGAGCTGCGCGCGGCAATGCGGACAGGACACTGCCCCTACCACCGGTGGGAGACAAAAAGGTCCGGATGAGGAGACTGACCGCAGGGGTCAAAGGAAGAACGACATGGAGAAGGACGATCGTAACAGGGAAGAGAACATTACGCGGGTGGAGAACCGGATCGGAATCCGGCAGTTTCGGATTCGGGATCCCTTCTGGGATTACTATGAAGATCTGGTACTGCATACGGTGCTGCCTTATCAGGAGAAAATCCTGAATGACGCCATCCCTGGCATTGAGAAGAGCCATGCCCTTGAGAACTTCCGTATTGCCGCGGGCAGAAGCAAAGGCTCGTTCTACGGCATGGTGTTCCAGGACAGTGATGTCGCCAAGTGGGCGGAGGCGGTTTCCAATGCGATTGCAGCAAACGGCGATCCGACATGGGAAGGCAAGATGGAGAAGCTGATTGACCTGCTGGCGGAAGCCCAGGAGACAGACGGCTACCTCGACACCTACTTTCAGATCAAAGAGCCGGACAAGAAATGGGAGAACCTGCAGGAAGCCCATGAGCTGTACTGTATGGGCCACATGATCGAGGCGGCCGTCGCCCACTTTGAGGCAACAGGGAAAAGAAATTTTCTGCAAATCGGTGTGAAACTCGCGGACTGCATTGACCGGCGTTTCGGAAAGGGAAAAAAGCGGGGCATCCCCGGGCATCCGGAGATCGAGGAAGCGCTGCTTCGCCTCTATGACGCGACGAAAGAGGTGCGCTATCGTAACCTGGCGGCGTATTTTATCAATGAGCGCGGCACCAGACCGAACTATTTCAAAGAAGAAGCCGGGAAAAAGACATTTCAGGTCTGGGGAATGGATCCGGAGGATACGCCCTATTTCCTGAATGACCGCCCGGTGCGGCAGATGAACCATGCGGAGGGGCACGCCGTGCGGGCGCTGTACCTGTATACGGCTATGGCAGACCTTGCAGGGAGGACGAACGATCAGGCGCTCTATCACGCCTGCCTTCGCATCTGGGATAATATTACCCACCGGCAGATGTATGTGACGGGGAGTGTGGGGCAGACCGCGATGGGAGAGGCTTTCACGATAGACTACGATCTTCCGAATGATACGGCATACGGGGAAACCTGTGCCTCTGTTGCCATGATCTTTTTCGGAAGACAGCTCCTGCAGATTCATCCGGACGGGAAAGTGGCGGATGTGATGGAACGGGTTCTGCTGAATGGGATGCTGGCCGGCATGCAGCATGACGGAAAGCGGTTCTTCTATGTCAATCCACTGGAGGTGGACCCTTCGGTGGACGGGAAGGTAAAGGGTTATGAGCACGTGCTGCCGAAGCGCCCCGCCTGGTATGCCTGCGCCTGCTGTCCGCCGAACGCAGCCCGTCTTCTCACCTCTCTGCCCCGCTACGCCTACGGTGAGAATGGGAACACGATTTATTGTCATCTGTTCCTGGGTGGAACCTATATCTCCGAGTTGATCCCAGGGGTCGAACTCACCGTTACGTCTGAGTTCCCCTGGAACGGAAAAGTGACCGTATCGGTTAACAGGAATCCGGAACACCGCCCCTTTACCCTGGCCCTTCGGCTTCCGGGATATGCCAAGGATGTTTCCCTGACAAGGAACGGTGCTGCCATCCCGCTTCCACAGGTCAGAGACGGATATCTTCTGATCCCGGACAACTGGCAGGAGAACGATCAGATCACCATGACCTTTGCCATGCCGATCCAGAGACTTCGGGCAAACGGAAAGGTCCGAAAGGACGCTGGCGGGGTCTGCCTTGTGCGGGGACCGATTGTCTATTGTCTTGAGTCCTGTGACAACGGAAAAGAGCTCTGGAACCTGGTACTTCCCCGGCAGGTGCAGATCAAAGCACAGAGGACCAGTGGAAGCCTCGGAGACGCAGTCTGCCTGCACGCAGAGGGATACCGGGAAGTTCTGGAGGACACCGCCCTGTATACAGAAAAGATGCCAGAAGAAAAGACGCAGCAGCTCACCTTTGTTCCGTATTTTCTCTGGGGCAACCGGGAGCCGGGAGAAATGCGGGTCTGGATTCGAGAGTCATAAGAGCGCTTTGCGGGACATCATCCTAGGATGGTGCCCCGCTTTTTTCGGGATCGGGAACAGTCATTTTTGCCGCTGGTCCAACGCAGGAAAAGAGCGATACGCGATGGCTGGTTTCTCATCCATAACAAGGCGGATGTCCCGCACCGTGATCCGGATCGTGCGGGCAGCAAAAAAGCCGATGTATACAAAATCCGGGTCAATCCGGGTCAGAGCGAAGTCGTATCCCGCAAGGACGGGAGAATGCTTTCCCACACGGGCGCCGTAACCGTCTCCTGTTGTGAAGACCTCCATTTCCCACTCCTCGCCAATCCGGGGGAGCCGCTCCAGCTCTCCACCGCCAAAACGCAGTCTTCCGTCGCGCCTTGCAAAGGTGTTGCTTCCGTTCTCCACACCGGGCCGGAAGGCAATGCCGCCCGCGACGTAATCCCCGAGAAGAGATCCGTTCTCCTCATTGAGATAAATTTCGTCCCGCGCCATCACGCCAAAGCCTGCAGGGACTGCGGCAAAACCGGCGGTCTCAAAGCTCTCGAGCCGCACCCGGCCGGATAGGGAGAATGACCTGCCGGCCGGGATTCGGACAAAATACATGGCAATCCCGTCGGAACTCTGCTCGATTTTGCCGTTGTTTTCATAGATGCCGGCGGTGATGTCCATGGCGCCGTCTTCTGCCGTGCCAAAGGAGAAATCCCGGAGCTTTTCGCCCAGCATGACATCCCCGAAGACGGTGGCATAAAATTCGTTTCCGTGCCCGTCAGTATAACAGGGGAAGAGAGCCGGTGCGGTTTTGGGCGCATGGTAGACCGGTTCCACATAGCCCTTGTTGAACGAGCGCTCCTTCCAGTACGAAGCCCGTGAAAGCGGGGAGACAAGGGGGAGCTTGAGATCTTTTGCCAGAGCGGCACCGCTTGCCTGCAGTTCTTCTGCCAGGAGCCAGGCGTTGACCACAGCCCCGAACATACTTGTGTGGGTGTTGTCAACGCAAAGATCTGAGCTGCCGGTTCTTCCGTGCTGCCAGATCGTGTCGTTGTCCGGGTCGTCGTCCCTGTCCACCTCGTTGGAAAGGCGAAGCGTCCGGGCGGTCAGGTCCAGCACCGGGATGTCCATGCGTGCTCCGAGATCGCGGATGGCCTGTGGGTAATCTCCGTCCCGGGTTACATGAATGCGGTCTCCGGTGTAATTGCCGTCCTCTGCCCGCCGCACGATGGGCGTGACAAGAAGCGCCTCGGCACCGGCCTTGCGCGCCGGCAGCACGTAGTATTGGTACAGGCTCTGGGCAAAACTTCCTTCTGTTTTTTCGTCCCCGGTTCCCGATGTGAAAGTGACATCGCCCCGCTTCTCGTCGTTGTGACCAAAGCCGACCAGGAGCGCGTCGCCCTCCCGAATGTTTTCCAGAAACGTTTTGTAATGATCCGTACTGCGAAAACTCTTTGAACTTGTTCCGGAGATTGCAAGGTTCCGGATCCGAACCGTGTTCTGAAAATACATCTCCAGCGTATCGCCCCAGCCGATACGTGGGATGCAGGACTTCGTGTCCTCCCCTGCATTAACGGTGCTGTCACCAACAACCCAGACTGTCTTCATCATTACCCTTCCAACGAATGTACTGCCCCGGTGAAAACGGGGATAAAGAACTTTCGGCGGCACTCATGTGTAATCGAATTTCCCGTCGTTTTTCTCCTCCAGCGCTTTGATCAGGTTGTAGCAGGTGGCTGCTGTGGGGACGGAAAGTCCTTTTGCCGCAGCCTTTTTCATCAGCACGCCGCAGAACATGTCGACCTCGGTGTGACGCTTTGCGTCCAGGTCCTGCAGTGTTGAGTAGCGGTTTTTTTTGCTGTAGCGTGCGTTGTACAAACGGTCAATATGGGGCACTTCGATCCCATATGCTCCGCCCACAGCGATGACTTCTTCCTCGAGGGCTTTTGACACCGCACTGACATAAACGCTGTCCTGAAAGGCGCCGATGCCGACGGAGAGGATCGCCTGGGGAATGTTGTAGGAGAGGTTGCGGCAGAACTTTGTCCACTGCTGTTGGATGATATTTGGAACAAACTGGGCGTGCGCATCGGAGGACGCAAAGAGCGCCTCGATCGCGGCACACCGCTTTGTCTTCTCCGGAGTGCCTGCCTCGCCAAAGACCAGCCCCTTGGTCGCCTCCGGATCAAAGCGGATGCTTCCGCCCTCCCGCTCCGAGGCGATGACCATGTATGCGTGGACGATGGGAGCCCAGCCGATCTTCTCCGCGATGATCTCCTCGGAGTCAACCCCGTTGAGAAGACTCATGACGGTGGTCGTCCCCGGCACGGTGATCCGCTCAATGGCGGGAAGGGCAGCAGGTAGTCCCGCGTATTTGGTGGCGACAAGCAAAAGGTCCACGCCCCGCGCTTCTTCTGGCGTCCGGACGGGGAAATGGATGGTCCTGCCGTTGATGCAGCGGCCATCCCGGAGAAGACGTTCCCTGCGCTCTCCCTCTGCGACGACACAGAAGTCAAGCCCCGGGACGGCAGAGAGTCCCCAGATAAAATAGGAGCCAACGGCCCCTGCGCCAATCAGTGCAACACTTCGAATATTCATTCCTGCCTGTTCTCCTCTCTAACGTCTGGCCGGTTTTTTGTCGGTATGGAGGTATTGTACCATCCCTTCGCGGACCTGTTTCTTCTGGTTTGGACTCGACGTTCACCCAGTCCATGGTATGATGGAGAAAACGTGGACGGGAAGTCCACACACTATGGAAAGGAGATCACCATGTTGAAGGTATACGGAAGCGCCCTCTGCCCGGACTGCCGCGAGAGCGAGAGAAACTTTGAACACTATGGAATCGAGCGGAAGTTCTGCGACATCACGAAGAACTTGAAATATATGAAGGAGTTCCTGAAGCTTCGAGACACCGAAGCTGCCTTTGCCAACGTACGCGGGAGCGGCTCCATCGGCATTCCCGCCCTGGTGGAGGAGGATGGAAGCATCACCCTGGACTGGGAGGGATACCTGAGAAAGCAGGGAAAGGAACCCCTGCCGAAAGAGGACGCCCCTGCCTGCGGCATCGGCCACACCGGAAACTGCTGAGAGGAAAGACTGTGGACCGAGAAGGCGAGAGACAGAAAAAGGCGCTCCGGGCGGAACTGGTCAACAAGATCGCCGCGATGGGATATCCGCCGGAACTGGGGTATCTGCTGGGAGAACAGCTGGCGACCCCGGCGGCCCTGCACAGGATGCTGGGGTACCTTGCCAGCGCTCATCCCAGGTCCGCGGAAGAGATCACGGACGAGATGCTCGCGATCTGTGATGACCGTGACCGGTGGATGGCAAAGAAAAAGGCCGAGTACTACAACGGCAAGGTCAACGAGATCTACTGGAGGGGTCTGGACTGCGGGGAAGACGAAGACGAGAATACGTTTTGAGTAAGACGGCACTGTACGGCGTGAAACGCCGGAAGGTGCCGCCTTTTGCTGACTGCCCCTTTTCCGAAGGGTAAATCGGTATTACAATCGGAACCGCCGCGCCTGCGGCTGAAGAAAACGGGAAAGGGAGGACAACCACCTTGCAGAAGAATGCGCGAAAGAGATCATCTCATGATGTCGATATGCTGAACGGCCCCATCTGGACCAGGCTTCTTTTGTTTGCGGTGCCGCTGACCATGACCAGCATCCTGCAGCAGCTGTTCAACTCCGCGGACACCGCGGTGGTGGGCCACTTTGTCTCCAGCGAGGCGCAGGCGGCAGTCGGTGCCAACAGCGCCGTCATCAACCTTTTGGTCAACACCTTCGTTGGCATCTCCGTGGGCGCCAACGTGGTCATCGCCGCCCTGGCGGCAAGAAGAGAGGATAAGGCCATCCATCGGGCCGTGCACTCGGTGATCGCCTTTTCCCTCCTGGCAAGCTTTGCCATCATCGCGGTGGGAGAGCTCCTGGCGGGGTGGATACTGACCCTCATGGCAACGCCGGCGGATGTGATGGATCTGGCACGTCTGTACCTTCGTCTGTATTTGGTGGGTGTTCCCTTTGAGATGGTCTACAACTTTGGCTCCGCGGTTCTGCGCAGCAAGGGGGACAGCCGTCGGCCGCTCCTTGCCCTGTTTTTCTCCGGTGTTCTGAACGTGTTTATGAACCTGTTTTTCGTTCTGGTGCTGCACCGAAGCGTGGATGGTGTCGCCATTGCCACCGTCCTCTCCAACGCGGTGGCGGCGGGACTGGTCATTCACTTCCTCGCCACCGAGGAGGGGGCATTCCGATTTCGCTGGCGGGATCTGTGCCTGGACCGGGGGATCCTCAGCAAGGTGATTCAGATCGGCCTGCCGGCAGGTCTGCAGGGCGCGGTGTTCTCCGTTTCCAACATGTGCATTCAGAGTGCGATCAACAGCTTCGGTTCCGACGCCGTGGCCGGTGCCTCGATTGCGACTTATTTTGACATGTTTACCTATTATTTCAGCGGCGGCATGGCCCAGGCCTGCCTGACCTTTGCCAGCCAGAACCACGCGGTGGGAAAGGAGGGACGCTGCACGGCAGTGTTCCGGGACAGTATTCTTCTGGGGCTTCTCCTGACTTTCTCCGTGGGGATTGTCTTTTACCTTGGCCGGTCTGTCTTTCTTGGTTTTTACACCAGGGATGCGGCAGTGCTCGCCTTTGCGGTGACCAAGATGCGCCATACGATGGTGACCCAGTTCCTGGAGGTGCCCTTCGACATGCCGGGATCCATGCTGCGTGCCTATGACCACCCGCTGGCGCCGGCGGTCATCACGGTGTTGGGAACCTGCGTGTTCCGTCTTGGGTGGGTATTTCTGGTCTTTCCCCATGACCGGGACTATGCAAGACTCATGAACGTCTATCCGATCTCCTGGATCCTGACGGACATCCTGATGCTGGCGGCCTGGGCTCTGGTGCGCCGCGCCTGGTACCGCAGTCATTCGAAGACGGTGGGCCAGCAGGAGAAGGCCTGAAACGCAGGAAGAAGCGCTGGGACAAGAGACAAACAGAAGTCAAAAAAGGGAGGCAGAAGCTCGATTGCTTCTGCCTCCCTTTGAATGGATTGTGATGATTTTTGAACGGATTTGGTCAATGGCCCCGCTTTTCCAGAAGGTCATCAAAGAATTTCTCGTACCATTTTGCCAAAGCGGTTACGTCGTAGCCGGCCGCGGCGATCCGGTCCCGCTGGCAGGTCCGGTTGGGATGGCTTTTTGCGATTTCGATCGCGCGCTCTGCCCACAGAGCCGGATCCTCATCAATGGAGCGCTGCTCCACGACGCCCTCTGTCAGAATCACGCTCTTTGTGATCCGGTCAGAGATGAGGGAAGGGAGGCCCGCTGCCTGGGCTTCGATGAGCGTCAGGGGAAGCCCCTCATAGGTGGAGGGGAAGATCAGCACGTCCAGTGCGGAGAGAAAGTCCGGCACATCCCGGCGAAGGCCGGTCAGGATCACCTTCCCGGTCAGATCCAGATCCCGGATTCCCTGCTCGATCTGTGGCCGGCACTCCCCGTCTCCGATGCAGAAACAGACCGCATCCGGTTCCCGGCTGAGGATTTCCCGGTAGATTTTTAAGAGGTAGAGATGGTTTTTGGCTGCAAAAAAGTTCCCGACATGGCCGTAAACCCGGCGTCCGTCCAGGTGAAACTCCTTTGCGATCGCCTTCGTCCGCTCTTTGCTGTAGAGAAAGGCATCGATGTCGATGGCATTGCGGATCACGGTAAAGTCCAGATCCCCGTACATCCACTTTCCCGCCTCCGGGGTGCAGGCGATGCGCACATCCGCCGCCCGCTTCATCATGCGGCGGCCGATCTTGTGCAGGAACACCTGCGGATCCGTGGAACTGTGGGAGTGGCAGATTGTGATGGCGCCGCCCCGCTTCGCCGCAAGAAGCTGCGGTGCGATCAGGGCATTGGCGGTGTGCCGGATCACGATGGGATAGTGCTCCTTTGAGACAAGATCCGTGATCTCCTTCAGATTTTGGGCCGGATGCCGGGTGAGTCTTGGAAGACAGTACACCCGTCCTCCGAGGGCTTCGATCTCCGGCCGGTAGTCCCCCTCCCGTTCCTGGTGGATGCAGAAGTCAAACTGATAGCGGGACCGGTCAATGTGCCGGTACAGGTTCATGATGAAGTTTTCGATGCCGCCGGGGTACATGGCGCCGACGATGTTCAGAATCCGCACAGGGGCGGCAAGGTGTTCTTCCATACAGAGTGCTCCAGCAAAATGCCAGGTTTCCCTGGTCAGATGAGTTCAAAATGGGCGGGATCCTGTGCCAGGTCGCAGGCAAAGAGCCGTACCATTGGGAAGGATTCGTGCAGCAGCTCTGCCAGGGCAAGCGCACTGCCGCGTGTCTTATCATCGGTGACCCCATTGATCAACAGCGTGTCCGCCGGGATATCCTCGGCAAAGAGAAGATCGCTCAACGCCTCCGGCGTCAGAGGATCCGAAGGGGTAAGGCCGGTCGCCTGGCAGAACAGGTCGGGATGCCGAACGGCTCCCTGCACCGGCTTGCCAAAGCCGGCAGCGTTGACCAAAAGGAGCACGCGGTCTGCTCCTTCAAGCGCGGGGAGTTCTCCGGGCGCGTGGGCCGCAGCAGAGAGCGCATCCTCCGCTGTCTCATCCCGGATGACAAGGCCGGGAATTCCCGAGAGGGCGCGAATCAGCGCCTTTCTCCCGCCGCTGCCCGTGACCGCCACGGTCCCGGTCTGCGAATTCAGTCCCAAAGCCTCTGCCAGTGTTTTCATGATGCATCATCCTCCTGTCTTTGCAGAACGAGTATACCACCAACCGGGAAACAGTGGAGCCGAAGGCACGGATCGGATACAATGCAGTCAGGGAAGTGCAGCGTAAGAAGGAGGAAATACATGACCAGCAGGGAGTGGATCGACGCAATCTCGGATCTGCAGGCAATTGCCCAGACAGGATTGCAGTATGGGAAGGACCCCTATGACAGGGAACGGTATCAGAACATCCGGGATATCGCGGCAAAGATGATGGCAGCGGCGGCCGACCTGCCGCTTCCCGTGGTGAAGGATCTGTTCTGCAAAGACAGCGGCTATCCCACCCCCAAGGTGGACACCCGAGGGGCGGTCTTTGATGAGACGGGGCGGATTCTGCTCGTCCACGAGGCAAACGGGACCTGGTCACTGCCGGGCGGCTGGTGTGACTACAACCTCTCTCCGATGGACAATACAGTCAAGGAGATCCGGGAGGAGGCTGGCCTTACCGTTTCCTGTGAGCGCGTCATTGCGGTGCAGCAGCGGGAAAAGCACAACCAGCCCAGGTATCCATTCACCGTAGTGAAAATATTTTACCTCTGCAGGGCGCAGGGCGGCAGCTTTGCGAAGAACCTTGAGACCACAGAGAGTCGGTACTTTTCCCGGGAGGAGCTTCCGGAGAACATGGCGGGAGAGAAGTGCACGAAGGAGCAGGTCCTTCTGTGCTTTGCGTTCTATGATCATCCCGATCAGCCCACGCAGTTTGATTGAGAAGGAGGTGCCCAGATGCCAAAGAGAAGATGCCCGGCCTGCGGAAAGACCTTTTCCGGGGATGGTGAGACCTGTCCGCACTGCGGAGCGGTGCTCCCGGCAGATCCTGGCCAGGAGCAGGATCCCTGGACCAAGAAGAGGGAGCGGGATCCCTGGGAGAAGGAAGCAGGCTTTCATGCATGGGAAACGCCGCCGGAGGGGTGCGGGTGCCCCAAAAATCCCGCGGAAAAACGCAGGATGAAGGAACAGTACCGAAATCATCCGGCGTCCAACCCTGTCTTTCGGGCGGCGCCGCGCGACGCCGCGGAGAACCTTTTGGTGCTCGTCATTCTCTCCATCCTCGCCCTGATTTCGATCTATGTCAGTTTGCATTCCTGAGGTTCACATAGCCCGGCAGGGGAAATGCTATTTTATAGTAAAAAAGCAGGCACGGGGTGCCTGCTTTTTGCCTGAAAGGATTTCAGTGTTATGATTGCGCTTTCCCGTCGAGCTGCCTGTGGTGGAGCTGTTTGTTCTCATACATGTGCTGATCCGCCTGCTCGATGAGGTTCTCACCCAGCGGACCGGTTTCCATGCCCGCGGAGATGGAGACCGGGAAGGGAAAACTCTTTTGCCGGTTGATATCGGCCAGCTCCTTAAAGAGCGCTTCCTCAAAAGCCTGCGCCTGATCCCGCTCTGCAAAGAAGGCGACAAACTCATCTCCGCCCCATCTGCCGTAGAAATTGGCATCCCCGGCAGCCGTATTGCTGCAGGCGTCACGGATGGACCCTGCGGCGGTCACAAGGAGCCGGTCCCCCATCTCATGACCGAACTGGTCGTTCGCATACTTCAGGTGATCCACATCCAGAAAGACTACGGTGTAGATCCTGCCGCTTGCAGACGGGAGCTTCTCCTTTAAGATCCATGCCCGGTTGTGGATGCCGGTCAGGATGTCCAGATAGGCGAGCTTTTCTGCCTCTTCCAGGTGGATGCGGTAGGACATCTCATCCTGCAGTTTCATCACATAGGTGCTGACCATGGTGGTGATGAACAGGAGAATGCCCACTGCCGCGTAGTCAAAGTAGAGAACCGCGTGGAGGGAGTCGGGAATGCCCGGGATCGCCCGCAGGCGATTTGCGAGGATCTGAAGCGAGGCGATCAGCGCGGAGATTGCGATGCCATTGACCAGGATCTTCTCCATGCTCATCTCTTCCTTCTGAACCATCACAGCCCGGACAATAAATCCAATGATCAGAATGATCAGAATTACCCAGTAGACCCGTACCACGTCGGAGAGGTCCAGCGGAATCGGGGAGGCACTCAGGGTGAAGGAGATCGCGGCATCCGCGAGGAATGCAATGCAGACGCATTTGCAGAAAATGCGAAAGGGGCGGGAGTCACTGACCCGGATGAAATAGATGCATACCGGAATCATCATCAGGTACATGGCGAGATATTCGGCGGTGGCGCTGAAGGTGCTGTTCAAAAAGAACACGTAAAAGGCGCGCTTGTAGCCCAGGTACCAAACGGAAATCAGGAAGCAGAAGAGAAACAGACACAGTCCCGTGAGTTCCTGGGCATGGTATCCTTTGCGCACGCCGATCAGCATGTTGATGAGGACCCAGGCGGAAGCGATCAGGGAGCCGCCGGCGATCAAAAAGAACAGGAGGATCGGCAGGAGATCGTCGATGAGCGGATACAGCCGGATGTCCTGGGTGCGCATAATACGGAAGTTCGTCTCAAAGGAGTTGCTGTTGTGGTCCCAGGAGGTGACAGTGATCTGCAGAGAAGACCCGAAGGCCTTGTCGGGCAGCTCCAGGTTCAGCATCTGGTTGCCGATGAGCTGGTTGTCAGCAAGGCGGTCATATCCTGCCTTCAGGAGTGTCTTTCCATCCAGAGAGACATCCACCGTTGCATTGTAGATCCAGAAGACCAGATCGTTGGATCCGTCGTAGGGGGCTTTGTCCGGCAGGGGAAGCGTGATCTGTACGGACTGACCGTACCGCAGGACCCAGTCCTTAGGAGGAACCTGCTGTGCGAGCGGTGTCCCGGCGACATCATAAAGATCACCGGTTGCATCGGCTCCGATGTTGACGTACGGGACCTCGGTTACCCCACTCAGATACAGAAACAGGTACAGGACAAGTACGGCGAAGATCACGGTGACCATGCCCACCATCAGTTCTCTGGTTTTGCCCTTGAAATACCTGCCGTCCTGTTCCGATTGTCTGACCTGCTCTTTCAAGATGTGTGCTCCTATGCTGATTCTACCCCCGCTGTCTGCGCTGTGCATCGTCGGCGGGCAGATCTCTTCGCTGACCGGCGTAAGCAGAAAAATTTTACCACTTTTTGAATAGATTTTAAGCCGGAAAACCTATGTTAATGTGATGAAATGCTGATAACAGCCGGGCAAAACCAGACCGTAAGGCGGGAGAGTTACTATTCACAGGGGTGAAACCCAAATCTGAATAACATCATTACCATTGACAC
>JBJEYC010000445.1:0-5335 GCA_051886435.1 Lachnospiraceae bacterium
AATACTCTGGCAACGGAGGATTTTCTTCTTCCAGTTCCATAGTAGCTAACTTTGTTTGCCATTTGTGATCTCCTTTCCCTCTATTAGAAATTCAGCTCTTCGGGCTTCTGTGCCTCGTGGCCGTGCTCCGCACCCTCATAGACGTGAAGCTTTGTGTACATCTTGTCACCAAGCTTTCCCTTGGGGAGCATTCCGCGAACCGCGTGCTCAACAACCTTAACGGGCTTCTTCTCCATAGCCTCGCGGAGAGTCGTAAATCTGGAACCACCGACGTACTCGGAGTGTCTGAAGTAGATCTTCTGATCCAGCTTCCGGCCGGTTACCTTGACCTTGTCTGCGTTGATGATGATGACATAGTCGCCGCAATCAAGGAAAGGCGTGTAGATGGCCTTGTTCTTTCCTCTTAAAACGTTTGCAACCTCAGAAGACAGACGGCCAAGCGTCTTGTCGGTAGCGTCAACCACATACCATTTTCTCTCGATACTAGCTGCGCTGGGCATATATGTGTTCATACCATTGCCTCCAAATTTTCAATAAGCAGTCATAGATAAGTTACATCAGGTGTGTGATTCGCAGAGGTAATAAGACCGCTTTTCGCATAACCGGGGAGTCAGCTAGCACGCACGGCTCTGCCGAGCAGAGCGCATGGTTGCAGACGTGTTATTACGTCACACAGAACATCATTATAGGAAAATGCCAGCGGAGTGTCAACAAAATTTTTGCCTGTTTCTGCGCGTTTATTCGACATTCCGGGGCAGAGAAAAGGCAGATTTCCCGTAGAGATCGGTACAAAAGAGATCGTTTTTTTCTGTGTCTGTCACATATCCTCGAACGATGGACTCGTTGCCAGACCCAGAGGCTGCCGGCATCGGGAGATGCCAGCGGCTTGTCAACCGGATTTTTGGAGGTCTCAATTCCCCTGACAGCTCGACTTACTCCTTCTTTTTGTCATCCGAATGCCGCCCCGGGAAGAGGAAGATCGAGGCACTGCTCCCGGATGGCTCTCCAGGGTGATCCTCGCTGTTTCGCCGGAGGGCAAACTCCTCGTCCTGCAGCATATCCTCGAAGAAGGCACTGCTGTCCACGGCTTTGTTATGGAAGAAGGACCGCGGGGTATTGCCGGTCTTCTGGGTGATGATGCGCCGCTGGTTCTCGGTCAGAAGCCAGGAGAGTCTTGCAGACTTTCTCCGGTCTCCCGCCGCGTCGTACACCGAGCGCATTGCCGTCAGGAGGTTTCGGAGCCGGTCGTCCATCTGCTCCCGCTCCACGAGGCCCACTTCCTCGTCGCAGAGCTGCACGGCGATGTCGCAACGGCCCGCGGCAAGGAGGGCACTCAACACGTCCTGGATTTCCACGTAGGGAGAACTGGACTGGGTGGCGGAAATGCGGCTGTCACACCATTTTACCGCCTTGGCGGCCTCTCCCAGGTGGATCAGGGCCTCGATCTTGAACGTGGCGATGCGAAGTTCTCCGCAGCCTGCGGGGAAGGCGGAGCAGAGGCTGTCGCAGGCATCACTTAAGGACCGGTAGAGCGCTGCCTGCCGCAGTGTCTCGAGAAAGCGATTTAAAAACGGCAGGAAGGTGATTCCGGTCTCCTGCTCCAGGGCCGGAAGACTGGTCCATTCAGCTGTGCTCTCCTCCTGAACCGACCGGAGTGTGTGCAGGAAGGTGGAGAACACCTGCCTGGCCGCCAGGATATCTTCCAGGCCGCAGTCCACCACCAGGAGCTGGTACTGCTCTTCCATCTCCAGGTATGTTTTCCAGTTCGCTGCGCCGTCCAAAGTTGTCTCCTTCCCCACGTAGCTATTTTCCCCACACAAAAAATCGAAGAGGGCAGCCGCAGACGCGGCTGTCCTCTCTGCTCGCAAATGCGAATCAGCACGGCTTTTTGCTGGCCCGGATACTGCCGGCAAAGAGGCTGACTATTGTCTAACAACAGAATAAAACAAAAGCCCGGGGAACGCAACCGCAGGAATTGTCGGAAGAGGCGGATTCCACGGCGATATTACCGAAACGTCACAGTGCGGCATGCCGGTCAAAATCCCAGGGCGGTGCGTCCAGAAAGCGGTAATCGGTGAGGGTCAGACCGTTTGCGGGGGCCGTAGGTCCGGCAGCCTGCCGGCACTTTGCCTCCAGCATCTTTTCGACGTCCTCCGGTTCCCGGTTTCCGCGGCCCACCTCGATCAGTGTGCCCGCGATGATGCGGACCATATTGTAGAGAAAGCCGCGGCCTGTGACCGTGATTGTAACGAGCTTCGCTTCATCCTCCGCTGCGATGGTGTGCTTTCGGGAGAGCATGATCCGTGGCAGGGGCTCCCGCTCCTCTTCCACGAGGATCCGGGTGATCGAGCGCACCGTGGTCTTTGTGCCGGTGGCCACGTTGCAGAAGCTCTTGAAGTCGTGCTCTCCTACGAGGTATCCGGCCGCCTGCTGCATTCTTGCGATGTCCAGGTGAAACCAGGTGTAGGCGGCGTACCGCGCAAGAAGGGGCTGCGGAAACTTGCCGCAGTAGATCCGATAGACGTAAGTCTTCTCAGTCCGTGCGCCGCGCGGAGAGAAAGCAGGATCTACCTCTCGGGATTTTCTAACCACGATGTCATCCGGGAGTTTTGCGTTCAGCGCGTTTGCAAAGCGGTCGGCTGGGATTTTGGAGAGTGTGTCAAAGACGCAGTAGTTGCATAGGGCGTGAACCCCGGAGTCCGTGCGGCTTGCCCCGGTGACTTCGATCTCCTCTCCGGTGAGCTCCTTAAGGGCACTGTTCACAGCGCCTTCGATTGTGGGAATCGTCTTGTCTTTCTGGGCCGCAAACCCGCAGTAATTTGTTCCGTCATAGGCAAGAATCAGCATGATGCGGCGCCTGCGGGGAACGCTCTTTGCTTCTTCTGATTCTTCCCGTACTTCTTTTTCTTCCTGCATGGTCAGATCCCCATCACGCGGATCACGATGCAGGCGGCAAGAAAGGTGCAGAGGATGCCATAGGCACCCACGTCACCCTTCTTATAGATGAGCGGCTTCATCTTGGTACGTCCCTCACCGCCGTGGTAGCAGCGCGCCTCCATGGCCATCGCCAGGTCATTGGCCCGCCGGAAGGCGGAGATAAAAAGCGGCACAAGAAGTGGCACCATGGCCTTGATCTTGTTGATGAGGTTCCCGGAATCAAAGTCCGCACCTCTTGCCATCTGGGCTTTCATGATCTTGTCCGTCTCCTCCATGAGGATCGGTATGAACCGCAGAGCGATGGACATCATCATCGAGATCTCGTGCACCGGGACGTGGAGCTTCTTCAAAGGTCCCAGCACACTTTCGAGCGCATCGGTCAGTTGGTTCGGTGAGGTGGTGAGCGTCATCAGGGTGGAAGCCACGATCAGGAAGATGAGGCGGACAGCCATCTTGATGGAGAAGGTAAGGCCCTCTTTGGTGATTGTGAATTTCCAGAACGATACCAGGGGCTCGCCTGGGGTCAGAAACAGGTTGAAGAGCACGGTGATGAGAAGCAGCACCATGATGGTCTTCAGACCCCGCAGGATGTAGCCAAAGGGAACTTTCGAGAGGAGCACGCAGGCGAGCAGAAAGACACCGCAGACCAGGTACCCCGGCACAGAGTTCACGACAAACAGAATGATGATGTAGGCCAGGGTCCCCAGGAGTTTGACCCGGGGATCCAGCCGGTGCATCCAGGAGTCTGTCTGATAGTACTGACCCAGTGTGACGTCCTTAAGCATGGGAACCTCCCTTCTTTGCCACCGGAATCGCATCCCGGTGCGAGAGGATCTCCTTTGCGGCTTCCTCTACAGTGAGGCAGTCGGTCCGCACCGGAAGACCCGCGGCGGCCAGATCCTTCATGATGTAGGTCATCTGCGGGGCGGCGAGGCCCACTTTCTCCAGCTCAGATACATGGGAAAAGACCTCCCGCGGGGTGCCGTCCAGCATGATCTGACCCGCGTTCATCACGAGGATCCTATCGACATACTCGGCCACGTCCTCCATGCTGTGGGAGACGAGCAGGATCGTCATATCCAGCTTGTTTTTCATGTCACGTACAAGGCCCAGAATCTCATCCCGGCCCCGGGGGTCAAGTCCGGCGGTGGGCTCATCCAGGATCAGGATTTTTGGCTCCATCGCCAGAACTCCGGCGATGGCCGCGCGGCGCTTTTGCCCGCCGGACAGGTCAAAGGGGCTCGCTTTCCAGTACTTCTCGGGAAGGCCCACCAGGTTTAGTGCTTTCTCGGCGCGGGCCTTCCGGGCGTTTTCGTCCAGACCAAGGTTCTTCGGGCCAAACTCCACGTCGGTGAGCACGTCTGCCTCAAAGAGCTGGTTTTCCGGGTACTGGAATACAAGGCCAACGTTCGCCCGAAGGGCCTTCTTGTCATAGCCGTCTCCGTCGATGTCCTCGCCGTTGTAGTAGATGTGACCGGAACTTGCCTTCAAAAGGCCGTTCAGCATCTGCACAAAGGTGGACTTTCCGGAGCCTGTGTGGCCGATCAGGCCGATGAACTGTCCGTCGGGGATCTCGGTGGTGATGTGGTTCAACGCGTTCACCGACATCGCGGTGCCGGATTCATAGGTATAGGTGATGTCTTCGATCTTCAGTCCCATGCGGATCCCGTCTCCTTTGGCTGCAGTCCCAGTGCCTCTGTCAGCTCTCTGCTTGTCAGTATCCCTTCGGGGATTGGAAGGCCGGCATTTCTCAGCTCATGGGCCAGGAGCGTCACCTGAGGCACATCCAGGTGGAGCTCCTTCATCCGATCCACCTGGGAGAAAACCTCCCGGGGTGTGCCCTGCAGGGCGATCTTTCCCTCATCCATGACGAAGACCTTGTCGGCGTAGATTGCCTCTTCCATATAGTGGGTAATCAGGATGATCGTGATGTGCTCCACCTGATTGAGCGCCCGGGCAGCCCGGATGACTTCATGCCGACCGGAGGGGTCGAGCATAGCGGTGGGCTCATCCATGATGATGCACTTTGGGTGCATGGCGATGACGCCGGCGATGGAAACCCGCTGCTTCTGCCCGCCGGAGAGGCGGTTCGGGGACTTTTTGCGAAACTCCCACATGCCGACGGCCTTGAGGGACTCCTCTACCCGTTCCCAGATCTCCTTGGTGGGGACGCCCATATTTTCCGGGCCAAAACCCACATCCTCTTCCACCACCTGGCCGATGATCTGGTTGTCCGGGTTCTGGAAGACCATGCCGGCTTCCTGCCGAATGTCCCAGAGGTGGGACTCATCGGTGGTGTCAAAGCCGTCCAGAATGACTTGTCCCTCAGTGGGATACAGCAGGGCATTCAGGTGCTTGGCCAGGGTGGACTTGCCGGAGCCGTTGTGGCCGAGAACCG
>JBJEYC010000446.1:0-26031 GCA_051886435.1 Lachnospiraceae bacterium
GGCATTGACTTCATCCAGATCCCCACGACCCTCCTTGCCCAGGCGGACTCCTCCATCGGCGGCAAGACCGGCGTGGATTTTTCCGGCTACAAAAACATGGTCGGTGCCTTCTGCATGCCAAAGCTTGTGTACGAGACCCCAGCCTTCTTCAAGACCCTGGACGGGCGCCAGTTCGCCTCCGGCTTTGCGGAGGTCATGAAGCACGGCCTGATCCGGGACGAGGACTACTATGTCTGGCTTCTGGACAATATGTACGAGATTCGGGACCGGGATCCCGAGACTCTGACAAAGATGCTCCGCCGCTCCAACGAGATCAAGAAGGAGATCGTGGAGCAGGATCCGACGGAGAAGGGACAGCGCATGCTCCTGAATTTCGGCCACACGATCGGCCATGCGGTGGAGAAGTACAAGAACTTCACCCTGGCCCACGGCGAGTGCGTGGCACTCGGGTGCGTGGCCGCATCCTTCCTCTCCTGGAAGCGGGGACTCCTCTCGAAAGAGGAGTACTATGAGATCCGGGATATGTTTGTGCCCTTCGGTCTTCCGATCTCCGTGACGGACATTGACCGGGAAGAGGTGCTGCGGCTCTCCAAGAGTGACAAAAAGGTCCGGGATGGAAAGCGCAACTTCATTCTGCTTCGGCACGTCGGGGATGCCTTTGTGGACCAGACCGTGACCGACGAGGAGGTGCTTGCCGCCATCGATGAGATCACCTGGACGGAGGAGGAAGCGTGAACAAAAAGAACGTTTCCCGGAGGAAGGTCCTTTTGTGGGAGCTCGTCCTCTTTCTGGCCCTGGTCCTCTTTGACCAGTGGACCAAGGGACTTGCTGTCAGCGCGCTCAAGGGGAAAGATCCGGCGGTCATGATCCCGGGGGTTCTCGAGCTCTATTACCTTGAAAACACCGGTGCCGCCTTCTCGATGCTTGAAAACGCCCAGTGGCTCTTTGCCCTGATCGCCGTGGCAGCCGCGGTTTTCATCGCGTACCTGCTCTCGAAGATTCCCGCGAAGCGCCACTACGTGCCGCTCCATCTGTGCCTCGTGTTTATCGCGGCGGGAGCCGTCGGAAACCTGATTGACCGGCTGATGCTCCACTATGTACGGGACTTCATCTACTTCGTGATCATCAACTTCCCGGTGTTCAACGTAGCGGACATCTATGTCACCGTTGCCACCTTCTTCCTGATTCTCTCGGTGCTCTTTCTCTACCGGGAGGAGGACTTCGCGTTTTGGAAGCGCGGCGGTGACCGGCAATGAACGAGTTTGTCGTAGAGCCCGAATTTGAGGGCGAGCGCCTGGACAAAGTTCTGCCGAAGGTGATCGAAGGGTACTCGAGGAGCTACCTCTCGAGCCTTCTGCGGGACGGAGAAGTGCTCTTAAACGGCGTGAAAGTCCGCCCCTCCGCCAAGGTGAAGGAGGGGGACCACGTCTTCTTCACGATCCCGGAAAAGATCGTGCCGGACATCCTGCCGGAGAACATCCCGCTGGATATCCTCTACGAGGACGCAGACGTTCTCGTTGTCAACAAGCCCAAGGGCATGGTGGTGCACCCCGCTCCTGGGCACTACAGCGGGACACTGGTCAACGCGGTGATGTACCACTGCGGGGACTCCCTCTCGGGGATCAACGGGGTGCTGCGCCCCGGCATCGTTCACCGGATCGACCGTGACACCACGGGTTCCGTCATCATCTGCAAAAATGATGCCGCCCACCAGTCCATCGCAGCCCAGCTCAAGGATCACACAATCACGAGAAGATACCTTGCGATCTGCCGCGGCGTCCTTTCGGAGGAGGAGCTCACCGTCGATGCGCCCCTTGGAAGGGACCCGAAGGACCGGAAGAAGATGGCCGTCGTCCCCGGGGGAAAGCATGCGGTGACCCATGTGAAGGTGCTGCAGCGCTATCGGGACGCCACCTACATCGAGTGCCGGCTCGAGACCGGCCGCACCCACCAGATCCGGGTGCACCTTGCGCACCTTGGCCATCCCCTTTTGGGGGATACGGTCTACGGCGGTGCAAAGAACAACCCCTATCATCTGGAGGGCCAGTGCCTCCACGCCTGGATTCTGGGCTTTGTCCACCCGACAACCGGGGAGTACATCGAGACGAAAGCGCCGCTCCCTGCCTACTTTCAGCGCCTTTTGGACACGCTTCCCAGGGCATGAGAAGATAATAAAAAACAACCATAACCTGATCACAGACAAGGCTGCCTGTTCCGCGAAATCCGCGGAAACGGCAGCTTTTTGCATGGCCCGACCGGCCAAAGGAGGAAGTACATGGATTGTGTAGAGCTGATGCAGCTTCCGGAACTCTCCAGAGGACTGCACCTGATTGCCGGTAAAGCCGGCATCCATCGGAGCATCCGCTGGATCTACTTCGCGGACTGCATCCAATGTGTGGGCCACTCGGAAAACCCGGCGGATTTCATTCACGGAGGCGAACTGGTCATCATCACCAACGTCTCCATCACAGAGCACGACGATTTCTGCCTCGAGCTCGTGCAGTCGATCAACCAGAAGGATATCTCGGCCCTTGCGATCAACGAGGGGCAGATCTCCCAGAAGGTAAAGGACTACTGCGAGGAGATGGCGCTGCCGCTGTTTGAGCTGGACATGAACCTCCACCTTGTGGACCTCTCGCAGATCATCTGCAGGAAGCTCCTCGCAGAGGAGGGTCTTGTCAGTTCCCGGGAGCGGCTTCTGACACAAATTCTGGAATCGGACCACCTGGAGCGTTCTCAGCTTGTGCAGGATGCACAATACCTTGGCGTTTCTCTGAACGAACCTGCATCGATTGCTGTATTTCAGATCCGGGGAAATGCGCAGGGATCTGTTCCCGCGCGCATCGACCGGATCAAGAGGGAGTGTCAGACGGCCTTCCAATCCGCGATCCAAAAGGCGATTCTTCTGACCGAGACCAGCAACAGTGTCATCGTCCTTGTCCCGGAGGCGCCCTTTACCAGGGAGGATCTCACAAAGCTCTGCGATGAACTCTGTGACAGGATGACATCCCTCCTGCAGGTGCCGGTCCACTGCGGGATCGGCCTTCCCTATGAGTACATCGAGGACTACCGGAACAGCCTGCGGGAGGCCATGGACTCCCTCGAGATCGGTGCCGTCCACCGCTGGCCAAAGAACGTGTACTTCTACGAGGACCTCGGCATCGACTCGGTTCTTCTGCAGATCCGCAATGGGAAGTTCATGGACGAATACGTGGATGCCTGTCTCGGGAAGCTCATGGAGACCGATAAGGTGCAGGGCGGGAGTCTGTTTCACACGCTGGAGGTCTATTTGAGCTGCAATGCCAGCGCCAATGAGTCCGCCTCAATCCTTTTCATCCACCGGAATACGATGCAGTACCGGCTCGGCAAAATCCGGCAGATTCTCGGGGTCGATCTCTCAGATCTCTCAACCCTGCTGAAACTGAAGCTTGCCTACTCGTTTTATCACTACCGCCACGCGCAGGAGGAGGGCGCATGACATGGCAAAGCGCATCCTGATTCATTGTGCACCGTGAACAACAGATTTTAGGAACGGGAAACATTGTGAAGCCAGAAAGCACTCCCTATAATGACAGACAACGCAGGGCAAAGGCGCCGGATGAGCAGTCATCCGGCGCCTTTTGCGTTACCCGATGATGAATGCACCAGGAAGGAGACCGACAACCATGAAGATGATCAGAGCCATTGTCAGACCGGAAAAGAGCGACGAAATCCTGAACAAACTCGGCGAAGCGGGGTACCGCTCCGTGACGAAATATTCGATCCTGGGCCGCGGCAAGCAGCGCGGACTCAAGGTGGAGGATGTCTACTACGATGAGATCCCCAAGGACATGCTCCTTCTTGTCGTAGAGGACAAAGACGAGGAGCCCGTCACCAAAATCATCCTCGAGACGGCAAAGACTAGTGAGAGCGGATCCTTCGGCGACGGCAAGATCTTTGTCCAGGCCGTGGAGAAGGCATACACGATCAGCTCCGGAAACGCAGAGCTCTGAAATACCGGAAGGAGGCAGAAGATGAAGGAAATTCTGATGATGATCCGCCCCGGAAAGTATTTCGAGACCAAGCAGGCACTCAGCGACCACCGCTTTTTTGCCATGAGCACCAAGGAGGTTTTGGGGCGCGGCAAAAAACCCGTGAAGTTCACCTCGGCAGAGGACGGCAAGGCCTATGACGCCGTCTACGAGGACGCCCTGGTCGCCAAAAAGATGATCGACATGGTGGTCCGCGATGAAGACGCCGATGAAGTGATCCGCATCGTCATGGACGTCAACCAGGGCCACCGCGAGGGGGACGGCAAGATCTTCGTCCTTCCCGTCGAAAACAGCTACCGCATCCACACGGACGAGTCCGGCGATGATGCACTTCTGTAAAGGAGGCAGGCATGGCAAGACCAAAGAAAGAAGAAGGTGACTTCCGGCTCCGGAAGGACATTCCCAGGACCACGTACACCACGATGGCCATCTGGACCTTCATCATCATCTTCGCGGTCTGGTTTCTCGTGACCGAGTTCGGGAGCATCCGCGAGATCTTCCTCCCGTCCCCGAAGAGCGTTCTGGAGGATCTGATCGACCAGGCAGCAAGCGGAACACTCTGGTCGGACATGGGCTTTAGTATCTACCGTGTCACGATGGGCTTTCTCCTCTCGGTTGCCTTCGGCGTCCCGCTCGGCATCCTGACCGGATGTTTCCGGAAGGCTGAGGCCGTCATCGCACCCATCTGTGAGTTCATCCGCTACATGCCGGTTCCCGCTTTCGTCCCTCTCATCATGGTCTGGTTCGGCATCGGCGAGACCGCAAAGATCATGATCGTCTTTCTCGGCTGCTTCTTCCAGCTGGTCCTGATGATCGCGGACGATACGATGTCGGTCTCGGACGATCTGCTGGCCTCGGGGTACACCCTCGGCACGAAGCGCTGGTCCACCATCACCAAGGTCCTGATCCCGGCCATGGCGCCGAAGATGATGCTCACACTGCGCATGATGATCGGCTGGGGCTGGACCTACCTGACCGTCTCCGAGATGGTCGCCGCCAGTTCCGGACTGGGCTACTCGATTCTGCGCGCACAGCGCTTTCTGCACACCGCCAGCATCTTTTCCGGCATCCTCGTCATCGGCCTTCTGGGCCTGGTGACAGACCGCCTGTTTGCACTGGCGATCAAAAAGATGTTCCCGTGGGCAGAGTGAAAGGGTGAAGTCGCATGAAATTCGGCAGAAAAAAACAGGAAGCCATACCCGCTAAAACCGCTGACACCGCAGGCATGCCGCTCACCGCACATGTGGCGAGCAGCAAGATCATTGCGGATCACGTCAGCAAGAGATTCCAGACCGGAAAGAACGCCACGTTCACGGCGCTGCAGGACGTGTCCGTCGACATCAAGGACAATGATTTCTGCTGCATCGTCGGCCCCTCCGGCTGCGGCAAGTCGACCCTGCTGCGCATGCTGGCAGGTCTCGATTTCCCGACAGAAGGAAAGATCATCATCGATGACAGGAGCGTCACAGGCCCCGGCCCGGACCGCGGCATGGTCTTTCAGACCTACACGCTCTTTCCGTGGATGACCGTGGAGGACAACATCAAGTTCGGGCTCCGGATCAAAAAGATGGATCCCAATGAGCAGCAGAAGATCGCAGACCGGTACCTGGATATCATCGGTCTTCGAAAGTTCGCAAAGTCCTATCCCAAGGAGCTCTCCGGCGGCATGAAGCAGCGTGTTGCCATCGCAAGGGCGCTTGCCAACCAGCCGGAGGTCCTGCTCATGGACGAGCCCTTCGGCGCCCTGGACCCCCACACAAAGTCAGTCATGCAGCTGCTTCTTCGTGAGATCTGGGAGACCGACCATCCGACGATCGTGTTTATCACCCACGACATCGATGAGGCGGTGTTCCTCGCAAGCAAGATCTACGTCATGGGCACAAAGCCCGGGCGCGTCCTGGAGGAAGTGGAGGTCCGCCTTCCCCACAAGCGGGATCTGGACCTGAAAGATACGCCGCAGTTTATCAAAATCAGAAAGGACATCAGCCACCTTCTGTACGCGCAGGACGAAGATCCGATGCGCGCGGCGGCCGGTTCCGCAAGTTAAATTTCAGAGTCAGGAGGTACTGTCATGGAATACAACGTTCAGGAACATCTGCACTATGGCGGCATTGCCAGCTTCAACGGTTATCCCGTCACAAGAGACATCGCAGGGTATGACGCCGTTGTCATGGGCGTCCCCTTTGACGCCGGGACCACGAACCGTCCCGGAGCCCGGTTCGGCCCGCGTGCCATCCGCAACCAGAGCCATCTGGCATTCTGCTTCAAGTATCCGTGGGATTACAAGCTCGATGACCACATGAAGGTCGCGGACTATGGCGATGTCGGCTACTATGTCGGACCCAAAACCACCGAGGTTATGCTCCAGGAGACCCACGAGCATGCAAAGAAGATCCTGGATGCAGGCTGCCGTCTGCTGACTCTCGGCGGAGACCACACCATTCCCTACGGCATGGTCCGCGCTGCGCACGAGGTGTACGGAAAGCTGGCCCTTCTCCATTTTGATTCCCATCAGGACAGCACGCCCTCTGTGGACGGCAACATCTCTCACGCAAACTTCGCCTATGATCTCCAGGCAGAAGGATGTATCGATCCGTCCCACTCCGCTCAGGTCTTCATCCGGACCGAGATGACCGAGTGCGGCTACCACATCTTTTACGCGCAGGACGCCGTCTTCATGGATATGAAGGAACTGGCACGGCAGATCAAGGAGATCATTGGCGACATGCCGGTCTATCTGACCTTCGATATCGACTCCCTGGATCCTTCGGCAGCCCCCGGAACCGGCACCCCGGTGATCGGCGGCCCCTCCACCGCGCAGATGCGCAAGCTCCTGCACGAGCTGAAGGGACTCAAGGTCGTCGCCTCGGACATCGTGGAGGTGCTGCCCGCCATCGACAACAATGAGCTCACGGCACTGACCGGTGCGCAGATCTGCGAGGATCTGCTGTACCTCATGGATTGGAAGTAAACCAAACCGCGCCCATCTCAACGGAGGAGAACCATTATGAAAAGAAAAAGATTGCTTGCACTGATCCTCACAGGCTGCCTTACCGGCGCACTGGCCGCATGCGGTTCCCAGTCGGGATCCTCAGCCGCCACATCTTCACCCACTGCCGCGGCAGCGGATGACACCGCAGCTGCCGCTTCCGACGGCTCGCTCTATTCCGTCACCCTCGGCACCACACCCTGGCCCACAAACATGTTTTACTACCTGGCAGACGAAGAGGGCATCTTTGAGAAGAACGGCCTGGATGTGAGCATTCAGGACTTTGCCTCCACCACAGAGAGCAACAACGCCTTCATCGGCGGCCGTCTCGACTTTGTGACAATGGCCTCCTCCGAGACCATCTCCCCCTATGAGGACGGCAATGACTACCGCATCGTTCTGGAGACCGACAAGTCCAACGGCTGCGAGGGTCTGGTTGCCACCTCTGACATCACCACCGTGCAGGATCTGAAGGGCAAGACCGTGGCCACCCAGCTCTACAGCGTCGACCACATGCTGCTGCTCACAATGCTCGATCAGAACGGCATGTCCCAGGATGACATCAACCTGGTCGATATGTCGATTCAGGAGGCCGGCAGTGCCTTCATCTCCGGACAGTGCGACGCGGCCTGCATCTGGGATCCTTACTTCTCCCAGGCAAAGGAAGCCGGCGGAAACGTCCTGTTCTCAACCGCGGACAACCCGGATCTGATCACGGATGTACTGGGTGCCTCCGCAGAGATCTGCGATGAGCACCCGGAAGTCGTGCAGGCTCTGGTGCAGTCCTTCTTCGATGCGGTGGATTACTACAATGAGAACACCGATGATGCTGTGGCGATCATGGCAGAGCACCTGGGCGTGGATGCGGATGAGTTCAAGTCCGAGATCGCGGGTCTGGAGATCCCGACCATTGAGGAGGAGCTGACGGCCTTCACACCGGCAGATGACTACTCCTACTGGGGCTACACGCAGAACACCGTCCGCGACTTCATGTACAACCTGGGCGCGGTCTCGAGCAACGAGCGCGACTGCGGCGACATGCTCGATGACACCTTCGTGAAGGCGGTTGCAGCAGCATCCTCCTCCACGGACGCGGCAGCTGCCGTAGATACCGCTGAGTAAACAGACAAGAAAGGACAAGACATGGACGGATATCGTATGGTGGTCTGCGGCACCTCCTGGTTTGGTGCCGGAAAGCGCGCCGTCCTTCCCGAGGAGGCGGCAAAGCGCGGACTGAAGAAGGCGCTTCTTGTGACAGATCCCGGGATTGTCTCCTGCGGCGTCGCGGGCAAGGTGGAAGATGTCCTGAAAAAGGCCGGCATTCCCTATGAGGTCTTTGACGGCATCAAGCCAAACCCCACGATCGAAAACGTGCAGGACGGGGAACGGGTGCTGAAAGAAAGCGGCGCCGATTACCTTGTCGCTGTCGGCGGCGGTTCTGTCATCGACACGGCTGAGGCCATGGCAATCATCGCCACAAACCCGGAGAACGCGGATGTCGCGTCCCTCGAGGGCATGGACAAAAATGCCCGTCCGGGCCTGCCGCTCTTTGCCCTGCCCACCACCGCGGGAACCGGGTCCGAGACGACCATGGACTTTGTGATCACCAACACGAAGGAAAAGCGCAAGATGGCCTGCATGAGCGCCACCGGCATCCCGACGGTTGCCATCCTGGACACTGAGCTCATGGCCGGTCTTCCGGTGAAGATGAGCGCGGCGACCGGCATGGACGCCATGACCCATGCCGTGGAGTCCTACCTGGCAAAGGGTGCCAACACGATCACCGAGCTTTACTCCATCGAGTCGGTGCGGCTTGCCGCGGCCTGGCTCCCCGCCGTGATTGAAAACCCGAAGGATCTCAATGCAAGAGAAAAGATGGCGGTTGCCGAGTACCTCGCCGGCGCAAGCTTTACCAATGCCGGGCTTGGCATCGTGCACTCCATGGCCCATCCTTTAAGCGCCTTTTATGACATCCCCCACGGCATCGCCAACGCGCTGATTCTGCCCTACGGGCTCTCCTTCAACGCCGATGCGGCGCCGGACAAAGTGAAGAAGCTTGCGGACGCGATGGCACCGGGACAGGCAGGAGATGACCCCGACAAAAATCTTGCCACGTGCTGTGAAGTGATCCGCGGCATCAACAAAAAGGCGGGGCTTCCCGCGACACTTCGCGAGCTTGGCGTCAAAGAGGCGGACCTTCCGCTTCTTGCCAAATCCGCCCTCGAGGATGTGTCCACCCTGGACAATCCCAAAGAGGTGACCGTAAAGGACCTGGAGAACCTGTACCGGGCCATGTATTAAAAACTGTCCGTAAACAAACCGGGCAGTCAAAGCGCGGCTGTGCTATACTTCATGTCAGGCAGAAGTAACCGGTCGGCAAGGAAGCCGCACAGCCTTTGGGCTGCTGCGGCTTTTTTGCCGCTATTTTTTAGGAGGCGTTATGCAGCTGACGGAACGTGAACGGGAGAAGATGGACATCGCTCTGGCTGCGATGATCGCAGAGCGAAGAAAATCAAGGGGCGTCAAGCTCAACCATCCGGAGAGCATTGCCCTGATCACAGACTACATCCTGGAGGGCGCGAGAGACGGAAAGAGCGTCTCCGAGCTGATGGATGAGGGAAGCCGGGTACTGACCCGGGAGGATGTCATGGAGGGCGTCCCGGAGATGATCCCGATGATCCAGGTGGAAGCAACCTTCCCGGACGGGACAAAACTGGTCACCATCCACGACCCGATTCGATGAGAGGAGAAGACATGATTCCCGGAGAATATCATCTGAAGAGTGATCCCGTCATCATCAACGAGGGATATGAGGCCACACAGATCCGCGTCAAAAACGTCGGAGACCGTGCGGTACAGGTTGGTTCGGAGTTTCACTTCTATGAGGCCAACGAGAGCGGCCTTTTGTTTGACCGCGAAAAGGCATATGGAAAGCATCTGGACATCCCCGCCGGCACCGCGATCCGCTTTGAGCCCGGCGAAGAGCGGACGGTTCCTCTGGTGGATTACGGCGGAAAACGGGAGGTCTACGGTTTCAACAACAAGGTGAACGGACCTCTGGATCCCGGAAAGGAGTAAGGGATGAGCTTTGCAATGGATCACACCCAGTACGCGCAGATGTTCGGACCCACCGTCGGCGACGCGGTCCGGCTCGGCGACACGAACCTGTGGGCATGCGTGGAGAAGGACTTCACCGTTCACGGCCAGGAGTGCAAATTCGGAGGCGGCAAGGTACTGCGGGACGGCATGGGCGTCTGCGCAAGAGCCCCGCGCAGCAATCCGCTCGTCGCTGATACCATCATCACCGGCGTTCTCATTCTGGACTACACCGGCATTTACAAGGCCGACATCGGCATCCGGGACGGCAAGATCCTCGCCATCGGCAAGGGCGGCAACCCGGATGTGATGGATCATGTCGATTTCATCGTCGGTTCCAGCACCGAGGCAATCTCCGGCGAGGGCCTCATCTGCACTGCGGGCGGCATCGACCTCCATGTCCACTACATCTCCCCGGGTCTTGTACATGCCGCACTGGACAACGGCATCACCACCATGTTCGGAGGCGGCACGGGCCCAGCGGACGGATCGAATTCCGCAACCTGCACCCCCGGTGCCTTCCACATCCACCGCATGCTGCAGGCGACCGACGGCATGACCTGCAACGTCGGCATTCTCGCCAAGGGCGCCGGCGCTGATCCGGAGGTTATCGCAGAACAGGTCCGGGCAGGCGCTGCCGGCATCAAGACCCATGAGGACTGGGGCGCCACAGCGGCCGGCATTGACAACTCTCTGAAGGTCGCAGACGAGATGGACGTGCAGTACGCCGTTCACACGGACTCCCTCAACGAGGGCGGTTTTGTCGACAACACGGTTGCCGCCTTCAAGGGACGGACCGTTCACACCTTCCACACAGAGGGTGCCGGCGGCGGACACGCGCCGGACATCATGGTGGTGGCAGGGCTTGAGAACATCCTGCCTTCCTCCACAAACCCGACCAACCCCTACACCACAAACGTCATCGATGAGCTCTTCGACATGACGATGGTCTGCCACAACCTGGATCCCAAGGTCCCGGAGGACGTCGCCTTCGCGGAGTCCCGTGTGCGCAAGCAGACCGTCGCCGCAGAGGATGTGCTCCACGACATGGGTGCCCTCTCGGTGATGACCTCGGATGCCATGGCCATGGGCAGAATCGGAGAGGTTGCCATGCGCTGCTGGCAGCTCGCCGACAAGATGAAGCTCCAGCGGGGACCGCTCGAAGGAGATGGTGACTTTGATGACAACAACCGCATCAAGCGCTATGTTGCCAAGTACACGATCAATCCCGCCATTGTGGCTGGCGTCTCGGACTACATCGGCTCTGTTGAGGTCGGCAAGTACGCGGATCTGGTTCTCTGGGAGCCCGCAAAGTTTGGCACAAAGCCCAAGATGGTATTAAAGTGCGGCATGATCAGCTACGGCGTGATGGGAGACGCAAGCTCCTCCCTGCCCACCCCGGAGCCCCGGCTGATGCGGGATCTCTATGGTGCCTATGGCGGTGCTGTCGGCGCATCCAACATCACCTTTGTGTCCACGTATGCCTACGAGCACGGGATCAAAGAGGCACTTGGCCTGCAGAAGATCGTGCTCCCCGTCCACAACACGCGGAACATCGGAAAGAAGGACATGAAGCTCAACAGCTATGCGCCGTCCACCATCAAGGTGGATCCGCACTCCTTTGTCGTCACCATCGACGGAAAGGAGATCACCTGTGAGCCGGTGCAGACCGTATCCCTGGCACAGCGGTATTACCTGTTCTGAAGAGAGGCACTTATGGTACTGACACAGATATATGACAACGTGAAGAACATCCCCGATCTGGGACAGTATCACGTGGAGACGGCCCTGGTCAAAAGCGATGACCTGGCAAAAAAGATCCTCCGGGTGACCAGCGACCACGGCCGGGAGTACGGCATCCGGCTCGAGGACGAGACGGCGCACCTGGAAAACGGCTCCTGCTTTGTGGTGGGAGACCACCGGCTCCTTGCGATCTCGGTCCTGCCGGATCGGATGATCATCATCGCCCCGCGCTCCATTGATGAGATGGGGCAGACCGCATACATGCTGGGGAACCTTCACAAGCCGCTGCAGGTCAAAGAAGGCACCATCACCCTGCTGTACGACGAGGTTGTAATGCAGGAACTTGACCGCAAGGGCATCCCCTGCCGTGTGGAGAAGCGGACCCTGGATGAGGCACTTGCCTATGCAAACTTCGGACACCACCATCATGGCGGACAGTGAGCGGGACGGGCTTCTTTCTCTGGTGGAGCTGTTTCAGCTGAGCGACTCCACGTTTCCGGTGGGCACGTTCAATCACTCCTACGGCATGGAGGAGTTTTTGTTCCGGCGAAAAATTCGCAGGGCAAAGGACTTTCGGGAATGGCTGTTTGACTACTACCGTTCCCCCTTCCGCTATGGAGAGGGACTGGCCCTTTGCCTTACCTATGACGCGCTGGACCAGAGCGATACGGACACGGTCTTTTGCACGGTCGATCCGCTCCTTACCGTATCCGTTGCCGCCACGGAGACAAGACGCGCCGGGATTCTGATTGCCGGGCAGATGATACAGCTTCTGGATAGGATCTATCCGGACAAGGTGCCGCATCTTGCTGCCTACCAGGAGGCGATTGCGGCGGGGACTTCCTACGGAAACCCCTCCATTGTCTATGCCCTCCTTGCCCACAGCAAGGAACTTTCCAGGCAGACGGCCTACTATCTCTACGGCTACAACGTGGCCTCCACGCTGGTGCAGAACGCGGTGCGCTCCATCCCGCTGGGACAGAAGGACGGGCAGGTGATTCTGCACGATCTGATTCTGCAGCTGCCTTCGTGGTATGAGACGGGAAAAGAGCTTACGATCGACGATCTTGGCGCCAGTGTGCCGGGGCTTGAGATTGCCCAGATCCGGCACGAGACACAGCCCGCCAGGCTGTTTATGTCATAAGAGGTGAAATCATGCACAGAGCAGTTCGAATCGGTGTCGGGGGACCGGTGGGTTCCGGAAAAACGCTTCTGATTGAGCGTCTGACACGCGCCATGCAGAATGAGTACAGCATGGCGGTCATCACCAACGATATCTACACAAAGGAAGATGCGGAGTTCATGATCAAAAACTCCGTGCTCCCCAAGGACCGCATCATCGGCGTTGAGACGGGCGGCTGCCCGCACACCGCCATCCGGGAGGACGCCTCGATGAACCTGGCCGCCGTCGACGAGCTGGAAAAGCGCTTTGACCATACCCTGGATCTGATCTTCATCGAGAGCGGCGGCGACAACCTGGCCGCCACCTTCAGCCCGGAGCTGGTGGACTTCTCGATCTACATCATCGATGTCGCAGAGGGCGAGAAAATCCCCCGCAAGGCAGGACAGGGCATGATCAAGTCAGACCTGTTTCTCATCAACAAGATCGACCTGGCACCGTATGTGGGGGCAAATCTGGAACGGATGCGGGAGGACTCCGAGAAATTCCGCGAGGCCGGGACATTCTACTTTACCAACCTGAAAAAGGATGAGGGCCTGCAGCACGTGATCGACTGGATCCGGCGGGACTGCATGCTGGAAGGCCTCGACGAGAAGGCATGACTTCAAGAGAACAACCGGCAGATGGAAAAATCCTCCTGGATTTTCAGAAAGAAAGAGACCGCACCGTGGCAAAACAGCTCTACCGAGAGGGGAACTTTCGGATCTCCGCCAACCAGAGCGCGCAGCGGGAGGTCCCTTACTACTTCCTGATCGCGACGGGCGGCGGCTTTACCGAGGGCGAACACTATGTGCAGAAGATCCACCTTGGAAGGGACGCTGCGGCGCACCTCACCACCCAGACCCCGACCTGCGTCTTCAAGTGCCCCCACGGGGAGACGACCTCCCAGGACATTGTGATTGCGCTCGAAGACGGTGCCTGTCTTTCCTACTGCTTTGACGAGCTTCTCCCCTACGAGTACGCAATCTACCGGCAGCGGACAAACGTAAAGCTTGGCCGCGGCGCAACGCTCATTCTCTGCGACGGAGTGACCGGGGGCTGGTCAAGGACAGGAAAACCTTTTTCGTACACAAAGCTTGACCTTTGCCTCACTGCAGAGCGAAGCGGACGGTTTGTGCTGCGCGATCATCTCTTCCTGGATCCTGTGCATGAGAACTTCCGGGATATGGGCCTTTTCGGGGAGGAGACAAACTACAACAGCGTGACCATCCTGAACGAAAAGATCGACCAGGAGACGCTGAAACGCATGCGGGAAGCGGTGGAAGAGGAGCAGAAGGGCATTTACAGCGGCATCAGCCTCCTGCCAGAGGGCGGGATCACGCTCCGTGCCCTCGGCTCTGATCCGGACAGGCTCCACCGCCTTGTGTGGGCGTTTGTGTGCGCCTTCCGCGAGCGGGAGCTTGGTCTTCCCCACTGGCAGCTTCGCAAGCCGAACTTTGTAAACGAAACTGTCTGAATTTTGCTCATTACCGGGCCGGGATGGTCCGGTTTTTTGTTGCACTTTTTTCGGGGTCAGACGCTTGACCTTTGTGCGGCACAAAAGTTCAGGATAAAGAGGAAGCAGACAGGAAGTGAAGCTGCTGCTTAAGAGAGGAGCCGAAATGCCTAAAAAATATGGCGCCAAAAATTCTCTGATGTCCCCGCGCTTTACCGGCGTGAAGACGTTCATGCGGATGGAGAACATCCAGACCACGCAGGATGTCGACTTTGCCGTAATCGGCATTCCCTTTGACACCTGCGCCTCCTACCGGGTCGGCACCCGGCTGGGTCCCGCCGCGATCCGCGACGTGTCCTGCCTGGCGGCCAAGCCCTTCAACGAGGCCTACGGGGTCGGGATCTTCGATGCGCTCTCCGGCGTGGATGCCGGCGATCTCGAATCGATTCCCGGCTACATTGAGGAGTCCTTTCAACTGATCACGGACGGCCTCGCCCCGTACTTCGCAAACCATGTCATTCCCGTGAGTATGGGAGGTGATCACAGTGTGACCCTGGCAGAGCTTCGGGCCTGCGCAAAGACCTACGGTCCGGTCTCGCTGATCCACTTCGATGCCCACTACGACACCGTCCACGAGTACTTCGGAAAACCCTACAACCACGGCACGCCGTTCTTCCACGCAGCCAAAGAGGGTCTTGTCGATACCGCCCACTCGATTCAGGTTGGGATCCGCGAGGGACTCTACGGCCCGGAGGATCAGCACAACTCCCCGGACCTTGGCTACCAGGTGATCCGCGGCGATGAGTGCCACCGGATCGGCATGGATGCTGTGGTCGAAAAGATCCGCGAGCGGGTGGGAAACCGGAAGGCCTTTCTTACCTTTGACATCGACTTTCTCGATCCCGCCTATGCCCCCGGCACCGGGACACCGGTCCCCGGCGGATTTACCACCTTCGATGCCTTTACGCTCCTTCGCGGTATCAAGGATCTGAACATCATCGGGTACGACCTCGTGGAGGTGAGCCCGCCCTATGATCCGGCGCAGACGACGGCGATCGCCGCTGCCGCCATCATGCAGGAGTTTCTCTCCCAGATCGCCTGGCGCAAGGTCCACGGCCTGCTCAATCCTGGGGCCTGACCGGAACCTGAAGCTCCAGCATCGTCTCATCCTCCCGGTCCGTCAGCGTCTTGTCGATGCGGTAGAGCTGCAGGATGGGACCGGAAACGGCAAGGTTTTCCTGCCGCAGGGCATCCAGGATAAGGGCAAAGGAAGGATGTGACTCCTCCAGGGCGCCGCCCCGGTAATCAAGACACAGGTACCGCCCGGCGGGCAGAACGTCTGTCGGACCGTCCGTCTTTTCCTCACCCAAAAGGATCATCGGAACGCAGGCCCTTACGCTTTTGACCGGCACCAGAAAGTCCGCATCGCACAGGACTCCCACCCGGTCCGTCGCCAGAATCGGCGAAGGATCCGGCAGGTACTGCTCAAGGCGTGTAAAGGCCAGAGCGTGGGCCTTGGGGCTTCCGGCCCGCTCGTGAAACGTGAGAATGCGCCGCCTGTCAAAATCCCGGGTGTACACCACATCCGTGACAGCAGGCTGGCGGATCTCATCGAGAAAGTGGAGCTTTTTGGCAAGGATCCCGGAGAGCTTTAACTTATTTCTGATCTCCTCCTGCAGATGATCGTAGTACGCAGAGAGGATTGCATCCGATTTGGCAAGTTCCCGGTCGGAAAAGTAGTCCCGGATCTCCCGGATCGAGAGCCCCAGCTCCCGCAGTTCCTTGATGGTTCCGATCTTTTCGTACTGCCGGATTGAGTAGTAGCGGTAACCGGTCTGCGGGTCGATGTAGTTGGGCTCCAAAAGCCCGATCCTGTCGTAATAGCGGAGCGTTTCCGGCGTCACCTTGCGCAGGGATGCCATTTCAGAGATGGAGAGCAGTTCTTCTTTCGAATCCATTTTTGTCTCCTTTCGGAACAAACAGGAGGTTCAAACCATGTCAGTAAAATCCAGTATTATGGACACCAACAGCTACCGGGAACAGGACCGGGATCTTCTGGACGAAAAGACGCGCGAACTGATCGCGCGCAGAGAGCGCGCCATGAGCGGGTCCTATCGCCTGTTTTACCGCAGACCCGTCAACCTGGTCCGGGGCGAAATGGAATACCTCTACGACAGCGACGGAACGAAATATCTGGACATGTACAACAACGTGGCGGGTGTCGGCCACTGCCACCCGGAGGTGGTGGAGGCCGTCACGGAGCAGATGAAGCTTCTGAACACCCACACAAGATATCTCCATGAGCGCATTATCGACTACAGCGAAGCGCTTTTAAAGACCATGCCGGACGAAATCGACAAGATCATGTACATGTGCACCGGCTCAGAGGCCAACGATCTGGCCCTGCGGGTTGCCTTCGAGTACACCGGCAAGCAGGGCGTCATCATTTCGCAGGAAGCCTACCATGGAACCAGCGCCCTGACAAGCGGCTGCTCCCCGGCACTGGGAAGCGAGCAGCCCCTGCTCCCGTTCGTCAGGAAGATTGCAACGCCCGACTGGTACCGCCATGGCGGGACCGAGGAGGAGTTCACTGCCTGGTACGCCGGTGAAATGCAGAAGACGATCGATGAACTCAAGGCCGCCGGCTATGGCTTTGCCTGCTTTCTTGCCGACTCGATCTTCTCCTCAGACGGTGTGCATCCGTGGCCGAAGGGCTTTGTGAAGGCGGCTGTCGACGTGGTACACGCAAACGGCGGTGTCTTCATCGCGGATGAGGTGCAGCCGGGCTTTGCCCGCTGCGGCGATGCCTTCTGGGGCTTTGCAAGACATGACATCATCCCGGACATGGTCACCACCGGAAAGCCCATGGGAAACGGCATTCCGATCTCCGCCCTGGCGGCAAGACATGAAGTCCTTGCTGCCTTCAGCGATAAGCTCCCCTATTTCAACACCTTCGGTGGAAATCCGGTCTCGATCGCTGCCGCCCAGGCGGTCCTTCGCATCATCCAGCGGGATCATTTGCAGGAGCACTGCCAGAAAGTCGGCGCAGAGCTTCTGTCTGCCTTAAAGGACGTTGCCGCCCGCCATCCCGAGTCGGTGGGCGATGTCCGGGGCGCGGGCCTTTTCATCGGCTTTGAGATCACAAAGAACGATGGGAAAAAGACCCCGGACCAGAAGAAGGCGCTCGATCTCATCGAGCTTCTTCGGGATCACGCGGTGCTCACCTCGGTGGCAGGCCCTTACGGCAATGTCTTAAAGCTCCGGCCCCCGATGGCGTTCCAGTCCTGTGACATCGACTGGGCGGCGGGCGCTCTGGATGAGTGCCTCACCCTTCTGGAATCCTGAAAACCAACTGCATACGCTGACCAGGCGGTCTGATTTCGGCGCAAGGATGCGCTGCAAGTCAGGCCGCTTTTTCTGTACCGGTAGAGGAGGTGCCGATGTCCGAAGAACCGATGACCCTGAACAGGGTGCTGCAAAAACTGCAGGAGGAGTTTCACCTGACGCCGGCCAGCGTCAAAGAACTTGCCGGGGGCCTTACCAACGAAAACTACGTGGTGACCATGGAAGAGGGACAGCGCCTTGTGATCCGCATCCCGGGCGCCGGCACCTCGGAGTACATCGACCGGGCCGCGGAAAAACAAAACGCCCTCGCCGCCGCGAAAGAGGGCCTCGGCCCCAGGGTCTACCTCTTTGACGAAAAGGGAGGTGCCAGCGCCGTTGCCTTTCTCGAGGGGAGGACACTCCATCCAAAGGACTTTCAGGAAGATCCCGAAACGGTCCGCATGGCGGGAAGGCTCCTTCTTCGCTGTCACAGCCAGAAGACGGCCTTTGCCAACGAGTTCTCGCCGCTTCGACAGATCGGGGTGTACCGAAACATCCTGGCTGATGGCTACCACGGGAAGCAGTACGAGACCCTTCCCGCCGCCATGGAAGCGCTCTCACGCATCGATGCCGCGTTTTCGGCGCACCCGCCGCGCCTTGTCCCCTGCCACAACGATCCACGGGCGGATAACTTCATGATCTGCCGGGATCACCCTTACCTCATCGACTGGGAATACAGCGGTATGAGCGATGGCTTTTCCGACCTTGCCTGCGTCTGCACGGAGAACAATCTCAGCGCCTTGCAGGAGGCAAACCTTCTTAGCGCCTATTGCGGCGGGAGGGAGACCGACAAAGACCGGGCACACCTTCTCATCAGCCGGTTTGTGATCGCCCTGCACTGGAGCGTCTGGGCGCTGGTGCAGATCGCAAGCGGCAAGGATGCAGGCTTTTATTACCCCTACGGCGTGGACCACTACAAAGAGGTGGACCGGGCAATGCGGGATCCGGGTTTTTTGCCCGCGATCGCCCAGCTCGAACAATACGGATTTTGAGACAGCCAAAAGAAACAGTATCAAATAATAATACGAGAGGAGAACAGCATGAAACGCAAAGATCTTATGAAAAAGGCAGCCCTTGTCATCGCCCTCGGAGCCAGTGCTTCGCTGGCACTCTCCGGGTGCGCCTCTTCCGGCAGCTCCACTGCCAGCAGCTCTTCCGCTGAAAGCACGGAGGATTCCGGCCTCTATGAGGTCTCCATCGGCATCACCCCCTGGCCCGCCAATGAGTTCTTTTATCTTGCGCAGGAGGAGGGGATCTTCGAGAAAAACGGCCTGAGCGTCAACGTGCAGGATTTCTCCTCCACGACAGACAGCAGCAACGCCTTCATCGGCGGACAGCTCGACTTCGACATCATGCCCGCCTCCGAGTCCATTTCTCCCTTTGAGGACGGCCAGGACTTCGACGTCGTCATGGAAATCGACAAGTCCAACGGCTGCGAGGGCCTGGTCGCCCAGAACGGCATCAACTCCATCGAGGACCTGAAGGGCAAGACCGTTGTCACCCAGCTCTACAGCGTGGACCACATGCTGCTTCTGCTGATGCTGGACCAGGCGGGCATGAGCGGAGACGACATCAACCTGGTGGACATGACGATCGCCGAGGCTGGAAGCGCCTTCATCGCGGGACAGTGTGACGCCGCATGTATCTGGGATCCCTACTTCTCGCAGGCAAAGGCTGCCGGCGGAACGGTTCTGTTCTCCTCAGCGGACAACCCGGATCTGATCACCGACATCCTGGCGGTGAACCAGGACCTTGCCAATGACCACCCGGAGGTCGTGGAGGCCATGGTCCGCTCCTATCTGGAGGCGGTCGAGTACTGGCAGGAGAACACAGATTCCGCCACCGAGTTCATGGCAGAGAAGATGGGTGTCGATGCGGACGAGTTCACCTCGGAGATCGGAGGACTTTTGATCCCCACTCTTGAGGACAACCAGGAGGCCTTCACCAAGGCGGATGACTATTCCTACTGGGGTTATACGCAGAACACCGTCCGCGACTTCATGTATCAGGAGGGCGCTTTGACCAGTGCCGACCGCGACTGTGCCGACATGATCAACCGCACCTTTATCGATGACATCGCAAAAGAAGAACAGTAAAGGAGAACCACATCATGAAGATGATCAGAGCCATCATCAGACCCGAAAAGAGCGACGAAATCCTGAACAAACTCGGCGAAGCGGGGTACCGCTCCGTGACGAAATATTCGATCCTGGGCCGCGGCAAGCAGCGCGGACTCAAGGTGGAGGATGTCTACTACGATGAGATCCCCAAGGACATGCTCCTTCTTGTCGTAGAGGACAAAGACGAGGAGCCCGTCACCAAAATCATCCTCGAGACGGCAAAGACTAGTGAGAGCGGATCCTTCGGCGACGGCAAGATCTTTGTCCAGGCCGTGGAGAAGGCATACACGATCAGCTCCGGAAACGCAGAGCTCTGAAATACCGGAAGGAGGCAGAAGATGAAGGAAATTCTGATGATGATCCGCCCCGGAAAGTATTTCGAGACCAAGCAGGCACTCAGCGACCACCGCTTTTTTGCCATGAGCACCAAGGAGGTTTTGGGGCGCGGCAAAAAACCCGTGAAGTTCACCTCGGCAGAGGACGGCAAGGCCTATGACGCCGTCTACGAGGACGCCCTGGTCGCCAAAAAGATGATCGACATGGTGGTCCGCGATGAAGACGCCGATGAAGTGATCCGCATCGTCATGGACGTCAACCAGGGCCACCGCGAGGGGGACGGCAAGATCTTCGTCCTTCCCGTCGAAAACAGCTACCGCATCCACACGGACGAGTCCGGCGATGATGCACTTCTGTAAAGGAGGCAGGCATGGCAAGACCAAAGAAAGAAGAAGGTGACTTCCGGCTCCGGAAGGACATTCCCAGGACCACGTACACCACGATGGCCATCTGGACCTTCATCATCATCTTCGCGGTCTGGTTTCTCGTGACCGAGTTCGGGAGCATCCGCGAGATCTTCCTCCCGTCCCCGAAGAGCGTTCTGGAGGATCTGATCGACCAGGCAGCAAGCGGAACACTCTGGTCGGACATGGGCTTTAGTATCTACCGTGTCACGATGGGCTTTCTCCTCTCGGTTGCCTTCGGCGTCCCGCTCGGCATCCTGACCGGATGTTTCCGGAAGGCTGAGGCCGTCATCGCACCCATCTGTGAGTTCATCCGCTACATGCCGGTTCCCGCTTTCGTCCCTCTCATCATGGTCTGGTTCGGCATCGGCGAGACCGCAAAGATCATGATCGTCTTTCTCGGCTGCTTCTTCCAGCTGGTCCTGATGATCGCGGACGATACGATGTCGGTCTCGGACGATCTGCTGGCCTCGGGGTACACCCTCGGCACGAAGCGCTGGTCCACCATCACCAAGGTCCTGATCCCGGCCATGGCGCCGAAGATGATGCTCACACTGCGCATGATGATCGGCTGGGGCTGGACCTACCTGACCGTCTCCGAGATGGTCGCCGCCAGTTCCGGACTGGGCTACTCGATTCTGCGCGCACAGCGCTTTCTGCACACCGCCAGCATCTTTTCCGGCATCCTCGTCATCGGCCTTCTGGGCCTGGTGACAGACCGCCTGTTTGCACTGGCGATCAAAAAGATGTTCCCGTGGGCAGAGTGAAAGGGTGAAGTCGCATGAAATTCGGCAGAAAAAAACAGGAAGCCATACCCGCTAAAACCGCTGACACCGCAGGCATGCCGCTCACCGCACATGTGGCGAGCAGCAAGATCATTGCGGATCACGTCAGCAAGAGATTCCAGACCGGAAAGAACGCCACGTTCACGGCGCTGCAGGACGTGTCCGTCGACATCAAGGACAATGATTTCTGCTGCATCGTCGGCCCCTCCGGCTGCGGCAAGTCGACCCTGCTGCGCATGCTGGCAGGTCTCGATTTCCCGACAGAAGGAAAGATCATCATCGATGACAGGAGCGTCACAGGCCCCGGCCCGGACCGCGGCATGGTCTTTCAGACCTACACGCTCTTTCCGTGGATGACCGTGGAGGACAACATCAAGTTCGGGCTCCGGATCAAAAAGATGGATCCCAATGAGCAGCAGAAGATCGCAGACCGGTACCTGGATATCATCGGTCTTCGAAAGTTCGCAAAGTCCTATCCCAAGGAGCTCTCCGGCGGCATGAAGCAGCGTGTTGCCATCGCAAGGGCGCTTGCCAACCAGCCGGAGGTCCTGCTCATGGACGAGCCCTTCGGCGCCCTGGACCCCCACACAAAGTCAGTCATGCAGCTGCTTCTTCGTGAGATCTGGGAGACCGACCATCCGACGATCGTGTTTATCACCCACGACATCGATGAGGCGGTGTTCCTCGCAAGCAAGATCTACGTCATGGGCACAAAGCCCGGGCGCGTCCTGGAGGAAGTGGAGGTCCGCCTTCCCCACAAGCGGGATCTGGACCTGAAAGATACGCCGCAGTTTATCAAAATCAGAAAGGACATCAGCCACCTTCTGTACGCGAACGAGGGTTGACAGAGTGTGCATCCCTCTGCCGAAAATGTCCTTCTGCTGTAACTTCATCAAGATGATTTTCGCCGAAGAAAAAATCTCCGGCTTTTGTGATCATTTTTCTTTTCTCATCGGATACAATAGAGACAGGACGGTATGAAGCGGGCCGGCATCCCGGCCAGCTTTGCACCACCGCAATTCCGCTGAGGGAGGGAATAACAATCACCATGACAAAATCAACTTCCTTGCCAGAACGCATCCTGGTCGCCGCGTCCATGCCGCTTGGCTTTGCCGCGTTTTCCGAGGGCGGGGAACGTCCAATCCTCTACGCCAACGCGCGCTTTCTTGCCATGGCAGGGTGTGAGAGCCTTGACGATCTGCAGAGCCGGACGGATGACTCCTTTCCATCGCTTTTTTGCAACGTCGGCGGCGAAAAGGACCCGGACGAAGTCTTCTTTCTGCTTGCCCGCGCAGACGGGGAGCCGCTTAAGTTCCGGGCCGCGCTCCTTCGCGTGCAGGATGAAATCGAAGGCCCTGTGGCCCTTGTCTATGTCAAGGAGTGCACTCCTGCGGTGAGCCGGGTGCCGGACAAGGTGACGGGGCTTTTGCAGCCCTTTGCCTGTCGGCAGGAGGTGCTGCAGGCATCCCGTGAAAAACACGGGAGCAGCTGGACCGTTCTGTATCTGAATCTTGCGGGCTTTCGCTCCTACAATGACGACTGCGGCTTTGCCTCGGGAAATGATCTTCTCAGAGAGTTCGGGGCGCTTGCCAGGGATGTTTTTGGGACCGACCGGGTGACCAGGATCTACGCGGATCAGTTCGCGCTCTTTTACGAGGGAGAGGACATCGCGGAAAAGGTCACCCAGCTCCACCGGCAGGCCCTGCAGCTTCGCAAAAACTTCTCCGTCTGGATGAACGCCGGCGCCTACTTTGCCGGGACCCTCTCAGAGTCCAACTACAGCTTCGCGGTGGACTACGCAAAGGCCGCCTGTGACCTGATCCCGGACGACGGGCGGCAGTACTTCAAAATCTACACTGATGAACTCCGGCGGAGCCTCGCAAGGCGCCGCTATATCACCACCCACGTGGATGAGGCAATCGAAAAGGGATGGCTCCGGCTGTACTTCCAGCCCATCGTGCGCGCCCTGACCGGGCACGTGTCGGGGTTTGAGGCACTGGCCAGATGGGTCGATCCCACGTTCGGCATGCTCTCCCCGGGGGAGTTTGTGCCTGCCCTGGAGCAGAAAAACCTCTCCTGGAAGCTAGCCCTGTTTGTCATCGAGGAGACCGCTGCCACCGTCAGCCGCATGCTGCAGAGCGGGCAGAATACGGTCCCGGTCTCCATCAACCTCTCCCCGCGGGATTTTGATGCCATCGATCCCTTTGAGGAGCTCGAGCAGGTGCTGACCCGCTACCGGGTGCCCCGGGACAAGATCTGCATTGAGATCACCGAGTCCACGGCAATGCAGCACCCGGATCGGATCCGGCGCGTCATCGGCCAGTTCCACGACGCGGGCTACCAGGTCTGGATGGACGATTTCGGCTCTGCCTACTCCTCCCTGAACGCGCTCAAGGACTTTGACTTCGACGTGATCAAGCTGGACATGGTCTTTATGCAGAACCTCTCCCCCAAGTCCAAGCGGATCATCGAGAGCTGCATCCGCATGGCCGGGGAGATCGGCGTGCACACCCTCTGCGAAGGCGCGGAGCGAAAAGACCAGGCGGACTTTCTTCGCAGCTGCGGCTGCGGAAGGATCCAGGGCTACTACTACAGCAGGCCCCTTCCCCTTTGCGACATCCGGATCGGCATCGAACAGGGCCGGTTTGTCCTGGAGCGCCCCGCGGAGGCGGCGCTCTATGATTCCCTGCCAGGGACCGTTCCGGAGGAGGGCAGTGCCTATGGAATCTTTTCCCTGCGGGATGACGTCCTGCTGCCCCTATCCCTCTCCGGCTACTTTGGAAGACAGGCAAAACGGTTTGGCTGGAAGAACCCGGCGCGTCTCGTCCCGTTATCTGGGGAGGAGTGTGCGTTCTCACGGCGAATTCTCGAGGCAGCCGAGCTCACGCAGAACTATAAGACCCCCAAGGAACTGACCTTCTTCGGCGCCGGGCGGTGCGTGCTGCTGTGCACCACCTTTCTGGGCCAGGCGGATGGGGAATCCCTCATGCTGATCCGGCTCCAGGATCTGCCCCGGCGCGGCACCGTCTCACAGGAGACCACAAGGGACCGGATTCTGGAGGCCCTTCTTTCCTGCTGCGAGTGTCTCTACCGGGTGCTGCCGGAGCAGAACCGGATTGAGGTGATCAAGAGCGGTGCCCCCGGGGAGCTCCCGGGAAACATGCTTCCCCTCTCGGAGGAGATGTTCGGAGAGCGGCTCTTCTGGCAGGACCGGTCGGCCTTTGCGGACTTTTTCTCCAGGGAGTACCTCTACCCGGCGCTCGCAAAGGAAAAGGGCCCGGTCACCGCCTGTTTCCGATTCCTTGCGCCGGAGGGAACGCTGCGGACAAAGCGTGTCATTGTGCTGCACACCGAGGAGCCCCCAGTGCGGGAGCTGCTGCTTGCGCTGGTTCCTGAGGAGAGCGGTGAGGCACCTGCCACGGCAAAAGAGACGCCAAAAGAAACACCGAAGGAGGGAAACGAGCCCGGTTCTTCACTTCTTGCCGCCCTTCTTGGCCCCTCTGGAGCATCCTGCTTCTGGTCGGATGCGGCGGGGAGAGTGCTTGGCGCCTCCGGCGCCTTCCTTGCCCGCATCGGAAAGACCGGGCAGGAGGTCGTCGGTATGCGGGAAGAAAAGCTCCCTGTTCTCTCTGAAGACGGCCTGCTCGCCGATGCAAGGCGGGGCGTTCTCTCCGGGCGGGTCCCCGCGGCCCGGGTTCCGGTGCAGCTTCTGCGGGAGGGTGTTCCCGTCCCGGCAAGCGCCTCCGTCCTGTTTCTTCCGGGAAAGGCGGGAGCAGGCGCCGGCACCCTGACCCTTCTCGAGGATGACAACACCCCGGAGAAGACCAGCAAGATCAGGACCCTGGAAGAGGGCGCCCAGGACTTTTTTGCCGGAATTGAGGCCATGGAATCCCGCTACCGGCAGGATCAGAAGAACTACGCCGTCGGCGTGTTCCTGCTTGGCGACTACTGGAAGATCTGCGCCTCCTTCGGAAAGGCCTCTGCCGAGGCGCTGGCTTCCCACACGGCGTCTCTTCTTGCAGCGTCCGTTCCCGGCACCTGCCTTGTGCGCAGGATCAGCGCGGACAGCTTTTACCTTCTTGCGGAGAGCGGCGACACCCACCGCCTTACGGGCATTCTGGAGGAGGTCTGCGGCCGGCTTCTTGGCGTGCACCGTTACGGAAACTTCCGGGGCGGCGTTGTCTGCCGCTTTGGGAGCGCGTCAAGGCAGGAGAGCGCCAATCTCTTCCGCACGCTCGAACTCGCGGCGTCCCGCGCCTCCGTGCTTCGGGTCTCCTATGATATTCAGGCACAGCGCAACGTAAATGCCGAGATCACCTCCACCTCCGTGGAGGAGCCGCTCCTTGTCACGAGAAACGAGCTCCTCTCCCATGAAAAGGTGCTGCGGCGGGCCTTCGACATCGTCCGTACCGTGGATCCCACGACGAGGAAGGTCATCATCTACTCGGAGGACGGCTGTCAGGAGGATGAGACCCAGAGCTGCTACGACTTCTGGCAGCAGGGCCAGCCCTGCATCAACTGCATCTCC
>JBJEYC010000447.1:0-5301 GCA_051886435.1 Lachnospiraceae bacterium
AAGAGGATGTTCTTTTCCGCGAATCTGACTCTGCCCAAGCGTTTTGCCTTTCTTTACGACTTATGAACCATTCAGGAGGGTTCGGATCTCTTCCCCGTTCTGCTCCGCTCTTGTCTTGAACAGGGGGATCGCCCCCGCGAGGTCGTAGCGGATTTCGTCCTCGTTGGCAGAGAGCCAGTCATAGGCATCCAGAAGCTGCCGGCTCTGCGAAAGATCCTGCACCGGGAGAACATAGCGGAAGGATCTGCCAAAGAGGTCCTCGGCGATGCCCCGGGCCTTCACCGAATAGCCGATGACCAGCGTCGGTACCAGGGAGGAGTAGGCCGCGATCGTCGCGTGAGTCCTTGCTCCGACAAAATAGCGGCAGTTGGCAATGATGCCCTTGAGCTGCTCTGCGGGAAGGTCCGGAATCATGCGCACCCTCTCATTCCCCGAAAAGCGCCCGTACAGATCCGAGAGGGGCACCCGGTCATCGCTCCTTGTCCAGGTGACGTGGGGAATCAGGGCAACATCCATCTCCGTCGTGTCCAGGATGTGCTGTACAAGGGCCGCAAAGGCTGCAAGGACCGCGTCCCCGTCCTTTGCGTACTGCTGGGCCATGGGGCTGACATTGATGCCCACGGTGTCGCCGGAGCGAAAGCCCGCGGGAAGGGCGCTCTCGTCCTTTGGCAGAAGGAAGGCGGGGTCCGGGACGAGGCGGAGTTTCTCCTTCGGAATCCCCGCGTTTTTCAGGGCGGTGTAGGTGATGCTCTCCCTGGCAAGGATCCGGTCATACCGGGAAAGGTCCTCGCAGAGCGCTTTGCTGCCCTCTCCCTGCAGGAGCTCTGGCTCGATGGAGCAGCCAAGGAGCATGGTCTTTGTCCCCTGGTGGTGAAACATCGCGTTGGCCCGCATCAGGTCCGGCACCATGGAAGGATAGCAGTAGTTGTCACCGCCGATGGAAACCGCCAGAGCGGGCTTTCCGCTCCCCGTCAGGGCCCGGTACCGGTAGCGCAGGAAGGACTCCTCATCTCCGGTCAGCTTCCGCCGCGCGTAGTAGAGCGCATGGGTGACAAAGTGGTCCCCGATGTGCTGTTCCTCGAGAATGGAGAGCTGGCGCCGGACCTCCTCCGGCAGGTAGGTTTCATCCTCCTTCGCACAGTTCGACATCAGTGTGATCTGCTCTCCGGGAAGGGACCGGACAAGGCTGTCCACGATGGCCTCGCAGCCGTGGTTTCCGCTCCCCGCGTGCATGTACAGGGCAAGTTTGTTCTCAGAATGTTCCATAACCGTCAAATCAGCTTTTTCTCATCGCTTCGACATCAGGAAAAAGTACAGTCCCGGTGCCAGCAAAAACAATCGGATCTTCAAGGGGTATCCCGAGGGAAGCTGCGCCCTGGCATCGCGGTTTTCCCACCGCGTCCTGACATAGTGCCGCATCCATCGGATCTTGTCGGCGTATCCCCTGCGCTTTGCGGCAGAAAGCTTTGCGAGCTTCCCCGCCGTCAGCATCGCGGAAACCGCCTGGATCGCGGCAAGGCGCGCCGATACTGCGGGGTCGGAAAGGGCCTTCGGGAACCGGGATTGGATGCGCTCTCCGGCCCGGTCCCAGCAGGTGATCTGGTCAAAGTAGGTGGGCACAAAGGGGCGCTCCATCGCCCCTTCCGGGTTTTCCTCATACAGGTAGAGGGCGCGGTCCAGCACGGCATACCGGGTGCTGTCCGTAAGAAGCTCCAAAAGAAACAGCATGTCCTCCCCGATGGTGAGGTCCCCGGGAAACTGCACACCCTCAAGCGCATTTTTCCGAAAGAGCTTGCTCCACACCCGGGTGTCGCTGTGAAGGATTCCCTTTTTCAGAATCTCCTCCCCGGAAAGAAGGGTCACCTGTCCGGTGCCGCTTCCCTGGTGCGCCGCGTCGGAAAACCCGCAGCCCGCAAAATCTGCGCCGGTCTCCTGCAGGACCTTCTCCAGGGTTTCAATCATCTCCGGCGCCATCGCATCGTCCGCATCGAGGAAGGTGATCTCCTCCCCGGATGCCGCAAGGAGTCCCGCGTTTCTTGCCCGAGAGACGCCGCCGTTTTTCATGTCAATCACCCGAATCCGGGAATCCCTGCGGGCAAGGCGCTCTGCCAGGGCGAGGGTTCCGTCCGCGGAACCGTCGTTCACCAGGATCAGCTCCCAGTTCTGCCAGGTCTGCGAGAGAACGCTTGTCACCGCCCGCTCCAGGGAACGCTCTGCATTGTAGGCGGGAAGGATCACGGAAACAAGATTTTGAGACATGATTTCACCATACTTTCAGAAATGCGGCGCCTCACCGGGACTGAAACATCCGCTGGAGCGCAAGGATCGCCGACTTGTTCGGACACCGGATCATCATCGCGAGGAGCCGGTTCGCATTCTCCTTCGGCTTCTCCGGGTTCTCGCGCTGAATCCGCGCAAGGTCGGTCTCACGGATCTCGGAGATAATGGTCTCCCGGATCAGCCGCTTCTCATCGGAATCCTTTCCCACCCGGCGCAGCTGGTTCTTCAGTTCCAAAAGCATCAGGTAGTAAAACTCCCGCTCTGCCCGGCGTGCCCCGTCCGGGATCTGATAGTCTGCCTCGATCTCCTCCAGAATTTTCCAAAGGCGCTTCACGTTGTCATAGAGCCCCGGGTTATAGCGGTGCACCATCGAGTCCTCCACGGTCCGGTAGTGATAGCCATAGCAGTCCGGCAGAAGGACGAGCCTCTCGCAGGAGAGAAGGCAGGGGAGCATCACCGTGACGTCCTCTCCCATCCGGATATTCTCCCTGGCATAGGACATGCTGGAGAGAAAGAGCTCCCTGGCAGTCAGCTTCATGCAGCGGGAGAGGATGACCCGCCTCGTCTCATGGCCGATCAGCTCCGGCTTCAGGGCCGCGAGCTTCTCCCCTTCATAGACGCCGGCAATGGCTTTGCTGGTCACCCGCTCGGGCCTTGTCCCCCTGCCCCGCTCGATCGTAAAGCCGCCGCAGATCACCTCGGCACCGGTGCCGGATGCCTGATCGGCAAGGCGCCCGATATAGTCCGCATCGAGCCAGTCATCGCTGTCCACAAAGGCAAAATAGGCTCCCTTTGCCGCAGAAGCTCCCGCTTTCCAGGCGGAGACGAGGCCTCCGTTCTCTTTGTGGATCACACGGATCCTCTCATCCCGCGCTGCTTCTTTGTCACAGAGGCCGCCGCTTCCATCTGTGGAGCCGTCGTCCACAAGCAGAATCTCCAGTTCGGAATATATCTGGTTTTCAATGGATGCGAGGCAGGGAGCCAGATAGGCCCCCGCATTGTATACCGGAACGATCACACTCACGAGATCTTTCATAAAGTTTTAATCCTTCCAAAACGTCCGAAGTCCCTCCCACACGGGCACGTTGGCAGCCCGGTAGTCATAGTCCTTCGCATGGGCATGGGCTTTTGACGCGTAGGCGCCGTAGTCAGCCCGGATCTTTCGGACCGCCGCCGCGATGGAAACTGGCGTTCCGTCGGTTTTTTCCGCGTCCTGCCCAAAGGACACGGTCGCACCGATGCCGCCCACATCCGTGGAGATGATGGGCAGGCCGTGGGAGAGGGCCTCCAGGATCGTCATCGGGACCCCTTCAAAAGCAGAGTTCATGACCAGGATGTCCGCATTCTCCAGATAGCCGGGAACTTCATCCGGCGGCACAGCGCCGACAAAGCGGATGCCCTCTCCCGCATACCGGCGAAGATGCTCTCCCTCCTCGCCCTCTCCGACGATGGTGAGCGTGATCCCCTCTCCCGCAAGGAGTCTTGCCGCCTCGCAGATGCCGTCCACTCCCTTGTCCTTTGAGAGACGCCCCACAAACAGGAGCCGACCCTGGAAGGGATGGGCCGCGGGGGCAAAGGCGTCATAGTTCTCCGGCAGAACGATGGAGTTCTTCACGAGGATCAGGTTTTTGTTGTAGGGAAGGTAATCCTTCCGGCTCCGCTCATCCAGCACAAAGATGCACGACGCATGGCGCAGCACCCAGCGAAGGTAGGAAAGGAACGCCTTTTTGACAAAGCTCTTTTGATAAAACCGGAATCCCCGCTCCATGTTGGCGTAGGAGCCGTGGGAGAAGACAACAAACTTCGCCCGGGGGGCGAGAAGTTTTGCCGGTCCCGCAGCCTCCGGGGTCTGGATGTAGAGAAGATCCCGCCCGGTGAGGGCAAGGCGGGAACCGTATTTCAGGATTCCCTTCGCAAAGGCGGCCCGCAGGGAGTGCTGCGTGTGGGCAAGATCGGTCTCCGCCGCGCAGACATAGCGTACCCGGAACGAAACGCCCTCCAGGGAAACGCTTCCCTCCTCTCCCACTTTGTCCGGACTTTTCGTCACGCCAACAAGGAGGACTTTCTGCGCCGCTTCGGGGTGGACCACCGCGAGAAAGCGCAGAAATCCCCGCACACTTGTCAGCTGTCCGCCGATCGGAAAGTCCTCGTAGTTGGAGGTGTCAAAGATGACCAGTCTCCCCATCTGTCTCCTTTATTCGTCAGTCCTCCCCAAAGAGGGCTTTCCAATAGGCCCGGGTCCTTGAGTCCCAGGTAAAGCGCCTGACGTTCTCATACCCCCGCTGCACAAGGTCCTTCCTTCGGCTCTCATCTTTCTGGAGGGAGAGGATCGCCTCAGCCACAGCCTGCACATCCTCCGGGTCAACCAAAATCCCGGCATCGCCCACGACCTCCGGAAGGGAGGTCCTGCTGCTGCAGATGACAGGGGTCCCCAGCTGCATCGCCTCAAGGGGCGGAAACCCAAAGCCCTCCGCAAGGGAGAGAAACAAAAATGCCCTCGCCCCCGCGATCAGCCGGCAAAGATCCGCGTACTCCGGCAGGTACCCGGGACAGTGAATGCGGGCCTTTGCCGCGGGGGTAAGCCCCGCATCCTGGTCAAACCCCGCAATGTCCGGGATGCCGATGATCCAAAGCTCCAGCGGATCGATCCCCCGGCTGCTGCAAAGCGCATCGTAAGCCGCATAGGCTTTCAGGATCCCTGCGGCGTTCTTGTGGGGCATCTTCGTCGTCACCGCCGCAAGGTACGGCGGCCTTGAGGGCGTCTCTTCCCGTTCAAAGGGCGGCACGTCGTTGATGCCGTTCCAGATTCTTGTGATCCGCGCCCCGCTTCCCGGCACCAGTGCCTCGATCTCCTTCTTCGAAAAGTCGGAAATCGTGATGATCTCGTCCGCATGGCGGATCGAGGCCTTCAGCCGGTTCATGATGTAGGCGTTCTCCACCCGGTTCAGATACCCTGGCACATGCTGGTCGTACCAGAAGGGGATCAGGTCGTGGATGATGATCGTATCCTTCCCGGAATAC
>JBJEYC010000448.1:0-5300 GCA_051886435.1 Lachnospiraceae bacterium
TCCCAGTTGACGGGCTCCTTGATCCGGACCGTCAAAAGGTCAAAGCCGATCGCCACCGCCACCGTCAGGATGATGGACTGGATGGGCCGCAGGGCAAAAGCCACCGGGATGATTGCCAGACACACCATCATTGTGGTCGCCTGGTTGTCCGGATTGATGACCGCAGTCATCACTGCGTAGCTGTAGATGACCATGATGCAGGTCCAGACAAAGGCAGGGATCATCGAGCGGTCCCGCTTCAGGGCGCTCCTTGAGGCGATGAGCATGACCAGATCCACAAAGAGGTAGCCGGTGCACATGATGGTCAGGGAGCTGTCCGTCGAAAACAGCACGGAAGACGCGAACACGCTGGCAATCATGAGCCCCAGATTGAGGATATTTGTGACCGCAAGACACCTCCTGTTGTACTCCGCGATGTCTTTCCGGATCTGATTGTAGTCCTCCCGCTCAAGTCCTCCATAGAACAGCAGGCGCAGAATTTTGTCTTTCATAGCTGACCCCGTCCGTCTCCTGCAGGTGATCCCACCGCATGCCCAACTTATTCTTGATCTGAGAGTATATTTTAGCTTTTCCTATTCCCTTTTGTACACTACGAAGACAGGTAGTTTATCCAGCCTTAACCACGTTGCCCCGCAGAAGCTCCGAAAAGTCGGCAAGGAACTGCTCCGATGCCGCAAGGAACACCCCGGTGTCGCGGATGCCGCTGCCAGAAGCCTGCTCCTCGAGCTCGAAGTAGGGCATGCCCCGCAGATCTCCACGGGGTGTCCCGTTCGGGAAAAAGCGCAGCTTTTTCCCATATCTGTGAAGAAGCCGCGGGATATTCTCCACCTGGACTTTTGCGGTCTTCTCCAGGGTAAAGCGAAGGCGGAGGGGACTGCCAGCGGTTGTACCCGCGCTCCCGGAGATGTCGATGATCTCCATCCTCTGCGCGGTGCTGCGGATCAGAGAGACCCGCAGCAGATTTTCGGCAGGCTCCGGGATCTTCTCGCCGAACCGGTCCCGCATCTCATCCCGCACGTCGTCGCAGTCCTCGCTGCTTGAAACCGCAGCAATCCGCTTGTAGATGTCGAGCTTTTGCTCCTCGTTGAGGATGTAGCTCTCCGGGATGAAGGCATCCACCGGGAGGTTCACACTGGTGTGCTTTTCCTCCTGCACCGGGATACCCTTGGCCTTGCGGACCGCCGCGTCCAGCATCTTGCAGTACAGCTCGTACCCGACTTCCGCCATGTGGCCGCTCTGGGCATCTCCCAGCACGGCGCCGGCGCCGCGGATCTCCAGATCCCGCATCGCGATGCGGAAGCCCGATCCCAGATCCGTGAACTCCCGGATCGCCGCCAGGCGCTGCTCGGCCACCTCCCGGAGCATCCTGTTGCGCCGGTACATCAGATAGGCATATGCGGTGCGGGAGGAGCGGCCCACCCGGCCCCGCAGCTGATAGAGCTGGGAGAGGCCCATTCGATCCGCATCGTGGATGATGATCGTGTTGACGTTGGGGATGTCGAGGCCGGTCTCGATGATCGTCGTCGACACCAGAACGTCCAGCTCCCCGCTGATGAACTCGTACATGATTTTCTCGAGCTCACCCTCGTGCATTCTGCCGTGGGCGTAGGCAATCCGGGCCTCCGGCACCAGCTGCTGGAGCTGGGAGGTCACCAGATCGATGTCGTTGATCGTGTTGTGGACAAAGTAGACCTGTCCGCCCCGGCCAAGCTCTCTGAGAATCGCCTCCCGCACCAGCTCCTCGTTGTACTCCATCACATAGGTCTGGATCGGCTGCCGGTCCTGGGGCGCCTCCTCGAGGACGCTCATGTCCCGGATCCCCACGAGGCTCATGTGGAGCGTCCGGGGAATCGGGGTCGCCGACAGGGTCAGCACGTCCACGTTCTCCCGGAGCTTTTTGATCTTCTCCTTGTGGCGGACGCCAAAGCGCTGCTCCTCGTCGACCACAAGAAGGCCCAGATTTTTGAACTTCACCTTATCGGAGAGGAGCTTGTGGGTTCCGATCACGATGTCGATGGTGCCATCCGCAAGGCCTTTGAGCACCTTGGTGGTCTCCGCGGCCGTGCAGAAGCGGGACAGCAGCGCAATACTCACCGGGAAGTTCTTCATCCTCTCGGTAAAGGTATTGTAGTGCTGCTGTGCCAGAATCGTGGTGGGCACCAGCACGGCCACCTGGCAGTCATCCTGCACGGCCTTGAAGGCCGCCCGCAGGGCGATCTCGGTCTTGCCAAAGCCCACATCCCCGCAGATCAGCCGATCCATGATCTTGTCGGACTCCATGTCGCGCTTGGTGTCCTCGATCGCGTTCAGCTGGTCCTGCGTCTCCTCGTAGGGGAACATCTCCTCGAATTCCTTCTGCCAGACTGTGTCCTTCGGAAAGACATGGCCGTGGGCGTTCTGGCGCTTTGCGTAGAGCTCCACCAGGTCCTGCGCAACCTCCTCCACGGCGCGTTTGACGCGCCCTCTTGTGGCGGTCCACTCATTGCTTCCCAGGGAATTGATCTTCGGGCGGGGCCCCTCCTTGGAGCTGTACTTCTGCAGGACGTTCAGCTCAGTGGGCAGCACGTACAGAATGCCGCCCTGGCCGTACTCGATCTTGATGTAATCCTTGCGGATACCGTCGATGTCGATCTTCTCGACACCCCGGTAGATGCCGATGCCGTGGTCCTCGTGGACCACGTAGTCTCCCACCTTCAGATCCGCAAAGCTCTGCAGCGCCTCTCCCTCATAGCGGTGCTTCTTCTTTTTCGGCCGGCCTGAGGCGGCGCCGAAGATATCGGTCTCGGCGATTACCGCCAGCTTTACATCCGGATAGGCAAAGCCCTTCTGGATGCTGCCGTAGTAGGTCTCAATCTCGCCGGGCTCCAGCTCCTTCTCCGGATTTTCGCTGTAGGAAGCCGTCAGTCCATCATTTGTCAGATCCTGGGCGAGCCGCTTTGCGCGTGTTCTGGAGGCAGACAGCAGCACCACCCGGTACTTCTCCTTCCGGTATCGGCGAAGGTCCTCCTCCAGAAGGGAAAAGCTCTTGTTGTAGGGGGCAATGCTCTTGGTGTGAAGGGTCACCACCTCCTCCGGCGCAAAGAACTCGCTCCGGATGGCAAGGCTTGCCATGCCAAGGCGCCGAAAATGCGCCACCCTCGCCAGCGTCTCCTCCTTGGAAAAGAGCAGGTTCATCTGCCCCGGCAGAATGTATCCCTTGTCGGCGCGGGCGGACATGCTCTCAGAGAACTCCGTCTCCACAGCCTCTGCCTGCTCCCAGAGATGCGAGGGCTCCTCCAGAAAAAGAAGCGTCTCCTCCCTTGGGAACAGGTCCAGGAAGCTGTCGGCCTCCGGATAGAAGTAGCGGATGCAGCTCTCGAGCCGGCTGTAGTCGGACCAGTCCCTGGCCTCGGACAGGAGCGCTTCGGTCTCGTCCTCGATCCTTTTCGCGGCCTCCATGCGGCCCGAACGGCGGAAGCGCTCCGCCGTCTTCTTTTCCTCATTTTCGATTGCCGCAAGGCCCTCCTCCCGGGCCTTTTCGGGAAGGATCAGTTCGGAAGCCGGGTAGATGCGCACCCGGTTCAGATCCTGCAGGGAGCGCTGGGTTTCGATATCAAAGCTGCGAAGGTCTGTGATCTCATCTCCGAAGAATTCCAGCCGGTAGGGGTTGTCCTCGGTCAGGTCAAAGATGTCCGCAATGTCGCCCCGAATGGAAAACTGTCCCCTGCTTTCCACCTGCGCCGTGCGAAGATACCCCATGGATACAAGGCGCGATGCCAGATCCTCCAGGGACATCTCTGAATTCTTGCCCATCACCAGGATGTTCTTGCGCAGCTCCTTCAAGGGCACCTGGGGCGTCATCAGGGCGGCAAAGGTCGTCACCACGGTGGTCGGCTTCCCATCGATCAGGCGCCGCAGACACCGAAGCCGCTCCGTCTCAATCTCGTTTCCGCGCAGATCCGCCTGGTAGAAAATCAGGTCCTTGGCGGGAAAGAGCACCGTCCCCGGGTCATAGAAGAGATTCTGCTCCTGGATCTCCCGCGCCCGCTTGTCCGAGCTGGCAACGATGAGCCGGAGTCTCGCGTTGGGACGCAGCAGCGGATCCCAGGAGAGCGCATAGGCCAGGTGCAGCTCCTGGGTGGGCTGACAGCCCTCCGCCAGGATAGCCCCGGCACTGACCCGCAGGTGATCCCGGATCTTCTGATACGTTGTCGACTCCTCCAGGGGAGCTGTGATTGCGCGCATTCCTCTGCCTTTCCTTTCCGACCGGCTTTACTCCCGGTTGTACTGGCACATCGCTTTCTGAACGCCCTCCGCCAGAATGCAGGCCACCGCACTGGCCGCCCGCTTTTTGGCTTCTCCCAGAATTTCCCGGTCCTCTCCGGTGGGATGTCCCAGCACGTAGTCCGCAAGATCCGCGTCCGGCGAGGGCTTCGCCCCAACCCCGACACGGATGCGGATAAAGTTTCCATCTCCCAGATGCAGGACGATGTTCTTGAGGCCGTTGTGACCGCCGGCGGAACCCTTCTCCCGGATCCTCAGCTTCCCCTCCGGCAGGTCGATGTCATCGCTGATCACAATCAGGTGATTTGTGTGGTCGATCTTCCAGAAGTCAATTCCCTCCCGGACGGCCTCCCCGGAGAGGTTCATGTAGGTCTGGGGCTTCATCAGGATGACCTTCTGCTCTCCGATCCGGCCCTTCCCGATCAGGGACTTTCCAAACTTCGTGGGTCCATCGATGTGATAGGTGTCAATCAGCTCATCCAGGACCTCAAAGCCCACATTGTGGCGGGTCCCCTCGTACTCCCGACCGGGATTTCCCAGGCCGACGATCAGGTAAAAATCTGCTGCCATGTTTTCCTCCGCTGTCTCCTCCCCAAAAATGACGACACAAAAGAGCAGCTGCGGCAGGCCGCGGCTGTTCCCTGTAACAATTGTATCGCATTCCGGCTCCGGCCTGCAAGGCGCCGGTGCCGGGCCTTATGACAAAAAGGAGGCGGAAAGGGGATGCACCCCTTCCGCCTCCGTGCCGTCTCACTCGTCCGATCCGTCTGCCCCGCCGTCCTGGGAGAGATCCTCCCGGTACTTCTGGAGGATCATCTCCTCCACCATGCTGCGGGTCTCGGTGTTGATCGGATGCGCAATGTCGCGGTATTCGCCGTCTGCCGTCTTCTTGCTGGGCATCGCGACGAAAAGTCCCTTTTCGCCCTCGATGACCTTGATATCATGTACCACAAATACGCCATCAATGGTGATGGAGGCCACAGCCTTCATCTTTCCGCTCGAGGCAATCCTGCGTATCCTGACATCTGTAATTTTCA
>JBJEYC010000449.1:0-5297 GCA_051886435.1 Lachnospiraceae bacterium
CGGGCGGACTCCGGACTTACACCGGTTAGAAACGTGCGCCGCCGGGCGCACCAAAGAACAAGCCGTGCCGCCGCGAAGGCAGCACGGCTTGTTCCGCGTTCTTCGATCAGGTCAAAGGCCGTTCTCTGATTTTAACGTCAAACAGCGCGTGCAGGATAACCCGCACGCGCTGTCTTCTTTTCCTCAGTTTTTCGGGCCTCTCCCCTCGCGCTTTTTCCCATAGTCGGGCTTCTGGTCCTTGAGCTCGGCAAAGAGCGAGACATAGTTCTCATACCGGATCCGGGGGATCTTCCCCGCCCGGCAGGCCTCCTTCACGGCGCATCCAGGCTCGGAGAGGTGGTTGCAGCCGTGGAAGCGGCAGGATGCGGCATAGGGTGCAAACTCCGGGTAGTAGGCCTTGAGGTCCTCCGCCTTCGTGTCAAACAGATACAGCGAAGTAAAGCCCGGCGTGTCCACGAGGAAGGTGTTCTCCTCCCCCGCCGGCAGAAGCTCCACGTGCCGCGTGGTGTTCTTTCCCCGGGCGATCTTTTTCGAGAGCTCCCCGGTCTCCATGGAAGCGCCCGGACAGAGCGCATTGATCAGGGTGGACTTGCCTGCCCCGGAGGGGCCGGTGATCACCGTGGTTTTGCCGCGGACCGCCGCACGCACGGCATCGAGCTCCTCTCCTTTGCCCCGGGCGGACAAAAACAGCACCCGGCAGCCGCAGGCCTCATAGACCTGCCGAAGCTCTGCGATCTCCTCCCTTGTTGCCAGATCCTGCTTGTTGAAGCATAGGACCGCCGGGAGGTGTTTTTGCTGCAGAATGATCAGGAACCGGTCCACCAGTGCAAAGCTCGGCGCCGGGTGCGTGATCGCAAACAGAAGAAGTGCCTGGTCCACGTTTGCCACGTTCGGGCGGATCAGATCGTTCCGGCGCGGCAGAAGCTTTGTCACATTTCCCTCTTTGGGATCGGAAACCAGGTCTGTGGGCTCCATAAGCACGTCGTCCCCCACCAGAGGCTTCTCGCCAAGAGCGCGGAATACCCCCTTGGCGCGGCAGCGGTAGATTTCCCCGTCCGTGTAGACTTCATAGAAGCCGGCGATGCTCTTGATGATTTTTCCCTGCATGGCCATCAGCTGTCCTGCGTGAACGTGAGTTCCCGTGTGATCACCTTATCCTCAGTGGTCACGGTCTGGTTTCCGCTCTCATCGGTCACGGTCACCGTGTCGGTATAGCTCATCTTCAGGGTACCGGTCCCGGAAGAGAGGCCGGTAAAGCCGACGGAAATCGGGAAGCTCGTCACCGTGTCGTTGAACAGAACGGTTCCGTCCGAGGCGATCAGCACCACATATACCTGAGTCCCGCTGACATAGTTGGGATCCTCTTCCTGGGTCGGCGCCTGAATCGGCGTGTTGTAGCTGTAGGTGACCTGCTTCTTGCCGGAGGAGACCGTGATGTCCACAGCGGTATCCGGGTCCACATCGGTGCCCGCATCGACGCTCTGGGCGATGACGGTGCCCTCGGACTGGTCACTCTCCTGCTGGGTCACGTTTCCGACGCGCAGGCCGCTGTCAGAGAGCTTTGTCGTTGCGGAGGACTGGGTCATGCCCACCAGGTTCGGAACCTGGACCTGCTGCGGTCCCGTGGAGACCGTGATCGTGATGGTGGCATCGGAGGCTGCGGTCTTGCCGCCCTCGGGATCCTGGGAGATGACATCTCCCTCATCGACATCATCCGAGCTCTCGTCCTTCTCCTCGACCTGGAAGCCCTTGCTCTTTAAGGTGGCAACGGCCTCCGCCTTGCTCTTTCCGGTCACATCTGGCACCTCGATGCCGCTCTGTCCGGTGCTGACAGTCAGCACCACGCTCTGGCCGGACTGGATCGCCGTGCCCTCCTCCACGCTGGAGGCGATGACAATGCCCTCATCGTACTCGGAGGACTCGCCGTAGGTCACCTCCACGGTGACCCCGAGGTCGTTCAGTGCCTGCTTGGCCGTGTCGAGATCCTTGCCGATGACGGCCGGCATCACGCTCTCCTCAGTGACCGACTCCGCGGCACTGCCGCCTGAGGAGCCGCCGATCAGCCCCAGCCTGGAGGCCGCAAGGAAGATGATGAGCAGGCCGATGATGACCGCCGCGGCGATCGAGAGCGCCGTGATGCGCTTCTCACGTCCCGGGTCATCCTCGTTTCCGTCATCAAAATCCTGGCTGTAGTCGTCCTGGTCGTAATGCTGCGGTTTTCTTGTGTTCTTGCGAAGGGGCTCGTCGAGCCGGTCGGCAGGGCGCCGTCCCCGGTACCCCTCCTCCCGGTATGGCCGCTCATTCCGGGGCGGCTCCTGGTAGTTCTCCTCCCGGTAGCCCTGGTCCGCATAACCTCCCTCAGGATAGCCGCCCTGGTCCTGCGTCCCGTAGTCGGATTCCGCCGCGTACCCCTCTTCGTTCCGGTATCCCTCATCGGTATCGAAGGAGCGCTGGCGGTAGTTTTCCTGCATGGTCTGATCCCCCCGGTCGGGCGCCATGCGGGTGGCCGACTCCTCGTCCGGGTTGATCATCTTGACAAAGTCGTCGTCCGGATGAATCAGGGACAGCTTGAGATCGTCAATAAGCTCGGTGATGTTCTGATAGCGCCGGTCCGGGCTCTTCTCACAGCACTTTAAAACAATCCGCTCCACCGAGACCGGGATGTCCGGCACAAAATCCCTCGGAGAGGGCATCGGCTCCTGGATGTGCTTGATGGCAATGGCGACGGTCGTCTCCCCGTTGAAGGGGACGCGCCCTGTGAGCATCTCAAAGATTGTGATACCCAGGGAATAGATGTCGGAGCGCTCATCCGAGTAGCCGCCCCGGGCCTGCTCAGGGCTCGTATAGTGCACGGAGCCCATCACGTTGGAAGTGATCGTATTGGAGGTAGCGGCCTTGGCGATGCCAAAATCCGTGACCTTCACCTTGCCGTCCTTGGAGATGATAATATTCTGGGGTTTGATGTCCCGGTGAATGATGTGGTTCCGGTGGGCCGCCTCCAGGCCCATGGCGACCTGAATGGCGATACTGACCGCCTCCTTGGCGGAGAGACGGGACTTCTTCTCAATGTACTTTTTGAGAGTGATGCCATCCACCAGCTCCATCACGATGTAGTACATACCGTGCTCATCGCCCACGTCATAGACGTTCACGATGTTGGGGTGCATCAGTCCTGCCGCCGCCTGGGCCTCCACGCGGAACTTCGAGACAAAGTTGGCATTGTCCGAGAACTCCTGCTTGAGGATCTTGACTGCGACAAATCTGTTCAGTTTGTGGTCTTTTGCCTTGTATACCACAGACATTCCGCCGGTGCCGATTTTCTCAAGCACCTCGTATCTGTCTGCAATCAGCATGCCGATCTTAACCATTCAAGTTTCTCCCTGGTATTACGCTCGATCTGCAAACGGGTCAATGATCATGGCAGAGATGTTGTCGAGGCCGCCCCGTTTGTTCGCTTCGTCAACAAGTTCCTGCGGCTTCCCGGAAAGCGGTGTGTCACTCTCCAGGATCTTCCGGATTTCCTCGTTCTCCAGCATATTGGTCAGGCCGTCCGTGCACAGGAGAATCCGATCTCCCCGGTGCAGGTCGCTGGTAAAGAAGTCGACGTCGATGTAGTCCTCCACGCCGACCGCCCTTGTGATCACGTTCTTTTCCGGATGGAACCTCGCCCGCTTCTCATCCAGGGTTCCCGAGAGCACCATCTCCTCCACCAGGGAGTGATCGACGGTGATCTGGGTGATGTCCTTTCCCACGAGGTAAAGTCTAGAGTCTCCCACATTGGCGGCATGCAGAACACTCCCCTCCACGACGCACAGCACCATCGTGGTGCCGCAGCCGCGGTAGGCCTCTACCATACGGCTCGTGCGGTGGAGTCCGGCGTTGACGTTGTGCAGGGAGACGTCCAGGATATCCCGAAGGTTCCCGGACTTCTGCTGCTTCACCTGCTCCACCATCTGCGTCACCGCATACCGGGAGGCGTAATCCCCGGCCCGGTGTCCGCCCATGCCGTCCGCCACGATGTAGAGGTTGGGGAGCAGCCCCACCGGTGCATCGCTGGCGAAGAGGTAGTCCTGATTCATGGTCCTTTTTCGTCCAATGTCCGTAACAGAAAAAGACTGTGCCATACCACTGTTGTCTTTCTGCGCCCTGGCAAGCGCCAAAATCGAGCAGGGGATCTGCTCTGCTCGATGATTTCTAACCCTGATTTTCGCGAAGGACTCTGTGCCGAAGCTGGCCGCATGCGCCGTCAATGTCCCGCCCCAGCACTCTCCTTATACTAACATTGATCCCGTGTTTTTCAAGCTGAACCTGGAAGGCCTCCACCGCTCTGCGGTCCGGGTGCTGGTAGCCCCGCTCCTTGACCGGATTCACCGGAATCAGGTTCACATGGGCGGATGCCTTTCTCGCAAGCTCACCCAAGGCGTCTGCCTCTTCCTTCGAGTCATTGACGCCGGCGATCAGGCTGTACTCAAAGGTGACCCGACGACCTGTCGTCTGGAAGTAAGCCTCCACGGCTTCCATAAGCTCGGCGATCGTGTAGTGGTTCGCGATCGGCATGATCTCCCGGCGCTTCTCGTCGGTGGTCGCGTGCAGAGACAGAGCCAGGGTGATGGAGAGATTCTCCTTCGCCAGGTCGTAGATGCGCGGCACGATGCCGCAGGTCGAGACCGTGACATTTCGCATGGAGAGGTTGCGCCCGTTCTCATCCGTCAGCATGTGCAGGAAGGCGACCAGGTTGTCGTAGTTGTCCAGCGGCTCCCCGGTGCCCATGACCACCACGTGGGAGATCTTCTCCCCAGTGATCTTCTCGACCCCGTAGACCTCTCCCAGCATCTCGCCGGCAAGGAGGTTCCGCTGCAGACCATCCAGAGTGGAGGCGCAGAAGCGGCAGCCCATGCGGCAGCCCACCTGGGAGGAAATACAGACGCTGTTCCCGAACTGGTACTTCATGAACACCGCCTCGACCAGCGCGTCATCGTCCATCGCAAAAAGAAACTTCTGCGTGCCGTCGATTTTGGAGATCTGCCGGTCCACCATGCGGACCTTACATAGTGCAAAGCGCGAAGCCAGGTCCTCCTTCATCGCCTTCGGGAGATTTGTCATCTCCTCATAGTGGTCCACGCCTTTGACGTGCATCCACTGATAGAGCTGCTTTGCCCGGAATTTCGGGTATCCGGCCTCCACCAGCACCTCCTGGAGCCGGTCCAGGGGAAGGGAGCGAAGGTCTGTCTTTGCTGCCGACTCAGCCACGTTCTGCCTCCTTTTCCGGCTTCTGAAACCGCGCGAGGAAAAAGCCG
>JBJEYC010000450.1:0-5274 GCA_051886435.1 Lachnospiraceae bacterium
GGTACCTTGCGGCGACCTCGTCCATGAACGATTTGTCCTCCGACACCATGTCCGCAAGAAGTTTCTTCTCGTCCTTTTTCGCCGCATCCAGGCTGACCGGTAAGACCTTTGTCTCCCCTTCCAGTGCCGTGACAAAGCGAAGCACGACGTTCAGCAAAACTTCCGGCTCCTGTACGAGAGGGACCAAATTCCGGTACTGGCGGATCCGGTCCGCCTGGGGCACGGTGAGCTGATCGTAGTTGAAGAGATCCTTCTCCTCCTCTCCGACATACGGCCCCACCACCAGGATGCCCTCCTGCAAAACGGCGAGCAGATACCGGATCTGAAAGCCGTCTGTCATCATGTACAGATAGCCGGGGACTAACGCCCCGAGGAGCTGTTCCAGGGAGCGGTAGGGCTCTTCCGCAAACCAGCGCCCGCGGAATCCCAGGTCAAAGCTCTCCGGATTTTCCATGGGAAGGGTATAGGTTCTGCAGGATACCCCAAAGCACCCCGAGACATTCTGAAGAAGATCAAGCAGTTCGCGCATCGAAAGGTTCCCCCAATCTGATTGCAAGTATATCATGCCCGAACACGGCAAAAGCCATGCGCATGGAAAACGCATGGCTTTTGCCGCGATGAAAATGCCTGGTGCGGAGCGGATCAGTTCCCAGCCTTCTGTGCTGCCTTCTGCTTCTGCTCCTCCTCCCACTTCGGGATCTCGATCTCGAGCTTCTCGAACTTCTTGACGCAGATGGAGACGATGATCAGGCAGATGATCGGAACGCCTGCCATCAGGAAGCGGATCATAAGGATGGCACTGTCGGGCTGTGCGGCCACATCGGTTCCGGAGATGTATCCGGCTGCCCCGAGAAGGATGCCGGTGATGGCACTGCCTGCCGCGGAACCGACCTTGGACATGAAATTGGAGAGGATACCCGCAGAGGCATCCATCCGCGGCATGCCGAGCATCTGGTTGTAGGTGCAGCAGCGCATGATGAAGAGGACGCCGTAATATGCCAGGGGCAGGGTTGCAATGCCGGAGATCAGGGTACCGACGAGCAGCATCGGGAAATTGCTGCCTGCAAAGAGCTCAATCAGATAGCCCGCAATGCCGATCAGGGAGAAGCGGAACACCATGTTGCTCATGGAGCCCATCTTCCGCATGATGACGGGGAACAGGAACATGACCGGCAGGGTGATAATCGAGGTCATGGAGCTGATGGACATCAGGCCGAGGTTTCCGATGACATACTTGAAATAGTAGGTGGCAACGCCGAGCGCGGTGGTGATGTTGTAGCAGAGCATGATGATCGCGTACAGCCATACGTACTTGTTTCGCTTGAACATCTCCAGGATTTCCTTCGGGGAGACCTTCTTGTACTGCTCACCGGCATCGACTGAAGGGTCCTCTTTACAGGTGAAGAACCGGACAAGGCCCAGGATGGTGAGCGGAATGGCAAAGATCGCAATCGTCTTCGTCCAGCCCGATGCATCCACAGCGTAGCGGGTCATGACCTGGGGAAACACGATGTTGATGATGATCGCGCCGAGCATCGTGATGATGCCGCCGTAGGAGGCAACCTTGGTGATCAGGGTCTGGTTGTTGTGGAAGGCCCGGATCGTATAGGGGGTCACCGCTGCGCCGCGAAGGGTCGTGAAGACAGAGAACACCAGGGTGTACATCAGGAACACCCAGGCACATTTGACAGCATCCGCCCAGTTGGGATCACCTGCAAACAGCAGGATTGAGCAGAGGGTCACCCCGACGATACAAAGGTCATACGGACGTGCCTTGCCGAGTTTCGTGTGGGTGTTGTCGACCAGCCATCCCGCGAACAGATCGGTGATCGCGTCGACAATCTTGCTCGCCATCAGGAGGACACCGAGCGTTCCCGGCGCGATGCCGAAGGTATCTGTACAGTAAATCGTGAGATACCCCAGAATGATGGCCTGAATCCCTGCCTGGGAAACATCCGAGCTCTTAAACGCCAGGAGCCTTCCGACACTCAAATGGTCCGCTTTCTTTTCCTTTTTTGTTCTGCTCATTATCCTTCCCTCTTGTGAAATACCAAAGCATTGATTTGTTTGAATCTGCTCTCATTCTAGTAATTTCACCCGCCGGGCATTAGAACAAAAAACGTGTCTTCTAGCACCTGATCCCTGCAAGGCCCAATTTTTGAAATTTTAATGCTGATTTTCGCCTCGCATGCTTCTGCCCAAAAAACAGCACCGTCCCGGGTCTTCCCCGGTGACGGTGCTGTGATCTTATTCCTGATGGATGACCGGTCGGCATCTGCCGCTTTCGTCCGCTCTCCTGGTCCCTGTCCTCACGCCTTCTTGGGATTGGAGATCGCATCGATCTCGAGAAGTTCCTCTTTCGTGAAAGCCGTGTTGGACAGCGCTTTGATGTCGTCGTCGATCTGAGAGGGCTTGGAGGCGCCGATGAGGACTGAGGTGACCTCCCGCTTTGCAAGAAGCCAGGCAAGTGCCATCTCCGCCAGCGTCTGACCGCGGCGCTTGGCCATCTCGTTCAATGCCCGGATCTGGGAGAGCCGCTCCGGGGTCAAGGCGCTCTCCTTCAGAAAGCGGTGATCCCTTGCGATCCGGCTGTCCTGTGGGATGCCATCCAGGTACCGGTTCGTGAGAAGTCCCTGGGCCAGCGGACTGAAGGTGATGACACCCTTCTTCAGCCGGTACGCGGTCTCCAGAAGGCCGTTCTCCTCCACGGTCCTGTCAAAAATGGAATACCGGTTCTGGTTGATCACAAATGGGACATGGCGCTCGTTGAGGATCTTTGCCGCCTTCTCCAGGGTCGGTCCGTCGTAGTTGGAAAGACCGACATACAGCGCCTTGCCGCTTCGCACAATCTGCTCCAAAGCGCCCATGGTCTCCTCCAGAGGCGTGTTCGGGTCCATGCGGTGATGATAAAAGATGTCAACGTAGTCCAGCTGAAGGCGCGCAAGACTCTGATCCAGGCTGGCGATCAGGTACTTGCGGCTCCCCCAGTTGCCGTAAGGGCCGGGCCACATGTCGTACCCTGCCTTCGTGGTGACAACGAGCTCATCCCGGTGACTCCCAAATTCCTCCTTCAGGATCCGCCCCACGTTCTGCTCTGCCGCCCCGTAGGCTGGCCCGTAGTTGTTGGCCAGGTCAAAGCAGGTGATTCCCAGGTCAAAGGCCCGAAAGCAGATCTGCTTCATGTTTTCATAACTTGCCGTATCTCCGAAGTTGTGCCACATCCCCAGGGATACTGCAGGGAGCAAAAGCCCACTCTCCCCGCACCTTCTGTACTGCATCGATTCATACCGGTTCTCTGCAGGAACGTATGTCATAAACTCCTCCTTCTTCTCTTGGGTTGTCCCCTTTTGTCGTGTTTTTCAAAGCAGCACCTGTCCGAAAGCTCAGCTCTCTCCCTGTTGCTTGGCACGGAAGGTGGCGACGTTCTCCGTTGTGACCTTCTGGTAAGGCAGATACAGATACCTGCCGTCGGTAAAGTCAAATGACGAGAGATCCTCCCCCTCTGCCACTGCCACCGCCAGCTTTGCCATGGCAAGGGCCTGTCCTTCCTTGTCGTTGTAGACCGTGCCCGCCATGGTGCCATCCTCGATGGCCGTCAGGCCCTCTTTCGTGCCGTCTGTTCCAAACACCGCCGGGCGGTCTGCCTCGGTAATGTTCTTCCTGTCATATGCGTCAATGGCCCCGAGGGCCATGTCGTCGTTGTTGGCAAGGACCAGCTCAATGCTGTTTCCATACTGGGTGATCAGCTGACTCATCCTGGTCAGTGCCTGCGCCCGGTTCCAGTTGGCAATGCTGTAGGAGAGTTTCTCCAGCTCAATGCCGCTGTTGCGGATCGTGGAGACCGAAGTCTCTGTGCGCACGATGGCATCCTGATGTCCCGGTTCTCCCTCCAGCAGCACGAACTGGATCTTTCCATCCTTGTTGCGGTCCACAGAGGAATCCGACCGGATCAGGTCAGTGGCAAGCTCTCCCTGCATCTCCCCGGACTGGGTGGGATCCGAACCCACGTAGTAGAGGCGGTCCCACTGCATCAGGTCTTCCCGCACCGGCTCCCGGTTGAAGAACACGATCGGCACGTCGTGTTCCATAGCCAGATCGATGATCGTGGACGTGGTGGCCCGGTCCACAAGGTTGACGCACAGCACGTCGCATCCCCCGTCGATCAGTTCCTCCACGCAGTTGTTCTCCGTCCGCTGACTGCCAGCGGCGTCTTTGACCGTGACCGAGATGTTCAGGTCATCCCGCTGCAGATCCCGAAAGTCCTCCTTGAGGCAGGACACCAGCTCGCTGATGAAGGTGTCGTTGGCATTGTACTCCACCACGCCCACCCGCAGATACCGGATGTTCGTCTCCTCGCGCTTGGCGCAGCCCGCCGATGCTAGTCCGCAAACCAGAAGGACCGACGAGAGCAGCGCCGCCATGATCTTTTTCATCAATGTATCCTCTCCCGGGATCAGTCCATGAACAGGAAGTCCTCATTCTCCTTCTGGAACAGATCCTCCCGGCGGAACGTGCGGATCTCCACCGTGCCGCCCGCAATCACCTCCCGGCTGTTCCGGAGCTTTCCCGCAATCTGGGTGATGCTGCGCCAGCCGCAGTCGTAATCATTGGGGATCACAAGACCCGCGATGTCGTCGTGATCCAGGTAGTAGACCGAGTACTCCGAGGAACTGATCCCATATACCACGGCACCTCCAAGGGACTTCTCCTCTGCCGCCTCTCCCGCCGCATCGGCGGATGCCGTATCCAGCGCGGCAACCAGATCCACACGGCCCGCCTGCGCGATCTGCTGCATGACGTCGGACGTACCGGGACTGACCGAAATGGTCCAGGCAGTCTCCGGCTCCCCGCCCGCGGCATCCCTGATTCCGTCCATAAAGCCCTGCAGGGTCTTCTCCCCCGTTGTGGTCCCCTCTTTCGTTGACACGATGCCGATCGTCTTTCCGGAGAGAGAGCCGGCATAATCAGTCAGCATCATCTCGGCCAGCGTCCTGCCGCATTCATAGCTGTCCGGCGCACTGACCGGAAAAGTGCTCTCCCCATCCTGTTCGGAAAGGGGTTCATCCCGCACCAGCATGACGGGGATCGAACCCGCTGTCTCCCTGAGCATTTCCTCGGTGCCCTCTCCCGGAGCAGGCTGTACGATCAGGGCACTTGCCCCGCTCGCCAGCTCCTGTGCGACGATGGCCCGCTCATCTTCCGCATCCGTGATCGCGTCCGTGGCGGTGATCACGATGCGCAGGTTCTGCTCCGTGGCTCCCTGCTTGATACCGG